>JBOHIG010000250.1:0-9933 GCA_050725815.1 Xanthobacteraceae bacterium
GTGTTGTCGATACGCAAAACTTTTGTCGGACGGCGCCTTTGTTTGTCCGGATGAACGCCTTTGCCAGTGCTTCGGAAGTGCAGGCAAACAGTGCACAGATCGCAACCCTTAATGGCCAAGTGCAGACGATCAATAGTCAGTTGGCTCAAATTCAAACCATCAGTCGTCAGATGGCCCAGGTTCAAGCCATCAACGGTCAGATTGCAGAGATAAACAGACAAATCTCGCAATCGTTCGAGATGGTGGCGGTCGCAGCCGCCCTCAAGGATGCAATTCCAAATCCCGGTGACCGTTTTGCATTTCGGATAAACGCAGCAGCCTTTGAAGGATACGCGGCAGGTGCAATTGGCGTGAGCTACAACATCACGGAATCGGCGCGTATTTCATTCAACTATGGTCAGGGACAGTCGCGGGCCATCGTGAGCGGCGGGATGAATTTTTCATTTCGCTGATTGTCCAGTCAGCCGGGACCTGCCGGGTCCCGGCCTCTCGCCATTGGCCGCCGGCCTTCTCCGCTGCGTCGAGACTGGCTGCTTACGAGAGAACGAAGTGGTCGGTCATCTCTTGGACAATCCTTCGCGTTTCTTTGCATGCCTCTTTGCAAAATCCTGCCGCATTGACGTTGTGAGCGTCGATTACGAAGCTGATCCAAGTTTCGATGCGCTCTGTAACGCCTTGGGTGGGAATTATTCGCTGAGTTTCCGGGTCGATAGGTGCCCCCATGATTCTAACGCTCCCACTTCCCCCTCCGAATCGAACATTGGCTGGATTCCAACTAGCCCCGCCGGCAGCGCCCTGGACTACAATGCGCTGCTGTTCGAAACGCCTTTGAGGGACCAGGTCGATATGCTTGCCTTGCACCGCTAGATCCGCGACGATGGCAAGCCACTTATTTTTGTCGGCGCTGAACGGCTGTTGCGCACGCAAATAGTCATAAACCGGTTGATGATTGCTTCGAACGGCTTTCCATCGCCACCGGCCTAACGTGGAATCCATCGCGGCTGCGTGGGATGCCACCGGGAAATAGACGTCGGCCTTTTCGTTGTCTGCCTCGCTTAGGTGAGGAGAAACGTATTTCTCCCAATAGCGCCGAGCAGTTCGATCGAGAGCACTACGTAACTGAACGCAAATATCGTGAGTAAGCTGCTTCGCCTTGGGGGTCACTTCTTTCTTGTGTAGTGAATTATCATATTCCTGCAGCAACTCGGCGAGAATTTCGTCCGCGCGAGCTAAAGTGGTCTCAATGTTCTCGTAAATCGTCGGCATGGTGTGCGTGTCTCACAGCTATGCCGAAAGTAGGACTTGACGGATTTTGCGAACACGTCATTGTTCGTTTTGCCAATACCGCCAGCCCGCTTTCGGCTGGTTGTTAAAGAGCCGGCGGCGACCGCGAATCGCTGCCGGCTCAACCATTTCATATGCCAGATTCGTTCCGCGCGATGGAGCTGAAATGGGGCGTCCAAAGACGGTGTGGATGACTGTGCAAAGCGTAAAATCCGTAAGGATAGCGAGCATTGGCGAAGCTGCCCTATCGCTAGGGCAAGGGCCACGGATAGTTGCGCAACCTGTTAACGCAAAGAGTTGCCGAGTCACTCAGTCATGCCGCTTCACCGTCGTTCCCGCAGCTTGACACCTGAGGCCCAGGAAAACGCCCGCCAACGTTACGAAGAAACGGATGAGCCGCAGTGGTCGATTGCTGACAGCGTCGGCATCCATCGTAGCTCACTGGAAAGGCTCGCGAGGAAGCAGGAATGGAAGCGGCGGTTGCCGCGAAGAGAAAAAAAGCCGCGCGGTTTCACGCCCGAAGCCGTCGAGAACATGCGCCGCCGCTATGAAGACACCGACGAGCCGCAGGATGCCATCGCCGCAGACTTCGGTGTCACACGCGGCACACTTCATCGCGTTGCTAATGAGCACGGCTGGAAAAAGCGTAAGGACCGGCCGCCGCGCGACCTTTCGCCGGCCGCGCGGCTGGCGCTTGAGGCCGAGCGTGCCATTCGCAGTCAGATCGAAGGCAATGAAGCCCAGGGGCCGCCGATGAAAACCGGCGAAGGCCAAACGGAAGAAGGGGCGGGTACTGGCGCACCCGCCCCTTCTTCCATCGGCATCGCCGATAGACTTGAGCGTGCCGTGGAGCAGGAACTGCGCTCGGTCGAGTTGATGCAGTCGCTGGGCGGGCCGCGCCAGTCGAGCACGGCCGATGCTGAGCGAACGGCACGCACGCTCGCAAGCCTCACCGATACACTTTACCGGGTACGCCGCCTGCGCGCGCCCGAAACGCCGCAAGCAGGTACGGATGATTTCGACGACATACCAACAGACATCGACGAGTTCCGTCGAATGCTTGCGCGGCGCATTGAAGCTTTTGTGCGCAGCCGGGCTGACGCAACCGTATCTGAGTCAGGAAGCGATCCCGCTCCAGCTTCGCCTGCAGCGTGATTTCGCGGCCTTCGCGCATCTGCATCAGGAGCCTCTTGCGAGCGTCAACGGCGGCGGGCCGTGGACCACCTGGCTGGTCCTCGGCGGACGCGGCTGCGGCAAGACCCGCATCGGAGCGGAGTGGGTGAGGGCGCAGGTCTTCGGCCTCCCGCCTTACGCGGATCGGGAGCACCGCGCCATCGCGCTCATCGGCGAAACCGATCGAGGCGCCCGCGACGTGATGATCGAAGGCGATTCCGGCCTGCTGGCGGTTTCGCCGCGTTCGCAGCGGCCGCTTTGGATTTCCTCAAGACGAAGACTGGAGTGGCCCAATGGCGCGATTTCGCAAACCTTCTCGGCGGAAGACCCGGAAAGCCTCCGCGGCTCGCAATTCGACGCTGCATGGTGCGACGAACTCGCCAAATGGCGTCATGCGGAAGCGACCTTCGACATGCTGCAATTCGGGTTGCGGCTGGGCGAACGGCCACGACAGCTCGTCACCACGACGCCGCGCCCGACGCCACTGATCAAACGCTTGGTTGCCGATCCGCGCACGCTGGTGACGCGCGCGCCGACGCAGGCGAACAAGGATTTCCTGTCGCCGGTCTTCTTCGAAACCGTGGTCGGCCGCTACGCCGGCACGCGATTGGGCCGGCAGGAGCTTGACGGCGAGATCATCGACGACCGGCCCGACGCGCTGTGGTCGCGCGCTCTGATCGAATCCTGTCGCGTGGCTGCGGCGCCCCCGTTCGTTCGCATCGTCGTCGCGGTCGATCCGCCTGCATCCTCGCGACGCGGGGCCGATGCCTGCGGCATCGTTGCAGCCGGCCGCTCCGAAAACGGATTCATTTATGTGCTGGAAGACGCTTCCGTGTCGGGCCTGTCGCCGTCCGGCTGGGCCATGAAAGCGATTGCGCTCTACAAGCGCCTGCAAGCGGATTCGATCGTCGCCGAAGTCAACATGGGCGGGGAGATGGTGCGCGCCGTGCTGCGCGAGGTCGATCCGTCTGTGCCGCTCAAGGAAGTTCACGCCACGCGCGGAAAATATCTGCGCGCCGAACCCGTCGCCGCGCTCTACGAGCAGGGCAAGGCGAAGCACGTCGGCGCGTTTCCGCTGCTGGAAGACGAAATGTGCGATTTCGGCGTCGACGGACTGTCGTCGGGCCGTTCGCCCGACCGGCTCGATGCGCTGGTGTGGGCGATCACGGCGCTGACGGTGGTGGCGAGGGGAGGGCCGAGGATACGGGCGTTGTAGTAACGCGGCGGCTCACTGCGTCAGCGCGGAGCCCATCCGTCTTGCCTGCTCCACGATCCACGAGCGGTAGCGCGTGAGCGGCGTCACGCCGGTAAGGCCGCCGCAGCCGGCCGCGTTGTTGGGGCCGGTCGACCAGCTCACCACGCCGATCACTGCGAGCGCGCCCGATACATTCGTGAACGCCGGCGCGCCGGAATCGCCGGTGCAGCCGCCGAGCCCGGCGCGCTGGTTCTTGGTCGCGGGATCCATGAGGCGCACCTGCAACGTGCCGGGCTGACCGGTGGCGACAAGCGTTGCCGTGCGCACGGTGCCGCCGCTTTTGCCGTCGCCGGGCGTGGCGAGCCCGTAGCCGGCGACCAGCAGGCGGTCGCCGACCGCGACCTTGAAGCCCGCGGGCCCGAGCGGGATCGGCGCGCTTGAGACCGGCGCGGAAAACTTCAACAGCGCGACGTCGGCGGTGACGCGATGGCGCGCCGCCGCCGCGGCGTCGAACTGCGGATGGCGCGCGACCGCGGCGATGTCCTTGAGCGCAGGTTTGCGCGCGGCGTCGAACGACACGAGCTTGTAGTCGGCGCCGGCCACGACGCAATGCGCGGCGGTGAGAACGAGGTCGCGCGCGACCGCCGTGCCGGTGCAGGACGAACCGCGCGAGCCGACCAGCAGCACGACGGCGTTGGCGAATTTCGGCGCGGGCTCGGCCCCGCCGACCATCGCGGCGGCGGAGGCGGCGAGCGACACGCACCACAAGAGAGAGAAAGGCAGGGCGAACGCGCGGACCATGACCGCGCGATGAGCCTGCTTCAGCACGATCTGTCAACATTCAAATGCAGTGGAATCCCTCATGTCCTCCATCCTGCTCACGCCGCCGGTGGTCGAGCCGCTCTCGCTTGCCGACGCTAAGGCTTTCCTCCGCATTGAACACGCCGACGACGATGCCGTGATTGCGGCGCTGATCGCGGGTGCGCGCAGCCATGTCGAGGCGGGCACGCGCCGCGCGCTGATCGCGCAGACCTGGCGGCTCGTGCGCGACCGCTGGCCCGCGAACGGCCGCATCGCCGTGCTGCCGGCGCCATTCATCGAAGTCCTCGTCGCGCGCGTCATCGACGAGGACGGCACGGCGCAGGCGATCGACGTCGAGGCGTTCGCGGTGGATGCCGCGGCGGCGCCCGCGGTGCTCGCCTTCGTGCCGTGGTCGATGCCGCCGCCGGGCAAGCGTGTCGGCGGCATCGAGATCGACGTGTCGGTCGGCTACGGCGCGGCGGCGGCCGACGTGCCCGCACCGTTGGTGCAGGCGATCCGCCTCCTGGTCGCGCATTGGTACGAGAACCGCGGGCTGATCGCGGTCGGCCAGGTGGTCGCCGTGGTGCCGTCGGCGATCGCGGCGCTGATCGCGCCCTACCGGGTGCTCTCGCTATGACCGCGGCAGGCGAACTGCGCCACCGGCTCGTGCTCGAAGCGCCGGTGGAGACGCCGGACGGCGCCGGTGGCGTGACGCGAAGCTTCGCAGTACTGGCCACGCTGTGGGCGAAAGTCACGCCGGTGTCGGTGCGCGAGCGGATGGAGGCGGCGGCGCGCGGCGCGACCGTGACCCACCGCATCGTCATCCGGTTTCGTGACGACGTCACCACGCGCCACCGCCTGCGCGCGGGCGCACGCATCTTCCGCATCGTTGCCTTGCGCGACCAGGATGGGCGCGGGCTGTTCACCACGATCGATGCGGAAGAGCGCGTGGATTGAGGCCTCTCGTTCTCCCTCCCCGTCGCGAAGCGGTGGGGAGGGTGGGCCGAGCGAAGCGGAGGCCCGGGTGGGGTGTCATGCGATGACCCCACCCCGCCTCGGCTCGCGTTGCTCACCTCGCCGACCCTCCCTGCTTTGCGGGGAGGGATGGAGCCAGCCGCAAGACCTCCCTTCAATCGAAAGGTATCCACAATGTCTACCGCCGCTGCGGCGCTGCGCGCCGCCGTTCACGATGCGCTGATCGTCGATGCGCCGCTCGCCGCGCTGCTCGGCGGGCCCAAGGTCTACGACGAGCCGCCACCCGCCGCGGCGTTTCCCTACGTGACGCTGGGCGAGCAGCGCGTCGCGGATTTCTCGGCCGGCAGCGAGCCGGGCGAGGAGCACCAGCTCACGCTGCACGCATTCTCGCGCCAGGGCGGCCACAAGGAGGCGCACCTCGTCGCCGGCGCGCTGCTGCAGGCGCTCGATGACGCGCCGCTCGTGCTCGCCGACCATCGCCTGATCAATCTCCGCTTCGCGCTCGCGGACGTGCGTCGCGAAGCAGACGGGCGCACCTATCACGCGCTCGTGCGCTTCCGCGCCGTCACCGAGCCGCAATAGAGAGGACACATCCATGGCCGCCCAGAAAGGCAAAGACCTGCTCGTCAAGCTGCACGACGGGTCGAGCTTCGTCACCGTCGCGGGCTTGCGCACGCGCCGGCTCGCGTTCAATGCCGAGACCGTCGACATCACGCATGCGGAATCCGCCGGGCGCTGGCGCGAACTGCTGGAGGGCGCCGGCGTCAAGCGCGCGTCCGTGGCCGGTCGCGGATTGTTCAAGGACGCCGCCACCGACGCGTTGATGCGGCAGAATTTCTTCGATGGCGCGGTCAAGAGCTACCAGATCGTGATTCCCGATTTCGGCACGGTCGAGGGCGGCTTCCAGATCGTGAGCCTCGAATTCGCCGGCGAGCACAACGGCGAGGTCACCTACGAGCTGGCGCTGGAATCGGCCGGCGAGCTGACCTTCGCGGCGGTGTAGCCATGCCCAATCGACATCGTGGCGAGATCGTCGCGGAGATCGGCGGTGCGCGGCGCACGCTGGTGCTCACGCTCGGCGCGCTCGCCGAGCTCGAAGCGGCCTTCGGCGCCGATGACCTCTGTGCGCTCGCCGAGCGCTTCGGCACCGGGCGGCTCAAGGCGCACGATCTCATGCGTGTCATCGCGGCGGGCCTGCGCGGTGCGGGCGAGGCGGTGAGCGACGAGGAGGTCGCGCGCATGGCGGTCGAAGGCGGCGCACACGGCTATGTGCGCATCGCCGCCGCGCTGATCGAAGCGACGTTCGGCGCAAGCGGCGCCGGCGAGGGCGGGAGCGATCCGCCGCACCCTCCGTTGCCGCAGGACGCTCCGTGAGCGTCGCGCCCGAACCGTTTCCCTGGGCGCGCGCGATCGGCTTCGGGCTCGGCATCCTGCGGCTTTCGTCTGGGGATTTCTGGCGGATGACGCCGCGCGAGCTTGCGCTCGCCATCGAAGCGGTGAGCGGACGCATCTCCGATCCCATGCGTCGCGCGGGTTTGTACGAGCTAATGAAGAGATTTCCCGATGGCCGATGAATTCGAGACGATGGAGAAGACCGCCGCGCTGTCCAACACCATGGATGGGCTCGAGCGGCGCACGTCGAGGCTCGCCGCAAGCGCCAACGGCTTTGCCAGCGCGATGTCGCGTGCATTCACCAGCTCGATCGTCGGCGGCAAGCAGTTCGACGACGTGCTCAAGGGGCTGGCGCTGCGGCTCTCCGGCATGGCGCTGACGGCGGCGTTGCGTCCGCTGGCGCAGGGGCTGATGGGCGGCATCAATTCGCTGTTCGCCGGCATGGTCGGCGGCGCGTCGCCGAAGGCGGCGAGGGGTGCGATCAAACCGTTCGCCGCCGGCGGCGTGATCGGCACGCCGACCTATTTTCCGCTTGCGACCGGCGGCGCCGGGCTCGCCGGCGAAGCGGGCCCGGAAGCAATCCTGCCGCTCGCGCGCGGCCATGACGGCCGGCTTGGCGTGGCGATGCAGGGCGGCGCGGCGGCGAGCGTCACCATCAACATCGCGACGCCCGACGTCGAGAGCTTCCGCCGCTCGGAAACCTACATCGCCGGCCAGATCGCACGCGCGGTGGCGCGCGGACAGCGGTCGCTATAGCACGTTCGCCACCGCGCTGCCGGCGTTCGCACTCACGTTCCGCAAAGCAAGCGGTCGTCTCAATCATTCTTTTTGACAATCAGGATTGTTCGCATGGCCTGGATTCATCCAGACGCCGTCGAGTATCGGCGCAAGCAGTTCACCCGCCACGATGCCCATCGCTACATCCGGCCCAATCCCGAGCGCTGGCTCTCGCCCGAGGAATTGCGCCTGCTGCGGCTCGAACAAGGGGAAGATCGGAAAACATCAACCGCCGCCGTTCGACCGCAGAGCCTGGTTCTTGCGGACACGCGGCGCCGAGCAGAACGCGGCAGCACGCCAGGCGCGCGCCACGATCAATAGCCCGCTCGACGATTCCGAAGTGAGACGCCTCCTCGCCGAGATCAAGCTCGACCTGCTGCGCCTCCAATGCTGGCGGAAGGCGAACTTCAATCCGAACCAGCCGCGACTGCCCGCGGGAAATCCCGACGGCGGGCAGTGGACGAGTGAGGGTGGGAGCGGACAGGGAGACAGGCGGATCAACGATCCGCGAGTTATTTCCGATACCACGCCGAGCAACGGGGTGAAACCCGGTACGCGATTTGCTGCTCGGGAGGGCAGGCGTCGTCCACCCGGATCTACTTTCGTCAGGATCGGCGAGAAGTTAGTTGCCGTCGATCCTGACCAAAGCTTTCGTCTCGATGTCGCAAATCGCCAAGCAAACGAAGCTATCGGGCGAGTCAGACAGGTCGAACCAGAATGGCAGCCCCGAACCAGCGCCTACGAGCTCAACATCGAAGGCAAGATTCGGGAAGCGAAGGACCTCATCCTCGAGGCAGAAGCACGACTTGTCGAGCTAGGCCATCAAACGCCAGCTCGAGTAATTCAAATTTATCGCGATCAACATCATGCAGTGGATTTGTTTGGGCGGGAGCTTTGGCCGCGCGACGACGGTGTGGTCGCGTTCACGATATCAGACAAACTCCCAATTTTTGGAACGAATTCCGACGCCCCTCCTTACAGAGGCTTCGATCGGACCACGGCCGATACGTGGCGTGGTTTGCTCCTAGATCGGTACCCGGACGAAATGGAAACCGGCAATATCGATCAAATCCCAAATGATGCGCTCTACCATGCCGAGGCAACGGTGCTGTTGAGAGCGGCAAGGGCGAATGGTGGCTCGCTATCGAGCCGAGTCATGGAAGTATATGTAGACACCGAGATGTGCAGAACCAGTTGTCCGATAGTTCTACCACTACTTGGTGCCGAACTAGGCAATCCGGTCGTGACATTTGTTGGCCCGTCTGGGGAAAGGCGCACTATGCGCGATGGCGGCTGGGACCGATAGGGAGGTGTCAATGAGGAAGCGCGCCTACTTCGATAGTCATTGGGGCGACGGATGGCCGGATGCGAAGTGGCTTGAGCGCTATTTCATCGGGCCATCATCCTCTCGCTGGCGCTTCGAAACCCGCAGCGATGATGGCAGCCTGGCAGTGCAGGGCGTTGATGGAACCGAGGGCCTGAAGCGCAGCCAAGGCCGCATCGACATCGACCTTATGATTTTCGGGAAGTCTGAATACGGAGTGCTGCTCTACTATCGAAAATCAGGTGGTGGGATGAACGACGGCTATTTCTCCCACGGCGACACCGCGCAACTCAGGAAATGGGTTCGTACTTTGCACGGCACGCCGCTCTCCCTCGGTCTATTCATTCCGTTTGACTTAGCATGGAAGGGGGTCAAGGAATTTATCGCGACAGATGGCAAACTACCCACGAGCATCGCTTGGATATCGCAGCGTGATCTTCCCCCGGACGTATTTCCTGATCCTTGAGCCCGATGACAGAGGAACGATGACCTAAACAGGCTCACACCCGGTCCGGTAGCTCCTTCACCCGTGCTCGGCGCAGTGCACGCAACAATAGGTCGCCTCGTCCTTCTCGACGCCGTCCCGACCACGCGGCTAGGAGATTTCAACATGGCTGCAGATGAATCAAGCGAGCAGAGTCGCGTATGGGGGCTTCTATACGACCAAATCAGAGAGACCCTGCAGCAATTCGGAACGGAAAATTACCTCGGGGATGCCGACTATCTCATCGTTGACGATAATTATGGGTTTTACCAATTCAAAAATTGCACATGCTGAAACCCGTCGTCGCCAAATCGCTGCAACCGTTGCTGCGCGAATTTCCCGATTGGGAGATTGTTGTTGTGGTTGATATTCCGGGAAAAGAGGATCAATGGCCGAGGATGGGAGCTATCGCCGAATCTTGGTGACGAGCGAGGTCAGGCGGCAGCGGCTTGAGCTTGCGATTTGACGACCTCGATTCCGTCGTTGAACTTTACACCGAGGATCACTTTCGGCAACTGGTTGTGACCG
>JBOHIG010000251.1:0-9374 GCA_050725815.1 Xanthobacteraceae bacterium
GCCGTGCTCGAAACGCGTTTCGAGACTGCAAGCGGCGTCGCCACGGTGACGGACTTCATGCCGTTCTCGGATGATGAGGAGCGGGTCGATGTCGTCCGGATGGTGCGGGGCGAAAGCGGGGCCGTGCCGATGACAATGGAGCTCGCGCTGCGCTTCAACTACGGGCAGGTCATTCCCTGGGTGAGGCGGCGCGACTACGGACTGAGCGCCGTTGCCGGACCTGACGCCGTCGAGCTGCACACCCCGATCGATCTCGAAGGTCGCGATATGAAGACTAGCGCAACCTTCACGGTGCATGAGGGCGAGGTCGTACCGTTCACCCTGTCCTATCATCCTTCGCATCATGAGCCGCACTTTGTGCCTGACCGCAGCGAGAGCCTGGAGCGCACCATTGCATCCTGGCGGATGTGGGTCGAACGCTGCCAATACCCCCCGGATATGCCGCAATGGCGGGAAGCGGTCGTCCGCTCGCTCATAACGCTGAAGCTCCTGACGTTCAAACCGACCGGCGGCATCGTCGCCGCTCCGACCACATCGCTGCCGGAAGCGATTGGGGGCCAGCGCAATTGGGACTACCGCTACTGCTGGCTACGCGATTCGGCGTTGACGCTCTATGCGCTGGTCCATTCCGGCTATCGCGACGAAGCGCAGGCGTGGCGGCAATGGATACGCCGCGCCACCGCCGGCCATCCGCGCCAGCTTCGCATCATGTACGGCATCCAGGGCGGGCGATGGCTGCCGGAGGTGGAGGTACCCTGGCTCGCCGGCTACGAGGACAGCAAGCCGGTGCGTATCGGCAACGGCGCCGCCGATCAGCTCCAGCTCGATATCTACGGCGAGATCGCCGAGACCTTGTACGCGGCGCGTCAAAACGGACTTGGCCCGATGGACAAGGATGGAGAATTCCAGACCGTGCTGCTGGACTATCTGGAATCCATCTGGCAGTCGCTCGATCACGGTATCTGGGAGATGCGCGGGCCGCAGCGGGCATTTACCCATTCGCGCGTGATGTGCTGGGTCGCGTTCGACCGCGCCGTGAAGCTGGCGGAGCAGTTCGAACTGTCGGGGCCGGTGGATCGCTGGCGCCGCGTTCGCGATGCGATCCACGCCGATGTCTGCGCCGGAGGTTTCAACCGGAGCCGCAACAGCTTCACGCAATACTATGGCGGCGACTCGCTCGACGCGAGCCTCCTGCTGATGCCGCAAGTCGGCTTTCTCAAGTGTGACGATCCACGCATCCTGGGCACCGTCGCGGCGGTCGAGCAGGAGCTGTTGCATGACGGCTTCGTGCGGCGATACGCGACGGAGGCCGTCGACGACGGAATCGGCGGCACCGAAGGGACGTTTCTGGCCTGCAGCTTCTGGCTTGCGGACGCCTATGTCCTGATCGGTCGACGGGATGAGGCGGTCGCGCTGTTCGAGCGGTTGTTGTCATTGAGAAACCGTCTCGGCTTGCTGGCCGAGGAATATGACCCCTTCCGCAAACGGCTCGTCGGCAACTTTCCGCAGGGCTTTTCCCACCTCGGCCTTATCAACACGGCCCATAACCTGGTGCAGGCGCAAGGTCCGGCGCAGCAGCGAGCGAAGGGCGCAGCGCAGGATCGAACCGGGGCCGTCTAGACTCCGATTCGATTGAATCGGATCAGAGTCTAGCTTTTCTTGAGTTTTAGCGCCCCATCGCCTCCTTCGCCTTGCGCAGAAGGTTCGGCGTGAAAGCGGCGAACTTCTTGAGCAGCGCCAACACTTCCTCGGGAGACGCCGGGTCGATATCGAGGCCGGCCTTCTTGGCCTCGGCGAGGAATTGCGGATCCTTGGCGACGGCGACGAGCGCGGCGCGCAACGCGGCCAGTCGATCGGCCGGAATGCCCGGCGGGCCCGCCAATGGCCGCCCGAGCAGGAGCTGACCGAAGTGGAACGTCAGGATCGCACGGTCCTCGTCGGTCTTGGCATAGTCGAACACGCTCGGGATTTTTCCGAACTCGTCCGATCTCTTGCTGCCCATCTGGATGAACAGCGTCAGCCGGCCGTCCTTCACCTCGTTCATGAATTGCGCCTTCACCGAGGACGCGAACATGCCGCAGGTGCCGTTCACCTCGCCGCGCTGCATGGCGATGTTGATGTCGCGCGTGCCCTTGTAGCCCGCGATCACCTTGAGGTTGGCCTTGAGCACGTTCTTGATGACCATCGGATGCTGATAGGTGATGGCGGCCGGCGCGCCGCCGCCGATGATCGTCTCCTTGGTCATCATCTCGTCGAAGGTCCTGGCGCCGCCGGGGTGCCGCCAGACGCCGCAATAGGCGACGTCCTGGGACAGGCTCCCGATCCAACTGAATTTAACGGGGTCGAAGACCGCCGCCTTGTTGCCGACCAGCGGCTCCATCGCCGCCGACGATGCGAACATGGTAAGGCTGAGCCCGTCGGGCGCGGTCTTGGCGTAGGTGAAATTCGCCGCGGTCAGCGAGCCGGCGCCCGGCATGTTGGAGGCGACGACGTTTGGCTTGCCCGGAACGAAGCGGCCGAAGTGGCGCGCCAGCACACGCACATACGTGTCGTAGCCGCCGCCGGGTGGAAAGCCCGCGATCAGCGACAGCGTTTTGCCGGCATAGAAATCGGACACTGCATCGGCGCGGGCTGCACCCGCTGCGGGTACGCCCGCCAGCAGGCAGATCAGTGCCACACGCCACAGCGATGCTTGCGTGAATTTCTGCATTCCCTTCTCCCACTTCTCGCCGGCGGCATTGTTCAACCCGGAGCACCGCCCTGAATCGTCTGCCCCGTGGCTTTTGGTCGATAGATCAAGCTGGCGCAACCGTCGACATCAATAGTCTCATTGCCGCATCAGCAGGATCGGGTCCACGCTCAACGGCACGCGCTCCCAGATCGTTGCGTCGCTTTCCGAGAACCGCCATAGGCCGGTACGCCCCGTCAGCACGAGCTGATCGCGGTCGAGCCGCCAGGTGGCGAATCCCATGCCGCCGATCGCCGCATTGCAGCCCGGCCGCACGACGATCTTGTAGGCGCCGTCCCCCGCGGGCGCGTTCGACAGCATCAAGCGACAGAGCGGCTTGCCGACCTCGCGCAAGAGTTGCCAGTCGCCGAACACCTGCTCGGGGTTGCGGGTCTCGACCTTCAGCGCGGCCTGGGTCTGGAGGAAGAGCAGCCCCTCGGCGCCGCGCTCTGACTCAAACATCCCGCTTTCGACTTCGTTGAATTCGACAACGGCGGCGCCCTTGGCGTCGACGAGGCGCACGGAGTCCTTGGCGCCCAAGGCCCACGACACCACCGCTTCGAGTGACGGGAAGGCTGTCGGGCAGCCGGCGTCGAGCGCGACCTTGAAGCCGCCCGGCGCGGCCTCGACGCCGAAGGTCACCGCGCAGCGCCGCTGGCGTGCGGCATCGGAGATCTCCCAGCCGCCGACCATCGCCTTGGCGGCTTCGGAAACGGCCGCTGCCGGCTCCGCTCGCGCCCAGCCGGACGCTACGACAACCGCAAAAGCCGCGACAATGATGCTGCGATGGACCATGCGCCTACCCCTGCCGCAAAATTAGCACGGCCCGGCAGGCGCGTCATTTCTTCGGCGGCCAGGGGGTTTCGGGAACCGGCGTCAGCGGCGGCTTGCCGGCCGCCCAGGCGACAAGGTTGTCCACCACCAACTGGTCCATCTGCGTGCGGGTATAGACCGACGCCGATCCGAGATGCGGGAACAGCACCACGTTCTCCATCGCGATCAGCTCTGCCGGCACCTCGGGCTCGCGCACATAGACGTCGAGGCCGGCCGCCATGATGGTCTTGTTCTTGAGCGCCTCGATCAGCGCCGGCTCGTCCACCACGGACCCGCGCGCCATATTGATGAGGATGCCCTGAGCGCCGAGCGTCTTGAGCACCTCGGCATTGATGATGTTCTTCGTCTCCGCCCCGCCCGGGATGATAGCCATGAGGGTGTTCACGTCGGCCACCATGTCGAGCAGCTTCGGATAGTAGCGGTAGCCCACGCCCTGCGCCGGCCGCCGCGAGTGATAGACCACCGGCACCTTCATGGCGTCGAGCCGGCGCGCGATCGCTTGCCCGATCGCGCCCATGCCGACCATGCCGACGATGCGGTCGCGCAGCGTCGCCTTGGTGAGCGGATAGGCGCGCTCGACCCATTTGCCGGCACGCAGATAGCGCTCCGCCTGCGGAAACTCGCGTACCGTGCACAACAGCAGGCCAAGCGCGGTATCGGCGACCTCTTCGGTGAGCACCTGCGGCGTGTTGGTGACGGTGACGCCGTGCTCGGCCGCCCACGGCACGTCGATGTGGTCGTAACCGACGCCGAAGGTCGAGACGATCTCCAGCGCTGGGAACTTGCCCATCAGGTCGGCGCCGATCTTCTCCGACGTGACGCTCGAAGCGATGGCGCGGATGCGCGGCCCAACGTCTCCAAGCAGCGCGTCGCGATCCTTGGCGTCGTGCAGCCGGTGCAGCGTGAACGCGCCAAGCCCGTTGACGATGGTCGGCTTCGGCGGGCCGGACAGCAATATTTCAGTGGTTTCATTCGCCATCTTTTTGCTCCTTTGTGGCCGTCAGGATCGCGGCGTGGGGTGCAGTCGACGATCCCGGACTTTCGAAACTTGCGCACTTGTGTCAATGGGGGGTGGGGTGACCTGTCGCACGAACAAGGGTTTACTGTGGCGGCTTCCGATGGAGAGGCGCCAGCGATGAGCTATCTGGATCAAGGACAGGCAGCCAGGCAGAGCCGATCTGCACGCAAGGGCGTGTTGCTGACCGCCATCGTCACCAGCATCGCGCTGCTGGTCGTGAGCGACTCTTCCTGGTCCGACAGTCACTTTCTGCACGAGACGATCGAGTGGTGCGGCATCGCCCTGATCGTGGTCTGCATCGTCGGGCGGACGTGGTGTACGCTCTACATCGGCGGCCGGAAGAACCACAGCTTGGTCACCGACGGGCCGTATTCGATTAGCCGCAATCCGCTCTATTTGCTGTCGATCGTCGGTGCGGTCGGCGTGGGCGCCCAGGTCGGCAGTATGGCCATCGCGCTCGTTGCCGGCTTCATCGCATGGGTGGTGTTCGTGCGCACCGCGATGATCGAGGAGGCGAGCCTGCAGACAATCTTTGGCGCGAGCTATCGCCGCTATCTCGCCGAGGTGCCGCGTTTCCTGCCGAGGCCGTCGTTATGGCAGGATCGCGTCACCGTGCAAGTGCAGCCGAAGCTGGTAGTGACGACGTTCACCGACGCACTGGTGTTCCTCCTCGCGATCCCGGTCGCCGAAGGCTTCGAATATCTGCACGCGGCCGGCGTGCTGCCGACCTATTTCACGGTACCCTGACGGGGCGCGCAAGGTCCTACACCAGCGCGGTCACCGGCCGCTCGACGAAACCCTTGAACGCCGCCAGCAGCTCAGCGCCGAGCGCACCGTCGACCACGCGATGGTCGCAGGACAGCGTCACCGTCATCACGCTCTCGAAGGCGACGCCGCCATCCGCGGCCTCGACCGCCTGCCGGCGCGTGGCGCCGACCGCAAGGATGGTCGCGTGCGGCGGATTGATGATTGCCGAGAATTCGCGCACGCCGTGCATGCCGAGATTGGAGATCGCCGACGCGCCGCCCTGATATTCGGCGGGCTTAAGCTTGCGGTCGCGCGCCCGTGCCGCGAGGTCGCGCATCTCCGCCGAGATCGCGCTGACCGACTTCGCCTCCGCCTGCCGGATCACAGGCACGATCAGTCCACCTTCGATCGCAACCGCAACGCCGATGTCCGATTGCCTGAAGCGCAGGATGCGATCTTCCGCCCAGACCGCGTTGGCCGCGGGCACGCGTTGCAAGGCAAGCGCCCACATCTTGATGACGAGATCGTTGACCGAAAGCCGGAACGCTGCCGTGCCGTCCTTGTCTTTCGGAGCCGCCGCGTTCGCCTCCTCGCGCAGCGCCAGCAGCCGTCCGACGGCGAGATCGGCGGTCAGATAGAAATGCGGGATGGTCTGCTTGGCCTGCACCAGCCGCGTGGCGATGGTGCGGCGCATGCCGTCGAGCGTGACCTCCTCGAACGGCACATCCTTGTAGAGCGCCATCACCTCGGCGGCCGACGGGCCGCGGATTGCGGCTGCAACGGACGGCGATTTCGATGCGATCGCCGCCTCGACATCGCGCGCCACCACGCGGCCATGCCGGCCGGACGGAGAGAGCCGCGCAAGGTCGATGCCTGCCTCGGAGGCAAGCCGCCGCGCCACCGGCGTGACGAACGCGCCGCTCGCCAGCCGCGCCGGCCCAAAATTGCGCTCGGGCGTGCGCACTTCGAAGAACGGATCGAGCGCCACAGTGCGCTGTGTTGGAGCTTGGTGAAGGGCCGCGCTCGCCGGCGGAGCTCCCTCTCCCCCATAGCCCGTCGAAGACGGGCGTACACGCCCTGGTGGAGGAGAGGGAGCGGCAGGCGTCGATACGTCCCTAACGTTCGCCGTTGAGCCGTCATTGATAACAGCGACCACCGCGCCGACCGGCGCCACCGCGCCGGTAGCGACGCGGATTTCCGCGAGCACCCCCGTCGTGGTCGAGGGCACCTCCATCGACACCTTGTCGGTCTCGATCTCGAACAGGTTATCGCCCGGCTTCACGGCGTCGCCGGCCGACTTGAACCACTTCGTGATCTTGCCCTCAGCCACGGTCTCGCCGAGCTGCGGCATCAGCACGTCCATCGATGTGTCCTTACTTGATTCTTTGCCACGTAACTTCGTAGGTCGTACCGGGAGGATTGAGAATCAATCTATCTCCGTCGATGGTGAACTTGCGCACGAGATCGGCGGTGTCGCCCGGCTGGACGCTGCCCAGGCGACGGTGCGTGACGGTTTGCGCCTGCTCGTCGATGGCATAGGTGCCGAAATAGGCGATGTGCCCATCGAGCGCCGCCAACGCCTCTTCCGGCGTTGGCTTTGCACCCGCCTTGCCGACCGTGTTCCCGGGCGAGACTTGGCAGACCATGTCGCCCGAGGGGGCATAGTAGATGATGCCCTTACCGTTCGGACGGGTCGATTTGCCGTCCAACAGTGCATCGACATAGCGCCAGGCGCCCTGCAGCGGGTGCAATGGCGCGTTCACCTGATCCGCTCCCACATGATTTGCTGATCCTTGCCGACCGGCCGTAGGATCAACCGGTCGCCTGTGAACTCGTATTGGCGCACCGCGTTGATCTCACCATCGGCCCGCAGGTCGCCTTCGCGATGATGCGTCACGGTGCGCGCCTGCTCGTCGATGGACCATCTGCCGAAATAGCAGATGAAGGTCGAAGCCGGCGCGGTGGCGACATGCTCCCGCCCCGGCATGATCTGCACCGCCATGTGGCCGGACGGGTCGTAGATGATGATCCCGCACGGGTCGCCGCGGTCGGCGCGCGGCTGGCCGTCGATCGTCGTGCCCGCATAGCGCCAGGCGCCGAAGAAACGCCCGGCAATCTCGCCGCTCGGTTGCGCGCTCACCACGTCACCGAGATGTACTGGGTTTCGAGGAACTCCATCAGCCCTTCGTGCGCGCCTTCGCGGCCGATGCCGGACTGCTTCATGCCGCCGAACGGCGCCGCAGGGTCGGAGACCAGACCGCGGTTGAGCCCGATCATGCCGAAGTCGAGCTTTTCGGAGACGCGCATGCCGCGGCTCAGGTCCTTGGTATAGAGATACGCGACCAGGCCGTATTCGGTGTTGTTCGCGCGCTTGATGACTTCATCCTCTGACTTGAATGTCTGCAGCGACGCAACCGGGCCGAAGATTTCCTCGTTCAGCATCTTGGCATCGTCAGGGACGTTCGACAGCACGGTCGCGGGATAGAAGAAGCCTTTTCCGCCCGGCAGCTTGCCGCCGGTCAGCACCTTGGCGCCCTTCTTCACCGCGTCGTCGACCAGCTCGACGACCTTGTCGAGGCCGTCCTTGTTCACCAACGGTCCGAGGGCCACGCCGTCGTCGAGCCCGTTTCCCATCTTGAGCGCACCCATTTTTGCGGTCAGCTTCTTCGCGAACTCGTCATGCACCTTCTCCTGCACGTAGAAACGGTTCGCCGCGGTGCAGGCCTCGCCCATGTTGCGCATCTTGGCGATCATCGCGCCCTCGATGGCGGCGTCGATATCGGCGTCCTCGAACACGATGAAGGGCGCGTTGCCGCCCAATTCCATCGCCGGCTTCACCACGTTGTCGGCGGCCTCGTGCAAGAGCTTGCGGCCGACCTCGGTCGATCCGGTGAACGACACCACGCGCACGCGCGGATCGTGCAGCATCGCGCTCACCACCTTGCCCGACGCGCGCGACGGGATGACGTTGACCGCGCCGGCCGGCACGCCCGCCTCCTCCAGGATCGGCATCAGCGCCAGCATGGTGAGCGGCGTATCGGAGGCCGGCTTGAGCACGACGGTGCAGCCGGCGGCGAGCGCCGGCCCGATCTTGCGGGTCGCCATCGCGGCGGGGAAATTCCACGGCGTCACCAGCACGGCGATGCCGGCCGGCTTGTGCTGCACGACCACACGCGCACCGGACGCCGGCGCATTGTAGAGCTGGCCGAGATTGCGCACAGCCTCCTCCGCGTTCCAGCGGAAGAACTCGGCCGCATAGGCCACCTCGCCGCGCGAATCCGACAACGCCTTGCCGTTCTCGATGGTGATCAGCTTCGCCAGCCGCTCGGCGTCGCGCATGATCAGCTCGAACGCCTTGCGCAGGATCTCGCCGCGCTCGCGCGGCTTCTTCGCCGCCCAGGCCGGGAAGGCGTCACTGGCGGCATCGACGGCAGCATTGGCATCTTCGACGGTGGCACTAGCTACCGAGGCGATAGTGTTCTCGGTCGCCGGATCGACGACGTCGAATCGCCCGCCGTCGGAGGCCTTGCGCCACTGGCCGCCGATCCACAGGTCGGTCGGGACATTGGCGAGGAGATTTTCGTACATGAGGGAGTTCCTACCTACGCTTGGCGCTCGTAACCTAATTGCGCAGCAACTGTATCAGCCGCCGCAGGTGACGATTTGAGAAACAAGAGTTCTTCTTCCTCATAATTAGAATCAGCCAAGATTGCAGTAACAAGGAGTATTGAAGCTAGCCCGGAAAAAAATATCGCTAGCATCCAATCCTTTCTGAATGTGATCAGCGCAAAAGGCAATGCTAGCAAGCCTGCTTGATAGAGCATGTGAATTCCGCCGGCCCTAGTTCTAGTTGCGTCAAATTGCAACCGCTCATTCTTATGGCCGATTTGACTGTAGAGTTTTTGTGCGCGGACGCTGCACGCTGGTGACCAATATCGCCCGACTTGTATCCTGTATCGATGGCCCAGCCACCGGCGATAGTTGTCTCGTTCAATGATGTCCTTGAGCCAGAGAATTACATAGTCGTAAATTAGCCATCTATAGACC
>JBOHIG010000252.1:0-7922 GCA_050725815.1 Xanthobacteraceae bacterium
GCGGCGAGCCCGCCGTCGCGGTGCTCATTCTGGTTGCCGCGATCGCGGTTGCGGTCGGCGGCTATTTCTTCTGGCGCTGGTGGCAGCGGCGGCAACAGCAAGCAGCAGCCTGAATTCCAAGGGAGACAATGACAATGCTCGATTTCTTTCTCTTTGCCGGCGCGTTCGCCGGCGGCTATGCGCTCGCGGTCCACACCTGGCCGGAGTTGCGCACATTCTTCGTCGGCATGGACCAGGAACTCGCCTGGCTCAAGGAGCGCGCCGCCGAGCTCGAGGCGAAGCTGCGCGCGGTGCTCGGCCGCGACCGGTATTGAGGGCCGCCGCCATGGACTGGAGCGATCTCGCAAAGACCGTGATTGGGCTGGGCGCGCCGCTGATCGGGCAGGCCCTCGGCGGGCCGCTCGGCGCCGCGGCTGGGAAAATTCTGGCCGCAGCGCTCGGCGCCAGCGAGCCGACGCCGGCTGCCGTGCAGGAGGCGATCGAGGGAAGCGATCCCTCGGCCGCCGTGGAGGCCGCAGCCCGGGCGGAAGCCGAATGGGCCGAGGCGCTGGCGCAAATCGGCAAGGCGCAGGTCGAGCAGGTGAGCCTGACGCAGCGCGCCGAGATCGCCTCCGGCGATCTGCTGCAACGATGGTGGCGGCCGATCTATGCGCTCGAATTGTCCCTGATCGAGTGCCCGGCCTTCGCGCTCACACTGCTGCATGCGCTGTGGGTCGGGCACCAGGCTGGCATCATTGGCTTCGCCAATTTGTCGAGCCTGCTGATGGCCTATTTCGCCGCGCGCTTCGGCGTTCTGGGCGTATACGTGTCGGGCCGCAGCCGCGAGAAGCAGTGCCTTGCTACCGGCGAGCCGGTCCCCGGCATTGTCGAGCGGGCCGTGCGGGCGGTGAGGGAGCGGCGGTGACGGCCGACTCCTTTTATTAATTACATAACTCGACATATGGGCCGCGGCCGACCCCGCGGCTGACAAGTCTCTCCCTCCTGCCTCGCTCTCTTCCTCTCCCGTCTTGTCGTTTTTGCGCGCCGGCTGCCGACCGCCCAAAGGTCACGGCTTACGTCCTTCCTTGCCGGCGCGCCTTCTCTCCCCACCTTCCAAAATCTCCCGCTGACATCGTTTGCGATACAACGGCCGATTGTCCCGCCCCGCGAGCTTCGGCCTTTCGGTGGCCTCGGTCCCTTGCGCGTCAAGCCCCTCATCCGACCATAAATCCGTGACATCGCGGCGCACTCGTGCCCGCCCTCGATGCAACCGGCAATTGCGATTGTTCATGCGCTGTTCAGCGCCGAATGCTACATGGAACTTCATGTGCGCGTGGAAATTTACCGTCGCCGCAATCGCGCTGCTCGCGCTCTGGCCGGAGTTGACCGCTCCGGCGCAGGCCGAGCAGCGCATGCGTTGCCTCTCCCGCGACCAGCAGCGCGTGGCGATCAAGGAACGCCGCGCGGTCCCGCTGGCGACGGTGCGGCGCACCTTGCGCGGCCGCGTCCCCGGCGAGCTGGTTCGGGCGCGGCTGTGCATCGAAGGCAAACGCCTGATCTACCTGCTGACAGTCCTCCCCCGCGATGGCAAAGTGCGGCGCGTGACCATCGAAGCGAGAAACGGCGCCATCATCGCCGTGCGCTAAGGAGCTTATGAGTGCGCCTGCTCGTCATCGAAGACGATCCCGACCTCAATCGGCAGTTGGCGACCGCACTTACCGATGCCGGCTACGTGGTCGATCGCGCCTATGACGGCGAGGAGGGACACTATCTCGGCGAGAGCGAGCCCTACGACGCGGTCATCCTGGACATCGGGCTGCCGAAGATGGACGGCATTTCCGTGCTCGAAGCCTGGCGGCGCTCGGGCCGCGCGATGCCGGTGCTGATCCTCACCGCGCGCGATCGCTGGAGCGATAAGGTGCAGGGATTCGACGCCGGCGCCGACGACTATGTCGCCAAGCCGTTCCATCTCGAGGAGGTGCTGGCGCGCATCCGCGCATTGCTGCGCCGCTCCGCCGGCCACGCCAAGAGTGAGCTCAATTGCGGATCGGTGCGGCTCGACACGCGCACCGGCCGTGTCACCGTCGACGGCAATCCGGTCACGCTCACCTCGCATGAATACCGCCTGCTCTCCTATCTCATGCACCATACCGGCCGTGTCGTGTCGCGCACCGAGCTGGTCGAGCACCTCTACGACCAGGACTTCGATCGCGACTCCAACACCATCGAAGTGTTCGTCGGGCGCATCCGCAAGAAGCTCAGCGTCGACGTGATCCAGACGGTGCGCGGCCTCGGCTACCTGCTATCCCCGCCCGATGCGCGCTAAGCTGCCATCTATGCTCGTCATGTCCGGATTAGTGCCGGGTACGGCGGAATAGAGAACCCGATGCGCGCCAATTCGCTAGCGCTCCGCCTGTTCTTCTCGGCGTCGACCTGGATCGTGGTGATTCTGGTCATCACCGGGATCGTGCTGTCCGGCGTTTATCGCGCGGCGGTGGAGCGCGCCTTTGACCGCCGCCTCGGCGTCTATCTGCGCGCGCTGGTCGCGGACGTCGCTACGCCCGACGAAGCGAGCGAAGGATTCCCGCAATCGGTCGGCGAGCCTTTGTTCGAGCTGCCGCTCTCCGGTTGGTATTGGCAGGTCACCCGGCTCGATACGGCGCGGCCGGAGGTGCGCTCCTCGCGCTCGCTGTGGGATGCCTCGCTCACGCATCTCGAGGAAACCGCCGCCACTTCGACTCCGGGCGGCGCGCGCCAGGGCTATATCGACGGTCCGGAAGACCAATATCTTCGCGCGATCGAGCGCTCGATCGACCTCGGCGACGAGGGACGTTTCGTCGTGACCGTTGCCGGCGACGCCGCCGAGATCGAAGAGGAGATGCGCGCGTTCAATCGCGCGCTCATTGCGACATTCGCTGTGCTGGCGATCGTTCTGCTGCTCACCACCACGTTCCAGGTCCGTTTCGGTCTGGCGCCGCTCAACCGCATCTCGCAGGGACTCGCCGCAATCCGCTCCGGCTCCGCCGAGCGCCTCGACGAGAGCTTCCCGGTCGAAGTTGCCCCGCTGGCGCGCGAAACCAACGCACTCATTGACGCCAATCGCGAGATCGTCAACCGCGCGCGCACGCATGTCGGCAATCTCGCCCATGCGCTCAAGACTCCAATCACCGTGATGATGAACGAGGCCACTGCGCATGGCGAAGAGCCGCTGGCGTCGAAGGTGCGCGAGCAGACCGCGATCATGCGCGATCAGATTACCCGTCATCTGGAGCGAGCCAGGCTTGCCGCGCGCGTCGGGGTGATCGGCACCATCGTCGAGGTATGGCCGGTGGTGAACGCGCTCGCACGCACCATGGAGAAGCTCTATCACGACCGCGGCATCGCAATCTCGGTCGATGCGCCGCAGCAGGCGCGCTTCCGCGGCGAGCAGCAGGATCTCGAGGAGATGGTCGGAAACCTCGTCGATAACGCCTTCAAGTGGGCGCAATCGCGGGTCGCGATCCAGGCCTTTCCGGAATACCCCGACCCTGGCATCGAACGCATCTTCGTGCACATCGTGGTCGACGATGACGGACCCGGACTTTCCCCCTCCGAGCGCGAACAGGTGGCGCGGCGGGGCTGGCGTCTCGACGAGTCGAAGCCCGGATCGGGACTCGGGCTCTCGATCGTGATCGAGCTGGCGACGCTTTATGGCGGACGTCTGGTGCTTGCCACCGCGCCGACCGGCGGACTGCGTGCGGAGCTGGTGCTGCCGGGTGCATGAATGAAGGAAGCCCTCATTTTCAGAACAGAGTTTCGCCCCAATTGACGCATCTATGATCGCGCGAAGGGATGCCTTTTGGGGGTCATGATGCGTTCAATGAAGTGCGTCGCCGTTGTGCTTTCGGCAGCCATGCTTTCGGCCTGCGCGGCCAGTCCGTACTCGGCCTCTCCGAAACAGGATTCCGGAGCGATGACCGGCGCTCTCCTCGGTGGCCTGTTCGGCGCTGCGGTCGGAGGTCGCGGCGTCGGCAATCGTCTCGCCGGTGCGGCGGTCGGCGCGGTCGCGGGAGGTCTGATCGGCAGTGCGATCGGAGCGTCCCTCGACGAGGAAGACCGGCGCATGGCCTACGCCGCCGAGATGCAGGCGCTCGAAAGCGGTGCGCCCGGCGTGGCGGTCGGCTGGCGCTCCCCGCGCACGCACTATTACGGCACGGTGGTGCCGGGACCTTACCAGGTGGTAGACGGACGCCGTTGCCGACCGTACACCCACACCGTCTATATTAATGGCCGGCCGGAGGTTGCACGCGGCACCGCGTGCCGCAATCCGAACGGAGTTTGGGTGGCTGTAAGCTGATCGTCGGCAACGTCGTGGACGCGGCCGAAGTTGGAGGACACCGAGGATGACAATGACCTGGAATTTTGCACGCGCCGCCATTTGCGCGGCGGCGCTCATGGCGATTTCGGCGGCTACCGCGGGCGCCGCGCCGGCACGGCTTGGCTCGAACACCAACCTGCGGATGGGGCCGGGCACCAATTTCGGCATTATCACCACGGTCCCCGGCGGAGCGGTTGTAAATGTCATTCGCTGCACGGCAGCATGGTGCAACGTGCTTTGGCGCGGACGTCCCGGCTATATGATCGCGCGCAATCTCGGCCGCGCCGCGCCGGTGGTCGTCAGGGCTGCGCCTGCTCCGGTCTTGGTGGTCGGACCGCCGGCCTATTATGGTTATGGGCCCTATTTCTACGGCCCGCGGCGTTACTACTGGGGACCGCGCTATTACGGTCGCCGCTGGGGTCGCTGGCGCCGCTGGTAAGTTCCATCCTGTTGATATAACGCGATAAACGCGTAACGAACTCTTAAACACGTAGCGGTATCAGGGAACGACGGTCCCTGAACGGGTGGTGTGCGGGATGGGCACGGGCGCCTTACCCGTCGATCGGCTGCGGCAATATCTTCGGGAGTTGCCTCCCGGGGCACGAGTTCTCCTGATCACGGAGCTCGAACGCGCGCTGCTGCGCGGCGAAGACATTCCCGGCGGCGACATGGTGTTGCACGAGGTGCGCACCGCCGTGCGCGAAGCGGGGCAACGCGTGCCGCGTATCGGCAATCCCGCGCGGCTGTTCTTCCGTCCGGTCGAACCGTTCCTCACCGACTCCGTCGCCAGCCGCAGACTCGAGGGCCGCATCGCACGGTCCGCGCTCGAACCGGTCTGGGCCTGGATCTCACGCGATCTTATGGCCGGGGATGCCGCCGTCTATGGCGATGGGCTCAACCGCGCGCTCGCCGCCAACGATTCCGACACTGCGAATTCGCTGGTGCATGGTTTCCAAGAGAAGGCCGCCGCAGGCATCGAAGCGGCGCTTGATGTCGTGTGCGCCGACGAGAAAGCACGGCGCCGCCTGATCGGACAGATTGGCACCTCGCACGCGCTCGACGACGTGCGCACCATCGCGATGGTTCTCGCATCGCGCGATCCTCTGATGCTGATCGAGGACCGCCTACCGGGCCACATCCGCAATTTCACCGACGGACAGATCGATACCGCCAAGGCGCTGCTCGATTCTCCGCTCATGGCCAAGCACGGCCTGCTGCACTGCGGATTGATCTTGGTCATGCGTCGCCTTGCGTCGCCGTGGCAGCTGATCCGTCTCGCGGTGAAAGCGGCGGAGAGCGACGAAGCCTCCCGCATGGCCAACACGCCCTACGCAGCAGCGGTCACGATTACGCTCGGCGAGATCGAACGCATGGTCGACGACCTCAAGGCCGATCTGGAGCGCGGCGTCACCGTTTCCGTTGCGGTCCCGCTTAAAGGTATCCATGACGCCGCGCGGGGGCTGCGCACCGAGCTCGATCTGTCGGGGGACTCGCCTTGGGCGCGGCGATTGGCGGCAATCCGCAGCGAGGTATCGCGCACACTCAAGACCACGATCGAATCCGTTCCGGGCCGGGTGCGCCGCCTGCTGCGTCCGCGTCCGTCCAACGAGATCACGCGCGGCGCCGCGCTCGACGCGGCCGAGGTGGCTGAAACCGAAGCGACGATCGAGTTCGTGGGCGCCTGCCGCAACTATGCGAGCGAGCTTGCGATCAACGAGATCACGCTGCGTATCTACCAGGAGATGCAGCAATACCTCGATACGGGCACGCAGTCCCTACTCGATGCGCTGCGCTTCGCGGGCGATAACGACCGGGCGTTCCGCAAGTCGCAGGTCGACGCGGCGGTGCGGTTCTGCGCCAAGGTGTTTGGGCGGGACTATGCGTCGCTGCTGACCAAGGCGGCCGAAATGGCCGCCTGCGCCGACCGCAAGACGGCGGCGAAAGTCTGATCGCCCGCGAACGCCCCGTTGCGGCGGTCGCGCTGGCGTGATGTAAACCCTTTGAAATACCTTGGCCTTTGCGGCGGCGATGCTGCCACCGGAATGCCCGATTCGCCCCGATGAAATGACGCCATGACACTCTGGTTTATGCTCGCGCTAATGACGGCGGCGGCGGTTTTCGCTGTGCTGTGGCCATTGGCGCGGCGCGGTCGGGCGACCGTCTCCGGCAGCGACGTCGTCGTCTATCGCGACCAACTCGACGAGATCCGCCGCGACCGCGAAGCCGGACGAATCGGCGACAGCGAAGCCCGGGCGGCGCAGGTCGAAGTCTCGCGCCGGTTACTGGAGGCGGCCGATGCCGCGAATGCCGCGCCGGCTACGGCATCCGACGCCGTTGTCGCGCGCCGCCGGCGGACCGTCGCAGTCGCGGCGCTGGCGGCGCTGCCGCTCGGCGCGCTCGCGGTCTATCTCGCGCTGGGGTCGCCGTCGTTGCCGGGCCAGCCATTGGCGTCGCGGATGGCGGTGCACGACCAGTCGATCGAACGCCTGATCGCGCAAGTCGAGGAGCGGCTGTCGCAAAATCCCAAGGACGGCCGGGGCTGGGAGGTGATCGCGCCGATCTATCTGCGGCTCGGCCGCTACGACGACGCCGTCCGCGCGCGGCGCAACGCGCTCGCGCTGAATGGCGAGAGCGCGGAGCGATACGCCGGTCTTGGCGAGGCGCTGGTGGCGGCCGCCAACGGTATTGTCACTGCCGAGGCGAAAGCCGCCTTCGAGGCCGCAATCAAGCTCGACGCCGAGGATGTGCGTACGCGCTATTTCCTCGGCCTTGCCGCTGAGCAGGACGGCAAGCCGGACGCTGCCGCCGCGATCTGGCGCGCCATGCTCGCGAGCGCACCGCCCGACGCGCCATGGATTCAGGTGGTGCGCAATGCGTTGATGCGGGTTGGAGGCGCCGGACCGAACGAGGAGCAGGTGGCCGCGGCCGGGAACCTTCCGCCCGAGCAGCAACGGGCGATGATCGAAGGTATGGTAGCGCGGCTTGCCGAACGCTTGCAGCGCGACGGTTCCGACGTAGACGGATGGCTCCGCCTGGTGCGCTCCTATATGGTGCTGGGTGAGCGCGAGAAGGCGCTGGCTGCCGCGGGCCATGCGCGCCGCGCGCTTGCGGGTGATCCGGATAAGCTGCGCCGCATCGACGAGTTCATCAAAGGCCTCGGCCTCAAGGGCTGACAGACGCACGAATGACCCGCAGGCAACGACGGTTGGTGCTGATCGGCTCCGCGCTGGGCGTACTGGCGCTTGCGATCGCGCTCGTGCTTGGCGCGCTCAAGGATTCGATCGTGTTCTTCAACTCGCCGACCGACGTGGTGGAGAAGCAGATCGCGCCCGGCGCGCGCATCCGCCTTGGCGGGCTGGTGAAGACCGGCAGCATCGCGCGCGGGGAGAACATGCAGGTGCGCTTCGACGTGACCGACGGCAAGCACACCATCGCGGTGGCCTATCGCGGGGTGCTGCCCGATCTGTTCCGCGAGGGGCAGGGCGTGGTGACCGAAGGCGCGCTCGACGGGGCGGGCTTGTTCCATGCCGACAACGTGCTCGCCAAGCATGACGAGAACTACATGCCGAAGGAGGTGGCCGAAGCC
>JBOHIG010000253.1:0-12127 GCA_050725815.1 Xanthobacteraceae bacterium
ATCCCCCTTAGCGTGGCTGCGTCCAGACGTCGACGAGCGCGGGCTGGCCGGACTTCACGACCGCGACCGCCTTCTTCAACGTCGCTCCGAGTTCGGCCGGATCCTTGATCGGACCCGCCGACCACCAGCCCAACGACTTCGCGAGCCCGGCGTAATCGATATCCGGCCCTTCGATGGAGGTGCCGATCGGGCCCATGGTCTTGCCGAGCGCCGCCACGCGGTTGCGGCGGTTCGACAGCCGCTGCACGTGCATGACTTCCTGGTGGTAGCCTCGGTTGTTGTGCATCACGCTCAAGAGCGGGATGTCGTGGTGCGCCGCCGTCCAGAGCGAGCCCGAGGTGTACATCAGGTCGCCGTCGGACTGGATCGAAACGGTGAAGCGTCCGAGTGCCTTGTTGGCGTGCGCGGCGCCGATCGATGCCGGCGCGCCGTAACCGAGGCCCGCAGCGCCCGATCCGCCGAGCCACTGATAGTGCTTCTTCATCGGCCACAGGCGATGCGGCCAGCCGCTGGTGCCGTTGCTGGCGTTGGCGAGACACCAATCGAGGTCCTTGATCTGGGCGTAGATTTCCGAGCAAAGGCGCGCGGTCGAGACCGGCCCGGCATCCCAGCCAAGCACCGCGGCCTGCCGGGCGCGCACCCGGGCCTGCGCATAGGATTTGCGCAGCGCCGCGCCACGCTTCTCGAACACGGTCTTGCGTTCGCTGGTGATTGCCGCTTTGACGTATTCGATCAGCAACGGAAGCGAAGCCTCCGCGTCCGCCGGCATCAGGATGTCGACTGGCTGGAAGCGCTGGAAATCCTGGAGGTTGCCCTTGGTATTGAGCTCGACGCTGTTGATGTGTATCAGCTTGGCATCGCGCTTCATGGTCGTTTCGTTCATGCCGTGGCCGTCATGATCGTCGTTGTCGATCCAGGCATTGACCGTGGCCCAGAAGTCGGTGAGCTCAAGGCCCAGGATCACATCGGCTCGGCGGATCAGCGCACCGGCGTTGCTGGCGCGTAGATAATGCGTATTGGGGAAATTCAGCCGGGTCGTCCGGCTCACCACCGGAACCTGGACCAGCTCCGCGAGCTCGACCAGCAGATCGAGGCCCTTCTGTGTGCGCGCGGCCCGGTCGGCGACGATGACAGGGTTCTCGGCATTGACCAGGAGCTTCGCTGTCTCGCGCAACGCCGCCGGATCGGCGTGCGGCGGCGAGGGCGCGACATATTTCGGGATGTAGAGGCTCTTGGCGTCCTTATCCTTGATCGTCTCCTGCTGATAGCCGGCATCGAGCGCGAGCATCACCGGCCCGTAGGGCGGCGTCATGGCGTACTTGTAGGCTCGCACGAACGATTGCGCGAAATGCTGCAGCGAGAGCGGCTGGTCGTCCCACTTGGTGAAGTCGCGCACCAGCGCATTGATGTCCTGCGCCGAGTGAACGGTGGGAACGCCCGGCGGACGCGTGGAGGCTTCGAGATGATTGCCGCCGGTGACGATGATCGGCACGCGGTCGGCCCAGGCATTGTATATCGCCATGCAACCGTGCTGCAGGCCGACGGTGCCATGCATCAGCGCCATCTGCGGCTTGCCGGAGGCCTTGAAGTAGCCGTGGCACATCGCAATGGAGGATTCTTCGTGGGTGACGGTGATGAACTCTGGTTTCTTGTTGTTGCCGTAGTTGATCAGCGACTCGTGCAGCGAGCGGAAGCTCGATGCCGGATTGCAATAGCAATACTCGATATTCATTGACCGGATGACGTCGACCATGAAATCGGACGCCGGACGGCCGGCCGCCTGCTTCGTCGGCTCTTTCAGCACGCCGACTTCCATCGCGATCTCGTGTGCCGTGGGCATTACCGCCGAAGGCAACCGCTTGTCCGCAGCCGATGCGACCGCGGCCTGCGCGCCGTCGGGCTTCGCCGCCGCGGTGGCGGCACCGGCGACTGCGACGCCAGCCAGGAACCGGCGACGGCTGACTTCGAGACTTTTGTCTTTTCGTGCCATGGAGCGCCTCCCGAAATGGTCACCCTGGTGAGAGGAGCGGGTGACTCGATCGATAATTGGGTCAGTGTACTCCCCGTCCCCGCGGGTGGGAAGGCCGTTCGCTTCCGGGGTGCGGGCTCGCTGCGCGTATTTGTCCGCGCCGGTGATTTGCCCCGCGCGAGGCCGCAGCGATAGAATTGGGATTGCACACCGGACCACCATCGACATGCGATGCGCGCTGGCCGGCCATGCGGGGAGCTGACAGGACATGCCGATCGGATTCAGCCGGCTGCACGCAATTGCCGTGCTTGCCGCTTTCGCAGCGAGCGCCGCCGATGGTCCGGCTTTCGGACAGGGCGCGGTGGCCGAATTTTACCGCGGCAAGACGGTCAATATCACTGTCGGATCGTCCGCGGGCGGCGGCTACGATACGTACGCGCGGCTGCTTGCGCGCCATATCGGCAACCACATTCCCGGTCGTCCGACCATCGTGGTGCAAAATATGCCAGGCGCGGGCAGCAACAAAGCGACCGGCTTCATCTATGGCGTGGCGCCGAAGGACGGCACCTCGATCGGCGCCGTGTTCCCGGGCGCGATCCTGCAACCGCTGCTCGGCGACGCGCCAGTCCAGCACGTACCCAACAATCTCGTCTACCTCGGCAGCGCCAACAGCGACGTGTACCTGTGCTTCGTGCGCTCCGATGCGCCGGCGGCCACCTTCAAGGATGCACTGACGAAAGAGGTCATTCTCGGCGCGAGCAACCAGGGCGGAACCACACGCGACCTGCCGGCCATGCTGAACAACCTGGTCGGAGCCAAGTTTCGTATCGTCACCGGTTATGCCGGCTCAAAGGAAATCGGCATCGCGCTTGAACGCAACGAGGTGCATGGCGCTTGTGGCATCGGTTGGACCGGCCTGCCGACGCTCTATCCGCACTGGTTCGAGAAGAAGCTGGTCAGGATCATCCTGCAACTGGCGGTCAAGGGTCATCCCGATCTCAAAGGCGTGCCGCTCGCCACCGCGTTCGCGACCGGCGAGAAGCGTCAGGCCATGGAACTGATCCTGAGTCAGGGACTGTTCGGACGTCCTTACATCCTGCCGCCCGGCGTTCCCACCGAGCGTGCCGCCGCCTTGCGCCGGGCTTTCGCCGCTGCGCTGGCGGACAAGGCGCTGCGCGCGGAGGCCGCCAAGATGAAGCTCGATGTCGAGCCGATCGCAGGCGCGGACTTGCAGAAGAAGATCGCCGAGCTCTACGCGCTTCCACCCAATATCGTGCAGACCGCCAAGCAGTCGATGATCGTCAGGCCGGCGAAATAGCGCCGCCGCAAGGAGGAACGCACATGGCGAAGTGGCATCGCGCCGAAACCGTGGCAGGCATGGCGCTTGGGGCCCTACTGGCGACGAACGCCGCCGCCTTCGCGCAGAGCACGGTCGCCGAGTTCTACAAAGGCAAGAGCATCCACATCCTGGTCGGATCGTCCGCCGGCGGCGGATACGACACCTATGCGCGCGCGATCGCGCGGCACATGGGCAAATACATCCCGGGCCATCCGACCTTCGTTCCGCAGAACATGCCCGGCGCCGGCGGCAACAAGGCCGCAGGCTACCTCTACTCCGTGGCGCCGAAGGACGGCACCGCGATCGGCGCGCTGTTCCCCGGCTCGGTCGTGCATCCGCTGCTCAGCGACGCCCCGATCCAGCACGATCCGGGGAAGCTGATCTATCTCGGGAGCGCCAACAGCGACGTCTATGTATGCGTCGCCCGCACCGACGCGCCGGTGAAGAGCCTCAAGGACCTGTTCAGCCGGGAGATGATCATCGGCGCCAGCAACCAGGGCGGCACCAGCCGCGACATGCCGACGCTTTCCAACAACGTGCTCGGCACCAAGTTCCGCATCGTGACCGGCTATGCCGGCATGCGCGAGATCACGCTCGCGCTCGAACGCAAGGAGATCCAGGGCATCTGCGGCTTCGGCTATTCGAGCCTGCTCACGACCACGCCGCACTGGCTGAGCCAGGGCATCGTGCGCATCCTGGTGCAGGAGAACGCCAAGGGAATGCCCGCGCTCAACAAGCAAGGCATCCCGCGCACGGTCGATTTCACCAAGAATGCCGAGGATCGCCAGATTCTCGAGCTGGTCTACGCGCAGGCGGTGTTCGGGCGGCCGTTCGCGCTGCCGCCCGGCGTACCGCCGGATCGCGTTGCGGCGCTGCGCAAGGCGTTCACCGACACGCTTGCCGACAAAGAGTTCCTGGCTGACGCCAAGCGGATCAAGCTCGAAATCGAGGCGGTGTCGGGGACCGAGATGCAGGCGATGGTGGAGCGGCTGTTCGCACTGCCGAAGAGCCTGATCGCGCGCACCAAGCAGTCGCTGGTGTACAAGCCGCAGGCGAAGTAGTCGGTGGTGCAATGCCAACCGGATCGTTATCGTCTGCTTGAGGCAAAGAGGCGCGAGCGAATGCTGCGGGAGCAGGCAGAGTCCGCAGCACCGTCGTGCTTCACATCGAAGGATTCTTGATGACTTCCGGCGTCCAACTCTACTGCTGGCACTTCATGGCCTATCCGCATTTACCGGCGGATTTCGACGAGACGTACGACACCGGTTGGGTGACGGTTCCCAACAGCCTGTGGGACGCCGAGAAAAGCCGCGGCCTGTACCGGCAATACATCGATCAGCTTGCCTATGCCGACGAGCTCGGCTTCGACGGCATGGTGCTCAACGAGCACCACCAGAACATCTACGGGCTGATGCCCTCCCCCAACCTGATCGCCGCCGCGCTCACGCAACGCACCAGGCACGGCAAGATCGTCATCCTCGGGAACCTGCTGCCGTTGCACATGAACCCGCTTCGCGTCGCGGAAGAATACGCGATGCTCGACAACATGTCGGACGGACGGCTGATCGCGGGTTTCGCGCCCGGCTCGGGACCGGAGACGTTCAACTACGACGTGCCATCGGCGGGAACGCGCGAGCAGTTCTGGGAGGCGGTCGACCTCATCAGCCGCGCCTGGACGCAGGACGGCCCGTTCGTTCACGAAGGCCGTCACTATCCGCTACGCTATGTGAACCCGTGGCCGCAGCCGACCCAGAAGCCGCACCCGCCGATCTGGATTCCCGGCTCGCGCTCGCGCGAGACGCTGGTCGAGATCGCCAGGCGCGGCTACTGCTACTTCCTCTCCTCACGCAGCCACGGCAAGGAAACCGCGAAGTCGCAGCGGGCGTTCGCCAAGATTTTGGAAGAGCACGGCGACCGCTACCAGCCCGACCGCATGGGCATCCTGATGTCGGCCTATGTCGGCGACAGCGACGCGCAGGCGCAGGCCGAAGCCAAGGAAGGCGTCTGGTACTTCCTCAAGAACTGCCTCAAGGGCCATCTGCGGCGCGAGGGCCGGCAGCTCACCTTCGGGCCGGGCATCCCCTACATCCCGACCGAAGATTTCCGCAATTTCCTCAAGTTCTCGGATCCGACCACGCCGCTGCTCGGCGACGCCGAGACCTGGGACGACCTGCAGCAGTCGGCGTCGATCGTGGTCGGCAGCGCGGAGACGGCGTATCGCCGCATCATGGACATCCTGGAGCATTCCAAGGTCGGCAACCTCCTGATCCAGTTTCACCTCGGCAACATGCAGGATGCACTCACGCGCAAGAGCATGAAGCTGTTCGCGACCGAAATTGCGCCGCGGCTGAAGGCGGATTCGGCGAAACTGTTCGCGCGCGAATTTACCGACGCCGCCCGCACTCCGGAGATGGCGAAGTGACCCTCCGCCTCGTCGACATCCGCGGGCGCAAGGTGGCGGTCGCCGATGCCGGCGAGAAGCGCGGCCGCGATCCTCCGCTGGTCTATCTGCATGGCTTCGCCGACCTGCATGGCGTCGCCGGCGACTTCCCGCCCTTCCACAAGCGGCTCGCCGAGCATGCACGCGTGGTCGCACCGGCGCATCCCGGTTGCGCCGGGAGCGACGAAATCACGCCGTGCGGCATTGACGATGTGGTCTTCCATTATCTCGAATTGTTCGATGCGCTCTGGCTGCCGCGTGTCGATCTCGTCGGCCATTGCGTCGGCGGCTGGATCGCCGCCGAGCTCGCGGTGCGCCATCCGGAACGGGTGGCGCGGCTCACGCTGATCGGAGCCTGCGGGCTGTTCGTGGCCGGCGAGCCGACCGGCGACGTGTTCATGCACGCGCAACCCGAACGCGGCACGGACTCGAGCTCGCTGCGCGCGCTGCTGTTTGCGGATCATGCCGGTACGGCGGCGAAGCGCTGGTTCCCCGATGGCCGCGGCGATCTCGACGAGGAGACCCGGCGCTACCAGATGTTGCGTTTCGGCTCGTTCGTCGGCTTCAAGCCGCCGTACTTCTACCATCGCGAGCTGCGCGAGCGGCTCTACCGCGCGTCGATGCCGTCGCTGGTGGTCTGGGGCGCCAACGACCGCATGACGCCGCCCGCGCACGCCCGCGCCTATTGCGACGGCCTGCCGGGCGCCGTCGATCTCGACATGGTCGACGGCGCCGGCCACGCGGTGCATATCGAGCAGCCCGAGCGAATCGCCGACGCAATCCTCGCATTCCGCGACCGGCATCCGGACGATCTGGAGGAAGCGCACGAGGCAAAGGGGGGCAACGAATGACGGAAACAAAAATTCCACGGGCGTTCGTCATCGCCATACTGTTGCTGACCGCGGACGCCGCGACGGCCCAGCCCGCCGGGCAATTCTTTGCGAGCAAGACCGTCGCCATCTCGATCGGCTACACCGCCGGCGGCAGCTACGATCTCTACGGCCGCATGGTCGCACGCCATCTCGGCAAGCACATTCCTGGCAATCCAAGCGTGGTGGCGCAGAACATGCCGGGCGCCGGCAGCATGAAGGCGGCGAACTACATCTTCCGGGTCGCGCCCAAGGATGGAACCGCACTCGGCGTGATTGTGGAGTCGGCGGCGCTCGAGCAGGTGCTCGGCAACAAGGCCGCGCAATACGACGCCGCGAAATTCTCTTATATCGGCCGCGTCGCCACCTCGAACAACATCTTCATGACGTGGCACACGTCCAAGACGCAATCGATCGCGGACGCGCAGAAGCGCGAGACGATCCTCGCTGGCACCGGCCCGGGTTCGATCGCCGAAACCGTGCCGCGGCTGCTCAATGCGCTGATCGGCACCAGGTTCAAGCTGGTCAGCGGATTCCCGGCCTCGACCGAAGCGATGCTCGCGATGGAGCGCGGCGAAGTCGAAGGCGCGGGCTCGTCCTGGGCGGCGGTGAGCGTCGCTAAAAAGGACTGGCTGCGAGAAAAGAAGATCAAGATCATCTTACAGACGCAGCCGGAGCGCCATCGCGATCTGCCGGATGCGCCGAGCCTGACCGAATACGGCAACACGCCGGAGGACAAGCTCGTCACTGCACTCTATGCGAGCGGCAGCGGCATTGGGCGTACCGTGCTCGGCCCGCCGGGAATTCCCGCCGACCGGCTGAAGGTTCTGCGCGAAGCGTTCGTCGCGATGGTGAAGGATCCCGCCTTCGTCGCCGACATCAAGAAGCTCAACGTCGAGCTGGAGCCGCTACCGGGCGTGCAGGTGCAGGCGCTGATCGAACGCACACTTGCGGTCCCGGCCACCGTGCGCAAACGCGCGATGGTGGCGTTCGGACGGTGATGATTTCGTGGTGTCGTATATCTCCAAACAAAGACCCCGGGCATGCCCGGGGTCTCGCAGTTCCAGCGGCGCGGGGACGACCGCGCTCGCTCTTTCATCAGTTACTGGGATCCTCGTTGAACGACGAGCGCGGAGGCGAGGCACCGCCGGTGCTCGGCGCGCGCGCACGGGCCATGCGGGCAAGCTCCTGCGCGCGCAACACCGCGCTCGGCTCGTTGACGTGTTCGCCAAAGTCTGATCGCGGAGCTGACGCACGCGCCGTCGCCGGCTGCGCCAATTCACGAGCCAACCTGGCGCGCTCTTGCACCGCCGCGGCGGCATTGGGTTCTCTGACGTCTTCGTCCCATGCCAACGCCGGCGTCGCGAATGAAAATGCGGCCGCTAAAGCTGCCGTAGCAAGCAGAGTGGTCTTCATTTCAATCTCCATAAAGTTGGGCGCGAAGGCGCCTCAACAAGTCCATGCAACGGGACTGCCCCATGCTTGATCCAAATCGTTCAGGCGTGAAATCAAAAGAAATAAAAACGCATGAACGCATCGACGCTGAACGAATCGTCAGGATGCGCGTGATAATGAAAAGAATACGCGCGGCTAAATTCAATCGACGTGTCACAACGCACGTTCAGAGGCTGCTGGATATGCGCGTGCAGACGGCGCATAAACGATCAGTAATCCAGTCCAAATACGTGGTTTATATTTTTCAGGAAGATTCCGAGAGACGCACGAACATGTGAACAGCGCGTGTGCGTTCGCTGCAGCGAGTGAAGTCGCAAAACGAAAGGCCCCGGGCTTGCGCCCGGGGCCTTGCTATTCCGTCTGCTGAACGCGCCCGGTCAGTCGTCGTTCTGGCCGGGCGGATCGGAGCGCAACGTGTTCCGGATGAAAGGATCCGGATCCGATCCAACATACTCGCCGGTCCCGTCATACACGTCCCAGGCCGGATTGTCGGAGTGGCCGGGGCGCACGATTATGATGGTGCTGGCGAAGGCGTCGGCGCCTTGCACCTGCTGGGCGTAGGCGTCCTCGGCCGAGGGCGCCGCCAGCATCTGGTTCCACTCCTGATACTCCTGAGCGAAAACCGGCGATGCGAATGCGACGACCAGCGCCGCGGTAACAGCCGTCATCTTCATGGTTGTTCTCCATGTTGCGATAACAACCTCCCACCAAGGCCCCGGGCTCAACGTTGCATCGCACCATTCGGTTGCCGCCTCCGCTCTTCGCATGCACAACAATCCGTGAAGGACGGCGATGCATTCAGACCGGATGTATATGCGAATTTTATTTTGCGCTGGCGATTGAGCGAACGCTGTCCCATGCGTGGCGATTCCGCCGGCGCGTTCAGCGCACGTCCAACGATTCGTGCGAGGCGATCAATCGATCAATCGTCCCAGAGACGGCTGTCCATCTGGATCATGCTGCGGACATTGGGATCGGGGTCCCAGCCCAAACAGCCGCCCCAGTAGTAGGCCGCGCACGGCTTCGGGGCCGCACGTTGCGAACGCGCAACGGCGCGACGCGGCGTCTTCTTGCGTGCCTTGGCGGCACGCTTGGTGGTCTGTGACGCTGCATAGGCGCCCTCGCCGTCATGACGGCCGGCGCCCTGACTCAGCGCCGGAGTCGCGATCGCGGCCGCAAGCGCCGCTGCGATGAAGAGTCTGATCATGATCATTCACCTACAATTGGAGCAATGGTACCGGCGTCCCGCCGCTCAGGCAGAGACGCGATGCGATCCACCTTCCACCGGCCCGTCAGTTGTCGTCGGCCCAGGGATCGTCACGCTGCAACATGGAGCGAATCTGCGGATCGGGATCGGAGCCCCGATATTCGCCCTGGACCCACACATCCCATTCGCGCCGCGGCGACATCTGCGGCCGCGGTTCGCTGAAATAGAAAATCTGGTCGGGCACATATTGCGCGGCTGCCGCGGGCCGCGCCTTGGCTTTCTTCTTCTTGGCGGCGGCGTCACCGGTGGCCGGCCAGGCGAGCACCATGGCGATCGCCATCACGGATGCTATCGCTTTCATAACGGGCTCCTTTGCTCTCCGCCGCCCCGGCCCCGTTCCGCGCCAATTAAGCACCGAACCGGGAACCCGCAACGGTATGAACACCGGAAAGCCGTCATGCATCCATGGCGGCCGGCAGCGGCTGGCGACGGCGGATCATGTCGGACGCCTTCTCCGCCATCATGAACACGCAGGCATTGATGTGGGCGGAGACGAGGTCGGGCATCGCCGAGGCGTCGACCACGCGCAACCCCTCGATACCGCGCACGCGCATCTGCGGATCGAGCACCGCTTCCGGTGTCGTGCCCATCGGGCACGTGCCGGCCGGGTGGTGCGCGGTGATGACCGAGTTGCGCAGCCAAGTCTCGATCTCGGCGTCGCTCTGCACCTTGTCGCCGGGATTGAGCTCCACACCGCGATAGGGGTCGAGCGCCGTCTGGTACGTTACCTCGCGCGCGAGCTTGAAACCGCGCACCAGCGTAGGGAGGTCGTCCGGCTTGGAGAAGAAGTTGTAGCGGATGCGTGGCGGGTCGCGCGGATCGGCCGAGCGCAGCAGCAGTTCGCCGCGACTCTCCGGATGCAGCAGCGTCGGACGGATGCCGAAGCCGTCTTCAAATGCGGGATAGATCCCGGGGAACCACAGCCGTGGATGATGCGAGGTGCCGCGGAACATGAACTCGATGTCGGGCACGGCGATCTCCGGCCGCGTCTTGATGAAGGCGTGCAGACCGCCGGGAACGACGGTAGCCGGGCCGGTGCCGTGGAAGTAGGCGCGCAGCATGCTCAGCGCCATGCGGTCGAAGCGCATCTCGCCGTGGAACGTGCCCGGGCTCTTGCGCGTGTAGGTCATGTAGGCGCCGAGATGATCCTGCAGGTTCGTGCCAACTGGAAGATCGGCGACGCAGGCGATGCCCAGCTCGCGCAGATGCGCTGCCGGGCCGATGCCCGAGAGCATCAAAAGCTGCGGCGAGTTGAACGTGCCGCTTGCGACGATCACCTCGCGCGCCGCTTGCGCGCGCATGCGGTCGCCGGAGTCCCTGACGTAGTCGATACCAGTCGCGCGCGTGCCGTCGAGCAGGATGCGGGTCGCGTGGGCGTTAGTCTCGATGGTGAGATTGCCGCGGCTTTTCGCAGGCCGCAGATAGGCGCGCGCCGACGATGAACGCCGCCCGTCGCGGATGGTGTACTGGCCGCGGCCCCATCCTTCCTGCTGCTTGCCGTTGTAGTCGTCGGTGGTGGAATAGCCGGCCGCCTTGGCGGCTTCGAGCCAGGCGTCGAACAGCGGATCGGGCGTCTTCGCATATTGCGTGCCGACCAAACCCTCGCCGCCGCGCCAGGTGTCCTCGCCATCCTCCCAGCTTTCGGTGCGCTTGAAGTACGGCAGCACGTCCGCATAGGACCAGCCGAGCGCGCCCTTCTGCGCCCAGCGGTCGTAGTCGCCGCGATTGCCGCGCGTATAGGCCATGACGTTGATCGAGGACGACCCGCCCAGCACCTTGCCGCGCATCGCCTCGATCTTGCGGCCGTTGAGACTGGATTCGGCTTCGGTCTCGTAGCCCCAGTCGAACATGGCGCGGTCGTGCATGCGGCCGAGCCCGAGCGGAATCGAGATGTAGGGATGCCGGTCTGGTGGTCCGGCTTCGAGCAGCAGCACCTGTGCGCCGGAGTCCTCGGTCAGCCGGTTGGCCAGCACGCAGCCCGCCGTCCCCGCGCCGACGATGATGTAGTCGTAGCCGTTGGTACTCATCTTTCCGGTGCTCTCATTCGAATTTCCGGTACTCTCATTCGAAGCCCATCGCCGAAGGCATTTTTGGCATAGCAGCTTTCAGTGCGCGACAACAAAACGACTGGATTTATCGCCGTCGGCGGCCCATCATGCGGGCATTCGCTGCAGGAGCATGGAATGAAAAACCGCGCCCGGATCACAGTCGTTGCCGGCATGCTCGCGGTCTCTGGCGGCGCCGCCGCGCAGAACGGCGTCGCGGCTTGGCGCGTCGAATGCACCGGCGACGGCAGATCGCTCGACTGTCGCGCCGTGCAGCAGCTTGTCCATCGCGAGAGCCACCAGTCCCTCGTCCTGGTGATGGTCCGCGGCAGCAAGGACCCCAAGGGCGCCTCGATCACCATCGTGCTGCCGCTCGGGCTCAACCTCACCGAGCCGGTGCAGATCAGGGTCGACAACGGCAAGCCCGAGCGCGAGCGCATCCAGACCTGCACCAACACCGGATGCTTCGTCGCGATGAACGCCAATGCCAACCTGGTATCGGCGATGCGCAACGGCAAGCAGTTGAAGGTTTCGGTACAGGACGCCAACCGCAAGCCGGTCGAGATGTCGCTGCCGTTGTTGGGCTTCAGCCTCGCCTTCGACAAGGCGCGCGCCTAAGGAATCGTCTTCACCGGCTTGGCGTCGAGGTTGAACAGCCGCGCGGCATTGCCGCCCAGGATGTTGCGCTTGGCCGGCTCCTTCAGGAACGGCAGGTCGTAGATGGTCGACGGCAGGTCGAAGTC
>JBOHIG010000254.1:0-6749 GCA_050725815.1 Xanthobacteraceae bacterium
GCAGAGCTCGAGCGTGACCACGCCCGCCAGGATGAGCGGGATCAGGGTCAGTAGCACATCGGTGAACCGCCGCAACACGATCCACAGCAGCAGCGCGATCGACAGCAGCGCCCAGAATCCCGCCTCGATGAAGGCGCGCACCACGGCATCGCCGGACTCCAGGATCGAGATCGGGCCGCCGCTGGCGCGCGGTTCGACTGCCAGCACGGCGCGCGCGAAGTGGCGCAGCACTTCGTTGTCGTTCGGGTCGCCCCGCGGGTGGGCTTCGACACGCGCGCGGCCGTCCTCGGTGATCCAGCTCCCCTTGATCTCGGCTGGAATGTTCTCGGCGGTGATCGGTTCGGCCTGCAGGGACGCGCGCAGACCGTCGAGGGCGATCTTGAGCGGCTTCACCAGCGAGGCCTCGGCGCGCTCGCGCAGCGCCTGGTCGCCTTTCGATATGGTAGTGAGGGCAGCCGCGAGCCGCTTTGCCGCCTGCGCGCCAGGGCCGGTTTGCTCGCCGGCCGCGCGCATCAGCGCATCCGCTCCGCGGTTCAAGGCCGCGATGTTCTCAGCGTCCGACGGCGCCGGCCGCGGCTTCGCGTGCAAGGCCGGGTCGAGCGCCTTCGCAAGCTGGCTGATATGCGCGAGCTTGGCATCCTGATCCGATGGAATGAGCGTCTCCAGCGTCATGACGCGATCGACTTCGGGCACCTTGCGCAGACGCTCGGCCGTGCGATGCGCGTCCTCCAGGCTCGGCGTCAGCACATCGATTGCATTGGCGCCGCCGTTGGGATCCTTGCGCAGGTCGAGATAGGTCGCGATCGATTCGACTTTGGGGCTGCGCAGATTGGTGGGATTGAAGTCGAACTGCAGGTAGTAGAGCAGCGGCAGTCCACCCAGCGAGACGATTGCAGTGCCGACAATGATGGCGATGCGGTGCCGCTCCATGAACGCGTCGACGGGCGCAAGGGACGCATAGCCGAGCGGCTCCTTCTCGCCGGGCGGATTGAAGAGCTTGAGCATGGCAGGGAGCAGCGTGATGGTGACCAGGAAGGCGATGATCATGCCGACGCCGGCAATCTGTCCGAGCTCGGAAAGGCCTTTGTAGACGGTCGGCAGGAACGACATGAATCCTAACGCGGTCGCCGTGGCCGCGAGCGTCAGCGGCACCCCGGCATGACGCGCGGCGTTCACGAGTGCGGCGCGCAGGTTGTTGTTCTCATAGCGCTCAGCGCGATAGCGGACGCCGAATTGGATTCCGAAATCGACGCCGATTCCCACGAACAGCACGGCGAATGCAATCGAGATCGGATTGAGCGAGCCGACCATCCATAATCCCAGGGCCGATGTGATCACGAGCCCGGCGAAGATGCTGATCAACACGGCGATGATGATTCGGGCGGATCGCAACGCAAGCCACAGAATGCCGATCAGGAATGCGAGTGCCGCGATCGCGTTGATCTCGGCATTCTCCTTGAGCGTCCCAAACTCCTCGTCCTGGATCGGGATCGGACCGGTCAGGCGCACCCGTGCGCCGTATTCGGAATCGAGCTTGAGATCGGCAGCCGCCCGTCGGATCGCGCTCGTCGCAGCCTGACCCGGCTCCAGCGCACCGTAGTCGAGGATCGGCATGATCTCGATGATTCGGCGCAACTCGCTTTCCGTCGCCGGCTTGCGATTGACCAGTTCGCGCCAAGAGAAGCTCACCGGCTTGCCGGCGATGGCCCCTTCAAGCGTATCGGCGAACATGCCGAGCGGGCGCGCCATCTCGTCCAGCGTGTACATTTTTCGTTGAATGCCGGCCAAGCCGAAGGTCAGTGACTGCACCAGCCCGCGCAGGCTCGGATCGGAGACCAGGACCTGGAACAGAACCTGGGCCTTCGCGAATTGTCCGGTGAAGGCCTCGACCTGTTCGGTCGATGCAAACAGAAGCTGATGCCGTTGGAGGAATTCGTTCTCATTCAGCGGGCGCACCGCCCGGAAATGCTTGGATTGAGCCTGTAGCCGCTCCACGAGTGCCGTATTTGCCGCAGACGCCATTTCCGAGGTCGGGGCCTCGACCACTGCAAGAATCGTCTCCTTGCGGTGCGGAAATGCCTGGTCAACTGCCAGTTCTCGCTGGCGCCAATCCAAGTCCTGGGAGATTAACCGGTTGATTTCCGTGTTTATACGAAAGTTCTGCGCAGCATAGACGCCTGATATCAGTGTCAAAACGGCAATTATCGCGATGACCGACCACGGATAACGCGTGCAAACATTAACGATTGATACGATCCTTGAATTCAACATCTCTTTTCTTTCTGGCCTTTGCGTGATGTATTTCTCAGGCCGACCATTGAACGAGGCGAACCATCGCGCTATTCAATGCGTTAGTACCAATGGTCCAGTCCCGGCACGGGATGCGTAGGCCTGTAAGTCAATCAACACCCAGCGGTCCTTCATGGTTCTTTGGCCCTAAGCCCCAAAATTTGACCATTTGACCATTTACCCGGCGGTGGACTGCTAGGGACAAAGAAGTTTGCAATCATGACCGTACCTACCCCAATGCTCGATACCATCAAGACTCCGGCCGATTTGCGTCTACTGGATGAACGGCACCTCAGGCAGGTTGCCGACGAACTGCGGGCCGAAACCATCAGCGCGGTGGCGGTGACCGGAGGTCATCTGGGCGCCGGTCTCGGCGTCGTCGAACTCACCGTGGCATTGCACTACGTTTTCGACACCCCCAGGGACCGGTTGATCTGGGATGTAGGCCATCAGGCCTATCCACACAAGATTTTGACCTCCCGGCGCGATAAGATCCGCACCCTTCGTCAGGGCGGCGGTCTCTCCGGATTCACCAAACGCGCTGAAAGCGAATACGATTGCTTCGGCGCTGCGCATTCCTCCACCTCGATTTCGGCGGGCCTCGGCATGGCGGTTGCCCGCGACCTCGATGGTCAATCGCACAACGTGATCAGCGTCATCGGCGACGGAGCGATGTCCGCAGGCATGGCTTACGAAGCCATGAATAATGCCGGCGCAATGGATTCGCGCCTGATCGTCATTCTCAACGACAACAACATGTCGATCGCGCCGCCGGTCGGCGCCTTGTCCGCTTATCTCGCCCGGCTGGTCTCGGGACGACCGTATCGCTCGCTGCGGCATGTCGTGCACCGGCTCGCCAAGCGGCTGCCGAAATTCCTGGAGCAGCGCGCGCGCGCGATGGAAGAGTATGCGCGCGGACTCGTCACCGGCGGTACGCTGTTCGAGGAGATGGGCTTCTTCTATGTGGGGCCGATCGATGGCCACAATCTCGATCATCTCCTGCCCGTTCTGAAAAACATCCGCGACGCCAAGGAAGGGCCGATCCTGGTCCACGTCGTGACGCAGAAGGGCAAAGGCTACGCGCCGGCGGAGGCGTCCACCGACAAGTATCATGGCGTGGTGAAGTTCGACGTCGCCACCGGCAAGCAGGTCAAGGCCAAGGCGAACGCTCCGTCATACACCAAGGTGTTTGGCGAAAGCCTCGTGAAGGAGGCGCAGAAGGACGACAAGATCGTCGCGATCACGGCGGCGATGCCGTCCGGCACCGGCGTGGATGTTTTTGGCAAGGCGTTTCCGAAGCGGACGTTCGACGTCGGCATCGCCGAGCAGCATGCGGTGACGTTTGCAGCCGGGTTGGCGACCGAAGGATACAAGCCGTTCGCTGCGATCTACTCGACCTTCCTGCAACGCGCCTACGACCAGATCGTGCATGACGTCGCGATCCAGCGGCTACCGGTGCGATTCATCCTCGATCGGGCGGGGCTGGTTGGCGCCGACGGGCCGACGCACGCTGGCGCATTCGACATTCCGTATCTCGGCTGTCTGCCCGGGTTTGTCCTCATGGCGGCGGCCGACGAGGCGGAGTTGGTCAACATGGTCGCAACCTCGGTCGCGATCAACGATCGCCCGTCGGCGCTGCGCTATCCGCGGGGCGACGGCGTCGGGGTCGACATGCCGGACATCGGCGTTCCGCTGGAAATCGGCAAAGGGCGTGTCATTCGCGAGGGAAGCTCGGTCGCGCTCTTCTCCTACGGTGCGCGGCTGGCCGAATGCTCGCTGGCAGCCGAGACGCTTGCGACGCACGGCCTGACCAGCACGGTCGCCGACGCGCGCTTCGCCAAGCCGCTCGACGTTGATCTGCTGCTGCGGCTTGCCCGCGAGCACGAGGTCCTGGTTACGATCGAGGAGGGCTCGGTCGGCGGCTTCGGCGCCTTTGTTCTGCAAACGCTCGCCTCGCACGGAATCCTCGACAGCGGCCTCAAGGTGAGGAGCATGGTGCTGCCGGATGCCTTCATCGATCAGGACAGCCCCGCCGCGATGTATGCGAAGGCTGGGCTGGACGCCAAAGGCATCGTCAAGACCGTGTTCGAAGCCCTTGGCAAGGACCTCCGGCGTGATGCCCTTCATCTCGCGTGAGGGCATGATCTCGCGTGAGGGCGTGGGTTACCGGGTTGCCCTCCGCGCAGCATTGCATATTTGTGTTGGCAAGCACCGATCACGACGATTGACCGTGGTGCCTCAACAGGTTGGAGCGACATGAAGGTAGTCCTGGCTCAGCCGCGAGGGTTCTGCGCCGGCGTGGTGCGCGCCATCGAGATCGTCGAGCGCGCGCTGGAGAAATACGGGCCCCCAGTCTATGTGCGCCACGAGATCGTGCACAACAAGCACGTGGTCGAGAGTCTCAAGGCCAAGGGCGCGGTGTTCGTGGAAGACGTGTCGGAGGTTCCCGACAATGCCGTCACGATCTTTAGCGCGCACGGCGTGGCGAAAAGCGTCGAGGAGGAGGCCGAACAGCGCCGCCTCCCGGTCTTGAACGCGACCTGCCCGTTGGTCACTAAGGTCCACAATCAAGGCAAGCGCTATGTGGGGCAGGGCCGCAAGCTGATCCTGATCGGGCATGCCGGCCACCCCGAGGTCGAGGGCACGATGGGCCAGATTCCGAGCCCGGTGATCCTCGTCCAGAACGAGGCTGACGTCGACAAGCTTGATCTGCCGGCGGACACGCCCGTCGCCTACGTCACGCAGACCACGCTCAGCGTCGACGACACGCAGGGCATCATTGCCGCCCTGATGCGCTGGTTTTCGAACATCGTCGGCCCCGAGACGCGCGACATCTGCTATGCGACGCAGAATCGTCAGTCGGCAGTCCGGGAGCTGAGCGCGCTGGTCGACCTCATCCTTGTGGTCGGCGCGACCAACAGCTCGAATTCCAACCGGCTGCGCGAGATCGGTGAAGAATCGGGTTTGCCGAGTTACCTCATCGCTGACGGGAGCGAGCTCGACCCGAAATGGCTCGAAGGCGTCGAAACCGTCGGCATCACCGCCGGCGCCTCGGCGCCGGAGGTTCTGGTTGACGACGTGATCGCGGCATTGCGCCGGCGCGGCCCAGTCGACGTGTCGGTGCTGCCGGGCCGGCAGGAGAACATCGAATTTCGTCTGCCCGCCGAACTCGCGGCAGCTTCATAGGATTGCGCCCGGCCGGGCCACAGCAAGCAAGAAAGCGACGTAATGGCAGTTCCGTTTCTAAAGGAGATGCGCATCGGCGCATATCTGCTCAAGCAGAAGCTGATGGGCCGCAAGCGTTATCCGCTGGTGCTGATGCTGGAGCCGCTGTTCCGATGCAATCTCGCCTGTTTCGGCTGCGGCAAGATCGACTATCCGGATGCCATCCTGAACCGGCGCCTGTCGGTGAAGGAGTGCCTTGACGCGGTCGACGAGTGTGGAGCGCCGATGGTGGCGATCCCCGGCGGTGAGCCGCTGATCCACAAGGAGATCGGCGAAATCGTCAAGGGAATCGTCACGCGCAAGAAATTCGTCTCGCTCTGCACCAACGCGCTGCTGCTCGAGAAGAAGCTGCATCTGTTCGAGCCGTCGCCCTACCTGTTCTTCTCGATCCATCTCGACGGCATCAAGAAGCACCACGACAAGTCGGTCTGCATGGATGGCGGCTTCGAGAAGGCGATCGCCGGCATCAAGGCCGCGAAGGCGAGAGGCTTTATCGTCAACGTCAACTGCACGATCTTCGACGGCCATCCGGCCGAGGACATCGCGGAATTCCTCGATCTCTGCCGCAATCTCGATGTCGGCGTGTCGATCTCGCCCGGCTATGCCTATGAACGGGCGCCGGACCAGGAGCACTTCCTCAACCGGCGCAAGACGAAGGAACTGTTCCGGGACGTGTTCACGCGCGGTCAGGGGCGGAACTGGAAGTTCATCCACTCGCCACTGTTCCTAGACTTCCTGGCCGGCAACCAGACCTACCACTGCACGCCGTGGGGCATGCCGACCCGCAACGTCTTCGGCTGGCAGAAGCCCTGTTACCTGCTGGGCGAAGGCTACGCCAAGACCTTCAACGAGTTGATGTTGACTACCGATTGGGATTCCTACGGGACCGGGCGCTACGAGAAGTGCGCGAACTGCATGGCGCATTGCGGCTACGAGCCGACCGCAGCGGAGGCGATGCTGCGCAACCCGATCCGCGCTGCGGTCGTTTCCATGCGCGGTCCGCGCGTAGAAGGGGCGTTTGCCGCCGAGATCCCGCTCGAAGCTCAGCGTCCGGCACAATACGTGTTCGACGGTCAGGTGCAGCAGAGGTTGTCGGAGATGCACAAGGCCGAGGTGCAGGGTGCAGCGGCCAAGAAGTCCACGCCGCCCGGCGCCGCGGCCCAGCCGGCCTAGAGCATTTCCCGGTCACGATGAATCGATTGTGATCGAGTTGGGGATTCTCGGCTGATTTCGAT
>JBOHIG010000255.1:0-3333 GCA_050725815.1 Xanthobacteraceae bacterium
CTACATGGCCAAGCGCTCGGCGCCCGGCGCCGCCGCCGAGGCCGTCACCGGCGACGGCGATCTGGTGGCCGACGTCGCGGCCGGCCGGCAGCGGCTCGGCGCCGTGCAGGACTCCGAGCTGCCCGATGCGCTGCGCGCGATGTCGCCCGTTAAGCGGCAGGCGTTCCTCGACCGGCAGTTGGCCGAACGGCGCTCGCTCAATGCCCGGCTGGCGGAGATCGTGCGGCAACGCGACCGCCATGTCGCAGAGGCCCGCAAGGCGATGCCGCAACGCGCCGACTCGTTCGACCGCGCCGTCGAGAAGACGCTGCGGGCGCAAATCGCGAAGTGAACGAGTACAGAGGCCGGCGCGGCGCGCGCCGGCCTCAAAACCAATACCGCCATGCGAACGCGATGGTGAGCACGGCGCCGACCACCACCACCATCCGGCGGGCGAGCGCATTCGGAACGCGCCGGGCGATGCGGCCGCCGATGAAGCCGCCGGCGACCGCGCCCGCCATCATCACCAGCACCTGTGGAAAGGCGACGATGCCGTTGGCGATGAAGAACGCCGACACGGTGATCGAGTTGATGCTGATGACAAGATTCTTGGTCACGTTGGCGGAACGGTAATCGCCGCCGGTCGCGATCGAGAGCACGCCCAGCACCAGCACGCCCAGCCCGGCGCCGAAATAGCCGCCATAGACCGACACCGGCATCAGCCAGACGATGCTGCCAGTCCAGCTATGCGGGCGGCCGGCGCCGCGCGCCTTGATCCATTCGGTGATCGGTCCGGCATAGGCAAACAGCACGGTGGCGAAGCCGAGCAGCACCGGGATCAGCACCGCGAACACCCGCTCGGGCGTCAGCAGCAGCAGTGCGCCGCCCGCGAGCGTGGCCAGCACCGAACCGATGACCAGCAGGACGAACGAGCGGCCGAGCGCCGGCAATTGCGCGCGCTCGTAGATCGCGGCGGCGATGTTGCCCGGGGTCAGGGCGACCGTGTTGGTGCAGGCGGCGCTCACCGGCGTGATGCCAGTCGCAAGCAGGATCGGAAAGGTGATGACCGACGCCCCGCCTGCCAGCGAAGAGATCGCACCGCCGACGATACCGGCAAAGAGGAGGAGGATAATTGAAACGAAGTCCATTCTCTAATTCACGCGGATGGCAACCACCTCACGCCGTCATCCTGAGGTGCGAGCCATAAGCGCGTCAACGCGCGTCTTCGACGCGCTATGGGCGGCCACCTCAGGGTGACGGATTGATGGCAGTGCCATTCTTCTAGAAAAACGCCTGGATGCCAGTCTGCGCGCGGCCGAGCACCAGCGCGTGGATGTCGTGGGTACCTTCGTAGGTGTTGACCGATTCGAGGTTCGACAGCACCCGCATGACGTGGAATTCGTCGGAGATGCCGTTGCCGCCGTGCATGTCGCGCGCGAGCCGCGCGATCTCCAGCGCCTTGCCGCAATTATTGCGCTTCATCAGCGAGATCATCGGCGGCGCGGCCTTACCGGCCTCCATCAGCCGCCCGAGCCGGAGCGCAGCGTGCAGGCCGAGCGCGATCTCGGTCTGCATGTCGGCCAGCTTCTTCTGGATGAGCTGGTTGGCGGCGAGCGGGCGGCCGAACTGCTTGCGGTCGAGCACATACTGGCGCGCCCGGTGCCAGCAGAATTCGGCGGCGCCCATCGCGCCCCAGACGATGCCGTAGCGCGCATTGTTGAGGCAGCCGAACGGACCCGACAGTCCTTCGACATTGGGCAGCAGATTTTCTTCCGGCACCACCGCGCCTTGCAGCACGATCTCGCCGGTGATCGATGCGCGCAGCGACAGCTTGCCCTCGATGGTCGGCGTATCGACACCCTTGGTGCCGCGCTCGATCAGGAAACCGCGGATCTTCCCGTCGAGCTTGGCCCAGACCAGCATCAACTCGGCGAGCGGAGAGTTCGAGATCCACATCTTGTTGCCGGTGAGCTTGTAGCCGCCGGACACCTTCTCGGCGCGCGTCGCCATCGAACCGGGATCGGAACCATGGTCGGGCTCGGTCAGGCCGAAGCAGCCGAGTATCTCGCCGGTGGCGAGCCCCGGGAGATATTTGCGGCGCTGCTCCTCGGTGCCGAATGCGTAGATCGGATACATCACCAGCGAGGACTGCACCGACATCATCGAACGGTAGCCGGAATCGATGCGCTCGATCTCGCGCGCGATCAGTCCATAGGCGACGTCGCCCATGCCCGAGCCGCCGTATTCCTCCGGGATGGTCGCGCCCAGCAGCCCGAGCGCGCCCATCTCGTTGACGATCTCGCGGTCGAAGCGCTCCTCGCGATAGGCGGTGAGCACGCGCGGGAACAGCTTCTCGTCCGCATAGGCGCGCGCGGTGTCGCGCACCATGCGCTCGTCCTCGGTCAGCTCGCCTTCGAGGTCGAGTGGATCGGCCCAGTCGAAATTTGCGTCGGTGAGCGGCGCGGCGGACTTCTTCGCGCGCGCGGCGGGTGGCTTCTGCGTGGTGGTCGTTCCGGCCATGGCTCCTTTATAGGACGGCGGACGGCAGGCGGGAAAGCATCCTTGCCGCCGAGGCGCGGGGCGTGCCTAAATCGCGGCGGTATGGGGATCGGCAAATGACCAAGGCGTTCCGCTTCTACAAGACCGGCGGGCCGGACGTGATGCAATGGCAGGACGTCGACGTGCCCACGCCGGGCGACGGCCAGGTTCGCATCCGGCACACCGCGGTGGCGGTCAATTTCCGCGACGTGCTGGTGCGGCAGGGTGTGCATGCCGCGGCCGCGATGCCGTCCGGCCTCGGGATCGAGGGTACGGGGACCATCGAGGCGATCGGGCCGGGCGTGAACGGCTTCGCGGTGGGCGACCGGGTGACCTGCGTCGCCGGGCCCGACGGCGCCTATGCCGAGGCGCGCAACGTGCCGGCCAACCGCGTGGTGCCGCTGCCGGACAGTATCGACGACCGCACCGCGGCGGCGATGATGGTGCGTGGCTCGACCGCGCGCTACCTGCTGCACGGGACCTACAAGGTGAAGCCGGGCGACACCATCCTGGTGCATGCCGCCGCCGGCGCGCTCGGCCGCATCCTGTGCCAATGGGCGAAGCATCTCGGCGCCACCGTGATCGGAACCGTGGGCAGCGACGAGAAAGCGGCGACCGCCCGCGCTCATGGCTGCGATCATGCGCTCGTCACCCCGCGCGAGGATTTCGTCGCGCGCGTGCGCGAGATCACCAAGGGGGAAGGCGTGCCGGTGGCCTACGACTCGGTCGGCAAGGCGACGTTCGAAGGATCGATGCGCTGCCTGCGCCGTTTCGGCATTCTGGCGTCGTACGGCGAAGCTTCGGGCGACCCGGACC
>JBOHIG010000256.1:0-30989 GCA_050725815.1 Xanthobacteraceae bacterium
TCGCTAACCACCTGGTCGTGAGCTCCGGAAGCGAATGTCAAATCCAAAACTCCACTAGCAATCTATATGTTCTAGTGGTCCTTCGATTCTAACATTCGCAAATGTACCCGCTGAAACGGGATGCGAATGTTAGAATCGGACCACTAGAGTCTGATCCGACAAAATTGGATCGGATCGAACAACGATTGCAATCTCAGTCCTGGCCGCTCGACTTCTTGACCCGCGCGATCAGCGCCGGGGAAGCGTTGACGACCTTGTTGACCAACGCATGAGCATAGGCCGCATCGCGGGGATCGAGGCCGATATTGGCTTTCTTGGCCGCCGCGACCACGGCCGGGTCCCGCATCGTTGCGTCAAACGCCTTCCGCAGCGCAGCGACGCGATCCTTGGGCACGCGCGGGCCGACGGCCATGGCGCGTGCGAACGGCGTGCCGGCCGCCAGGAATTCCACGACGTCCTTCTTGTTGTCCGGCGCCAGTTCGAGCAGCGTCGGCACGTTGGGGAGCTGCTTCTTCCGCTCGAGCGTGAATTGTACCAGGATCGTGACCTTCTTCTCGGCGATCCAGTGCGGCCGCGTGCCGATGAGATTTTCCCAGGTCGGGGCCCAGCCGTGGATCTCGCCGCGTTCCATGGCGAGATTGTTTTGACTGCCGCTCGGATAGCCGGTGATGAGCTTGAAGTTCACTCCGAGCACATCCTTCAACATCGCCGGCCACTGATAGGTCAGGTTCGATTTGCTGAACGAGCCGACGATCAACGCCGGATTGTTCATGTCAGCAATCTTCTTCACCGGCGTGGTGTGCCACCACGACATGGTATGCGCGATGGAATCGAAGGTGCCGAGCCACTGGAATTCGGCGCTCTTGAAGCGCACGCCCTTGGGCTGGAGCATCTCGCTCAACGGCAATGCATGCGTTTGCAGAATCTTGGTCCCGTCTTGGGGCGCCGGGCCGTAGAGGTGGTTGCCGGCGATGACCCCGCCGGCCCCCGGCATATGCTCGATCACGATGCTTGGATTGCCGGGAATATGACGGCCGAGATATTCCACGAAGATGCGGGCATAGACGGCGAAGCTGCCGCCGGGACCGGTGCCCAGCAGCAGGCTGACGGTCTTGCCCTTGTAGAAATCAGCGACGCTTTTCTGCGCCGCTGCCGGGCTTGCCGATAGCGTCACCGTTGCGAGGACGGCAATAGCGAATAGTTGCGCGCGCTCTAGGCGGAGCATGGTCGTTTCTCCCTGAACGATTTTGTGGCCGACGTTTGCGGTCCTTGACCGCAAGCGTTTCACAGGGGAGCGACCGAATCAATCGGCGGAAACGCGACTTAGTGCCTCTGCCGGTTCGCGTGTGACCGGCAAGGGCGCTGTTCCGCCGTCCAGGCTGACTTATTGCTCGGCTACGCGCTATTGGATCGACTTTTGCACCCGAGCGATCAGCTCGGGCGAGGCATTGGCGATCTTGTTGACCAGCGCATGAGCGTATCGCCAGTCGTGCGCATCAATGTCGAGCTTGCGCTTCTTCGCCGCAGCAAGGAAGGCCGGGTCCCTGAACGTGTCGAGAAACGCCTTGCGCAGCGCGGCAACGCGATCCTTGGGCACGCCCGGCCCGACCGCCATGGCACGGCCAAATGGCGTGGCAGCCGTGAGGAACTCGACGACGTCCTTCTTCTCGGCGGGCGCGAGCTCCAGCAGGGTCGGTACGTCGGGGATTTGCGGCTTGCGTTCCAGCGTGAACTGCGCGAGCAGCGTCACCTTCTTCTCGGTGATCCAGTGCGGGCGGGTGCCGATGAGATTTTCCCAGGACGCCGCCCAGCCGTGGATCTCGCCGCGTTCCATCGCCAGGTTGTTGGTGTTGCCGGTCGGATAGCCGGTGATGACCTTGAAGTTCAGTCCCAGCACGTCCCGCAGCATCGCCGGCCACTGATAGGTAAGGTGTACCTTGGCGAAAGAGCCGACGATCAGGTTGCCTTTCTTCAAATCAGCGATCGTCTTCACCGGCGCGGTGTGCCAGAACGCCATGGTGTGTGCGATGGCATCGTAGGTGCCGAGCCAGTGAAACTTGGCGGACTGGAAGCGCACGCCTTTGGGTTGAAGCTTTTCTGAGAGCGGGATCGCGTGGGACAGCAGGATCTTGCTGCCGTCCTGCGGACCGGGGCCGTAGAGATGATTGCCGGCGATGACGCCGCCCGCGCCCGGCATATGCTCGATGATGATGTTGGGATTGCCCGGAATGTGGCGCGACATATGCTCGGCGATAACGCGGCCGTAGAGATCGTAGCTGCCGCCCGGCCCGGTGCCCATCAGGATGACGATGGTCTTGCCCTTGTAGAAATCGGCGACGCTTTGTTGCGCCGATGCCGGGCCTGCCAGCAGAGCGGCAGCAATTGCGGCGGCTGCGAATAGACGCATTTGGTGGTGCATGATCATCCTCCCATACTTCCGTAGTGTGGCCGACGTGCCATGGCCGTTGGCCGTTTGAATTCAGCGTCCCATAACGGCGGGACCGGTTCAAGGCACCGGAGTGGCACATGCTCACGCGGAGATCGGCGGTTCGTCGAGCGACCGCGGCATTGTCCACGGAAGGGAAATCGCGCCGCCGACAGCGGTGCCTTCGACGAGCCGCACCGCCTGGCCGCCAAGCAGTGACCCATAGATCACGCTCTGGGCGGCCGGCGTTGCGATGTCCGCAATGGGCGGAGCGTCGTCTCCTTCGACGCCGGAGGATTTTGCAGCCAGCGCCAGGGCGACCATGGAAGCGCCATGGTCTCGCACCGCGCCGTCGGGGAGAATGCAGAGCGGGTGGTCGGCGGCGAGCATCACGCAGTCCGATGTTTTGGCGTAGTTGACGGCCTCCTCCCACAACATGCGCCAGTCACGGTCGCGTTGCGGATCGAGCGTGACCGGCGCCTCCGCGCGTTGCAGCACGACACATGTCACTGACTCATGGCAGGCGAGCGCCAGCGCCTCGTCGAGCCGCGATTTGTGTGGCGCGTGACCCCCGCCAGCGGTAAGGATCGCTTTCGGTTTCGTGCGGCCGACGACCTTGGCGATGTCGTCCGTGGAAGCATCGCCCGATATCGCCACGTGCACAGCGCCGATGCGCGCACAGGCCAGCATCCCGAACACCGCCTCCGGCAGCGGCGGCATGAGGATGGCGACACGCTCGCCCATCCCCACCCCGCAATCGCGTAGGATTGCGCCCAGGACCTGCAGCTCGGTCCACAGCCGCTCATAGGCGACGATGCGCTCGCCGCCAGTGTCGGACCGGTAGCCGATAGCGGGCCGCGCGCCCTCGCCGCGAATGACGTGGCGATCGACCGCATTCCAACAGGCATTGCAGATGCCATCCGGGAACCAGCCACGCGCCGGATCGAAAATCCGCTCCGGAGCCTTGGTCCAGTCAAGCGCGCGCGCAGCCTCCGCCCAGAACGCCTCCGGATCGCCCCGCCAGCGCTCGTAAAGCGCACGGCCGGTTGCTGTTCCTTGGTCCGTCGTCATCGCCGGCATTGTGGTGGGCCGAGGCGACTTTGCAAGCCGCCGTCAGTTCGCGCAGCCGGCATTGCCGTCATGCGTGGAATCGGGTGGCGCCGTTTGCGGGCTTGCGCTCTATACATCCGACCAGCCCCGACTCCCCGCCCCGCATGACCGTCGTCACCGACCCGTTGTTCTACCTGCTGGCGATCCCGGCGATCACCCTGCTCGGCCTCGGCAAGGGAGGCTTCTCAGGCGTCGGCATGATCTCGACGCCGCTGCTTGCGCTGGTGATTCCGCCGTTGCAGGCGGCGGCGATCGTACAGCCGATCCTGATCGTGCAGGACGCGATCTCAGCCTGGGTTTATCGCCGCGATTTCAGCTGGTGGAACCTCAAGGTGCTGCTGGTCGGCGGCACCATCGGCGTAGGCGCGGCGTGGCTGCTCGCGAGCTACCTGACCGACTCCCATGTGCGTATCATGGTCGGCGCGATCGGCATCGCCTTCGTGCTCTACATCTGGCTCGGCCGGGTGCCGGCGGAGCCGCGGCGTCCGCGGGCAGCCGCGGGCGTGTTCTGGGGCGCTCTCTCCGGGGTGACCTCAACGCTGGCGCAAGCCGGCGCTCCGCCCTACCAGGTGTTCATCCTGCCGCAGAAGCTCCCGAAGATGACGCTGGTCGGCACCACGCTGATCTTCTTCGCCGCGATGAACTGGATGAAGCTCGTAGCCTATTCCGCGCTCGGCCAGTTCACGGTCGAAACGCTCGCAACCTCGGTGCTGCTCTTGCCGCTCGCGATCGCGACCAATTTTTTCGGCATCTGGCTGGTGCGGCGCGTGCCGACCGAGACTTTCTACAAGATCGCCTATGCGTTGATGTTCCTGATCTCGCTGGAACTGATGCGCAGCGGCGTCGTCGGCCTCGCCGCGTCGTGAGCCGGCCGCCGCCTACGGCTTGATTGTCACCAGCTCACGAAACCACAGCGGGTCGGGATTGAAGTGCTCGCTGGTCCCGAGGACAAATCCGCGCGTACCCATCCAGTAATAGTTCGAGCCGACCTGTACCGGCTCGACCTTCGCACCCTGCGGCGATTTGAAGGGCACGACGTCGCGGCGGTAGTCGACATAACGGTCGTAGATCGAGACGGCGCGCGCCTGCCCGTTCGCGAAGGTCCTTACGATGGCGGTTGCGACATGGTCGCTTGCCTGGGTCGCCATGCGCGAGAGCGCTTCCACCGAACGGGCGTTGTCGCGGAACCATTGCGGATTGACCTCGAACGAGGTCCGCATGCGATCCATCACTGCGATGGCCGTCGAAACCCGGTCTTCGGCGGCGACAAATCCTTGCAACGTCCCGAGGTCTCCGACGACCCACATATCGTCGCTGCCCGGCGTGTCGATGCGGGTGGTCGCGGCGAACAGATAGCCCTTGGCGGGCCGGCCCTTCCATGTGCCTCGGAAGACGAGCTCGCCGGCCTCGATGCGTCTTTCTATTCCGCCGGTTGCGTAGGCATCCTGGATCGCTTGCAGGCGGGACTGGAGCGCAGGCAGCGGCGCGATCCGGTCAATGGCGAGATCTGGCATCAGCGCACGGGCGCGCCACTCGAGATAGCTGCGACCGAATGCCGGTCCGGGCTGGAACTCCATCGACTGCGCCGAGCCGTAGACGCGGCCTTCCGGCAGCGCTTCGGACGGCGCGATGAAGGGCGGAATTTCCGCGTCGCCGAGCTGGATGAGCGCGGACTGTTCCGGGTCGATCAGTCGAACGACCTGGCGGACGTCGTTGGCCGCCTTGCGGACCGTGCCGCCCTGCACCTTCCAGCCCTTGGGGACGTCGAGCGAGAAGGCGCGTTCGAGCGGATCGGTCCAGCGGTCGAACACGATCCGCTCCAATCCGGGAGCGCCGCCGACATAACCGGGCAGCGGCACGTAGCTTTCCAGGATCGCGGCGAACACATCCCGGCTGCGATCGAATATCTTGGACGGTGCGAACGCGCTCGCATAGAAGGCGACCGTGACTCGGCCGGCCGGGATGAGCGAGAGTCCGGTCGTGCGCGTATCGTTGACGTCGCGGCTCAGCGCAGTGACGATCGTCCGCGCGCCGACGCGCTTGACGCTTGCAGGCGACCACACACCCTTCGGCCAGATCTGCACGTTCACGCTCGCGAGCAGCGAGGCGGCGTCTTCGGGGGCGACGGTGCGTGGAACCAGCATCATCCAGACGCGCACGCCGCGGCCGTCGGCGCCGTTGACCAGGATGCGCCCGCTTAGCCGGTCGGCGTTGAGCTGCCATCCGGCGGGCACGGCGATGCGGAACCAGCCGGTCGCGCCACGAATCGTGAATTGGAGGGCGGGAGCGGACGGCTGCGGCGTTCCCCATACCGGCAGGGCAAAAGACGCAGCCGCAGGCGGACCTTTCCCGGACGGCAGGGATTCCGCAACCGCCGGAACTGTCAGGACAAGCGTGACTGCCGCACAAACGAACCGGAACATCAGCCGAACATGCTCCTTCGCAGAATCGGCGCCATCATTGCGTTGCAATAGCGCAGATGGAATAACCGTAGTGAACTCGACGGCATCACATTCAGGTGTGCCATGACGCAGACGCCCTACGACATCGATCTCGACCGCAATCCGGCCAACTTCCAGCCGCTCACGCCGCTTTCGTTTCTGCAACGCGCGGCAGCGGTATTCCCGGAACACACAGCCATCATCCACGGCGCCCGACGCTGGACTTATCGCGAATTTTACGCCCGTAGCCGACGGCTCGCCTCCGCGCTGAACAAGCACGGAATCAAACGCGGCGATTCGGTTTCGGTCTTGCTCGCCAATTCGCCTGCCATGCTCGAATGTCACTATGGCGTTCCGATGACCGGCGCAGTGCTCAACACGATCAATACGCGGCTGGACGCCCCGATCGTCGGCTTCACCCTCGACCATGCCGAAACCAAGGTGCTGATCGTCGATCGCGAGTTTTCGTCCGTCGCGAAGCAGGCGCTCGCGCTCGCCAAAGCGAAGCCGCTGGTGATCGACTTCGACGATCCGGAGTTCTCCGGCGCCAGCGAGCGGATCGGAACCATCGAATACGAGGATTTCATCAAAGCGGGCGATCCGGATTTTGACTGGAAGATGCCGGACGACGAATGGGACGCGATCTCGCTCAACTACACGTCCGGCACCACCGGCAATCCCAAGGGCGTGGTCTATCACCATCGCGGCGCATATCTGCTCGCGGCCGGCAATGTGCTGGTCGGCGGCATGGGCAAGCACCCGATCTATCTGTGGACGCTGCCGATGTTCCACTGCAACGGCTGGTGCTTCCCGTGGTCGATCTCGGTTGTTGTCGGCACCCATGTCTGCTTGCGGGCGGTGCGCGCGCCGGCGATGTACGACGCCATCGCGACGCATAAGGTGACGCATCTGTGCGGCGCGCCCATTGTCATGTCCACGCTGCTTAACGCGCCGGCATCGGAGAAGAAGCCGTTACCCCATGTCGTGGAGTTCTTCACTGCCGCCGCACCGCCGCCGGAGGCGGTGCTCGCCGGCATGAAGGCCGCCGGCTTCAACGTCACGCATCTCTATGGGCTCACCGAAACCTACGGTCCCGCGGTGGTCAACGACTGGCACCGCGAATGGGACGCGCTCGACCTGTCGGCGCAGGCCGCCAAGAAGGCGCGCCAAGGCGTGCGCTACCAGATGCTTGAAGGCCTCGACGTGATCGATCCCGAAACCATGCAGCCGGTAAGGCGCGATGGCGAGACCATCGGCGAGATCATGTTCCGCGGCAATGTCGTGATGAAGGGCTACCTCAAGAACCGCCCGGCGAGCGACGCCGCCTTCGCCGGCGGCTGGTTTCACTCGGGCGATCTCGCGGTGATGCATCCCGATGGCTACATCCAGATCAAGGACCGCTCCAAAGACATTATTATTTCGGGCGGAGAGAACATCTCGTCGATCGAGGTGGAGGACGCGCTCTACAAGCATCCGGCGGTGGCGGCAGCCGCCGTGGTGGCGAAGTCGGACGAGAAATGGGGCGAGACGCCCTGTGCCTTCGTCGAGCTCAAGCCCGGGCAGGAGGCAAGCGCCGACGATCTCATGGCCTGGTGCCGCGACAAGCTCGCGCGCTTCAAATGCCCGCGCCACGTCGTGTTCACCGAGCTGCCGAAGACCTCGACCGGGAAGGTGCAGAAGTTCAAGCTGCGGGAGATGGCGAAGGGCGTGTGACGATCAGGCGACCGGGCGAAGCGTGACACGGTGCCTGGGTTCCAGACTCTGAATGTCTGCCACGGTCTGCCTTTTGTGACTCCACAAGTAGAAGGCAAGGTCGATCTTGTCCTTGAAGAAGTCGGCAACCATGAAGCCATTTTCCTCAACCGGCGTCCAGGCGTCCACCATGTCGAGGTGAACGGGATGCTGGACGCCAATGCCGCGGCTGCTCGACGGATAATTTGTCATGCTGCCGACCGTCCCCGGCACAATGGTCACGACCGGGTTCCTCGACATGTCTAGCTTTCCGGTCCGCATCATCCGGCCGAGCCCCGTCGCATGAATGTCGCCGCTGATCGACAGTGGAATTCGTCCGCCCATCAGGTGCATCGCTTCCATGAGACGATCGTGCTGAGCAAGCCAGCCCGGCTGCCAGTACGGCTTCGGCTTGGCGAGGCTGGCTTTGCCGTCAATGAACCTGTCCGGGTACCATTCGTACCAGTTGCCCTTGGTCCATCCCGGCGGCAGTCCGGGCGCGTTCACCACATGGGTGACCGCCCGGTCTGACATCCGCGCCTTGAGCCAAGCCTCAACTGCCGCGTCGACGAAGACGGCGGTGGGGCCGTGCATGGTTCCGGTTCGCCTGTTGTCATAGAGCAGCACTTCGAGCAATTTGCCGTAGCGCAACGTTCCGTAATTTGAGGAGATGTCGGAGCGTCCTTCGGCTTCCTGCGAACCGGCAAGTCCGATCGGACGATTCGGATCGGGCAGGAATTCCGGATACACAAGCTTCTGTGTGGCCCGCGCGAGCCGGATCATGATGTTATTCGGTGGGAATGTAATAAGCCGATCGTTGGCGATGTCGTTGTCGAAATAGTCGTGATCGTCCTGCACGAAGAAGACTGGCGTCGATCGGCACAGCGTTCTGTATAGCGGGGCGACCTGCTCCGCGGCGGCTTTCAACAAGAAATCCTCGTTCGTCGTTCCAACGACTTCGATCCATCGACACGCCCGGCATAGTCAATCGCTAATTTGCTTGCGCCCATGCGTTTGGAGGAGCCCGGCGCAAAAAGGTCCCAATAGACCTGGTCGCCGTTCGCTACCATCGCGTGCGGACTGAACGAGAGCGCCTTGCGCAAGAGCGCCTGTCTTACCGCGATTGATTGAAACCTCTTGAAAATGTCATGACCACCGGCGCAGGTATAGAATACGACGCGGACATGCTGAGCTTCGCTGTCCAGATCCGGAAATGTGGACAGGGCCCAAGGTTCAGCCAACGCACGCCCACCGGAACGAAGTTCAAGTTTGTACTCCGTGCCCGGCTTGAGCGCCGCAATATCGAAATCCCAGAACTGGCCGCGCGAATCCGTGCGCTGCCCAGTCACTCTGCGGCCGTCGATCATGATTTCAGGAGTCTGGCCTAATGCTTCCTGGAATGAACACTTTAGGAGCGCCCGGTTATGACTGACCATCGGTAACAGGTGAAACAGCTTGCCGGCGTCCCAAGTATTTTCTTGAGCGAGAGCGACGCCGCTCAATAGGTCGACTGCGCCGAAGCGTTGCGCCGCGAAGGCTCCGGCCACTATGGCCGAATTTCGCACCACAAAATCGCGTCTGGTGAACATGAATCTCCTTCCAATGGATTTGCTGAATCGATCTTGGGCGCGCACACGCCTTTCGCTGGCTGGCAAGCGCCAAACGCGATCCTACGTTACCTGGAATTGTTGGCAAGGACTGCCGAACCCAGGCTTGGACCTCCCGCCATGGCGACGTGCCGTCGCACCCCGCGTCGGTTGTCGTTGACGATCCGTTCACCTAGCATCTCTTGCTGGCCGCCCAGCCGCGGTAGGAGGACGTGAGATGTCACCCACACGGAGCGCCTTGCCGAAAACCAGCCGACTCAGAGCCGGCCTGATCGTGCTCTCCGCCTTCACCGGCATGACACACGCCGCCGCCGCCGATGATTTCTACAAGGACAAGACCATCGAGCTATTCGTCGGCGGCAATGCCGGCGGCGGCTACGACACCTATGCGCGCGCAATCGCGCGGCACCTGCCGCGCCATATCCCGGGCAACCCGTCGATCGTGGTCAAGAACATGCCCGGCGGCGCCAGCGCCAAGGCGGCGACCTTCCTCTATCAGCAGGGCGCCAAGGACGGCACCATGATCGCCGCCCTCTACCCGGGCGCCATCATGGAGCCGCTGTTCGGCACCCGCCGCGGCAAATACGCCTACGACGCCCGCAACTTCGCCTATCTCGGCACCGCCAATAATGCCACGCGGATCTGCGCGACCTGGCATGAATCCGGGACAAAGACGTTCGACGATGCCCTGAAACGCACAACCATCATGGGCGCGAGTCAATCCGGCGGGTCCACGCGCGACTACGCCAATTTCATCAAGCGCCTGACCGGAGCAAAGTTCAACGTCATCGCCGGCTACAAGGGCACGGTCGATATCATCGTGGCGATGGAGCGGCGCGAGATCGAGGGCGTGTGCGGCTACGATTTCACCAGCCTGCTCACTCAGCGACCCGAATGGGTTCGCGACAAGAAGGTCAATTTGATTGTCCAGCTCGGCCTCGAGCCCGACCCGGGTCTGACCAAGCGAGGCGTACCGGAGATCTGGAAATACCTGAAGACGGCCGAGGATCGTAAAACCATCGAGCTGCTGGTGTCGCAGCAGATCGTTGGACGACCCTATGTCGCGCCACCCGGCATACCGGCCGATCGGCTGAAAGCACTGCGCGACGGATTGTCCGCGACGTTCAAGGACAAGGCCTTCCTCGCGGACGCGAAGAAGGTGCGTATCGACATCGAGCCGCTCGACGGCGTGAAGGTCCAGGCCTTGATCAAGAAGCTGTATGGATCGCCCAAGGACATCGTCGAGAGGGCGCGGCAGGCCAGTGCCCCATAGGAGATTGTCCGCACGCGCTCCATGACCTAACCTCTTGCGAAAGTAGAACGGCCGCCGGGCCAACGGGGAGATTACACATGTCACTCAGGTCAACATCCGCACGGACTTGCTTGCTTGTACTCGCTGCAATCGCGATGACGGGCACGTCTGTTCGGGCCGCCGACTTTTACGCCGGCAAGTCCATAGAGCTCTTGATCGGCGCACCGCCCGGCGGCGGCTATGACATCTACGGACGGGTCGTGGCGCGGCACATCAGCCGGCACATTCCCGGCAATCCAACTATCGTTCCAAAGAACATGCCGGGCGCCGGCAGCGCGCGTGCAGCTGGCTTCATCGCCAACATCGCACCCAAGGACGGCACCGTCATCGCCAACATCATGCCGGGCGCGGTCATCGGGCCGGTACTCGATCCCAAGGCGAAGAAGCTCTTCGATCCCACCAAGATCATGTACATCGGCAACGTCAACAATGGCGTGCGTGTGTGCATCTCCGGCAAGCAATCGAAGGTAAAAACTTTCGACGACGCACGCAGGCTGAAGGCGAAGTTCGGCGGCGGGCAGAAGAACGATTCCACCCACGACTATGGCTACATGCACAGGAAGCTCACCGGCGCCAAATGGGATCTGGTGACCGGCTACAAGGGCACGCGCGATCTTACGATCGCGCTCGAACGCGGCGAGATCGACGGGTTCTGCGGCTTCGACTGGGCGAGCTTGAAGGCACAGAAGCCGGCCTGGGTCCGCGACAAGACCGTGAACGTCCTCATCCAGGATGCGATCGAGTCGCTCGACGAACTCAACAAGCTCGGCGTTCCGCACATCATGAAGTACGTGAAAGATGACACGACGCGCAAAGTCGTGGAGCTGATCCTCAGCCAGCAGGTCTTCCACCGTTCCTTCATCGCGCCACCCGGCACGACGCCCGCCAATCTTGCCACCCTGCGCAAGGCCTTCGACGAGACCATGAAGGATCCGCAGTTCCTTGCCGAGGCGAATAAGCTGCGCATCGACGTCGCGCCGTTGACGGGCGCCAAGGTGCAGCAGGTGGTTGCGAACCTGTATGCATCACCGCACGACGTCGTCGAACTGGCGCGGCAGGCGATCAATCCATAGGTGCGGACACGCTCCCGGATGCGCGACAATTGCTCCCGCCTGGAGCGATTGTCGGATTCCCATGGATGACCTAGGTTCCCCTCAAGGACAACAGGGAGCCGACAAGATGACATGCAGGGACGTGGGAGCCGGGGATGTTTTCATTTATACGCAGAAGTTATTCGTTGGCGGCGCCGCGGCGTTGACCGCGCTCGTGATCTGCGCCCTGCCTGCTCACACCGCCGACTACTACGCCGGAAAGACCATCGACATGCTGATCGGCTCGGGCCCTGCGGGGGGATATGACATCTATGGCCGGGCGCTCGCCCGCCACATTCCGCGGCACATTCCCGGCAAGCCCCACATCGTCGTCAAGAACATGCCTGGGGCCGGCAGCCAGCGCGCCGCCGGCTTCCTGGCAACACGCGCGGCGCAGGACGGCACCGCAATCGCAGGGATCATGCCGGGTGCGATCATGGCGCCCCTGCTCGGCGAGGGCAAAGTCCTCTTCGACCCGACCAAGGTGCATTACATCGGCACCGCCAATAACGGCACCCGGGTGTGCGTGGCGTGGGCTGCGTCGGGGATCAAGCGCTTCGACGACGTGCTCAAGAAGGAGGTCGCGTTCGGCGGCGTCTCGCTGAACGAGTCGACCCACGATTACGCCCACATGCTCCGCCGCACGGCGGGCGCCAAGTACAAGGTCGTCGCCGGCTATGACGGCACCACCCAGATCGGGCTGGCGATGGAGCGCGGCGAAGTGGTCGGAGCCTGCGGCTGGGACTGGGCCAGCTTCAAGGCGCAGCGCTCCGCATGGCTGCGCGACAAGAAGGTCAATGTAATTCTCCAGATCGCACTGGAGCCGAACGCGGAACTCACCAAGATGGGCGTCCCGCACATCTGGGACTACGTCAAGTCGGACGAGAACCGCAAGATCGTCGAGCTGATCATCGGCCAGCAGGTGTTCCAGCGCTCCTACATCGCGCCGCCGAAGATCCCGGCGGAGCCGCTCAAGGTTCTGCGGACGGCCTTCGACGCGACTGTGAAGGACCCGGAATATCTTGCCGACGCCAAGAAGATGAAGATCGACATCGAGCCGCTGTCCGGCGACAAGGTGCAGGCGCTCGTGCTGAAGCTGCATGCAACGCCGAAGGACATCGTCCAGAAGGCGCGGCAGGTGATTCGGCCGTAGCCATCGCCAACGTGCCAACGAAATTCGCCCGCACGCCAAGGGCCGTCATCGCGCGAGCCAGGGGCGATCAGACTGTAGGGGAGACATAGCCATGCCCACGCCATCAACGCCAATCCGTTTCGTCCTCGTCGCCCTCGGCGTGGGCCTCGCGGCAACACCCGCCGCCACCGCCGACTATTACGCCGGCAAGACCATCGAATTCATTGTCGGCGGCAATCCTGGCGGCGGCTTCGACATCTATGCGCGCGCGCTGGCCCGGCACCTGACCGACCACATTCCGGGCAAACCGGCGATCGTGGTCAAAAACCTGCCCGGCGCCGGCAGCACCAAGGCGGGCATCCAGGTCAGCACGATTGCGGCCAAGGACGGGCTCACCCTCGGCGCCGTCACGCCCGGCGCGATCACGGGCCCCCTGCTCGACGGCAAGACCACGCTGTTCGTCCCCAACAAGGTGCAGTGGATCGGCAGCGCCAATTCTTCGACGCGCATTTGCGCGGTCTACCATACGTCCAAGATCAAGTCGTTCGACCAGGCGCTGAAGGACAAGATCGTGATCGCCGGCGGCTCGCACGGCGACGCCACCCACGACTACGCGCAAATGATCAGCAAGATCACCAAAGTGAACATGAACGTCGTGGCCGGATACAAAGGCACGCTGCACCACGCGCTTGCGATGGAACGCGGCGAAGTCGACGGCATGTGCGGGTGGGACTGGTCGAGCGCGAAATCGCAGAAGCCGGACTGGTTGCGCGACAAGAAGGTCCGTCTCCTGCTCCAGATCGGGCCGGAACCGAACGAAGAACTGACCAAGCTTGGCGTTCCCGAACTCTGGAAATACGTCAACGGCGACGAGAACCGCCGCATCGCGGAGCTGATCGTGAGCCAGCAGGCCTTCCAGCGTCCCTATTTCGTGGCGGGCGGAACGCCAACGCAATACGTCAACATCCTGCGAACCGCCTTCGATGCAACGATGAAGGACCCGCAGTTTCTGGCGGACGCCAAGAAGATGCGGGTCGATATCGAACCGCTGTCGGGCGCCGTCGTCCAGAAGCGCGTGGCACAATTTTATGCGACGCCGAAGGACATCGTTCAGAAGGCGCGCACAGCGATCCGTCCATAGCCACGGGGCGCGGGACGAAACGCCGCAATCTTCGATCGGTTGTCCGAAAAGACAGAATGATCTAAGCGTTTCGCTACATTCACTCAGCACGCGCATCAGGTCGATGCGTCAAGCGGAGGCTTAAAATGCCGTTCTCGAAGTCCCTGCCCGGTCTGCTTGCCGCTTCCATCGCCGCGGCGTTCGCCGCAACGCCGGCTGTCGCCGCCGACTACTATGCCGGCAAGACCATCGAGTTCATCGTCGGCGGCGCCAGCGGCGGCGGTTACGACATCTACGCACGTACCGTCGCGCGGCACATGCCGCGTCACATCCCCGGCAATCCGACCATCGTGGTGAAGAACATGCCCGGGGCCGGCAGCACCAAGGCCGCCATCTATATCAGCACGGTAGCGCCCAAGGACGGCGGCAGCGTCGGCGCGCTGATGCCGGGGGCGATCATCGGGCCTTTGCTCGAAGACAAGCCAATGACCAAATTCGATCCGACCAAGGTGAATTATATCGGCACTGCCGATTCGGGCGTGCGCATCTGCGCGACCTATCAGAACTCCAAGGTCCGGACCTTCGCCGACGCGCAGCGGCAGAAGACGATTCTCGGCGCCAGTGCCGCCGGCGGTGCCACCCGTGACTACGCCTATCTGCTCAACCATACGGCCGGCACGAAGTTCAATGTCGTGTCCGGATACAAGGGCACCGTCGACATCGCGCTCGCCATGGAGCGCGGCGAGGTCGACGGGCTGTGCGGCTGGGACTGGTCAAGCGTGAAGTCGCAGAAGAGCGACTGGCTGCGCGACAAGAAGCTGAACATCCTGGTGCAGGTCGGCCTCGATCCGCAGCCCGAGCTGACGAAGATGGGCGTTCCTCGGGTCTGGAGCTTCATCAAGGACAGCACCGAGCGCAGGGTCGCCGAGCTCGTGGTCAGCCAGCAGGTGTTCCAGCGATCCTACATCGTGCCGCCCGGTACACCGGCCGAGCAGATCGCGATCCTACGCAAGGCGTTCGACGCAACAATGAGCGACAAGCAGTTCCTGGCCGAAGCCGAGAAGGTGAAGCTTTCGATCACGCCCTTGTCCGGCGAGAAGGTGCAGTCGCTCATCGACAAGCTCTATGCGACCCCAAAGACTCTGGTCGAGCGGGCACGGGCCGCGATCAAGCCGTAGGCGGCGGATCGCTGCGGATACCCGGTCCGTTAATGGTGCGTCATCGCCGGGGCCGGAGCCAACAACAACCAGCATCCGGCAACGATCAGCGCGCTCCCCGCGACGCGCGCCACAACGCGACCGAGCGGGATGAGCTTCTCGGCCAATACAAAAATTGCCAGAGCGGCAATCCACAGCACGTTCATGACGCCGCCGACGAATAGCAACGCCATCAAGGCCCAGCAGCAGCCTATGCAATAGAAGCCGTGGCGCATGCCAAGCCCGAGCGAGCCGGCGGCGGTGCGGCGGAAACCGCCGTGCCGTTGGATGAAGGAGAGCGGCGCCTGACAAAAGCGCAAACAGGTGTCCTTGGCCGGCGTCCATTGATAGATGCCGGCCACGATCAGCACGACGCCACCAAGGCGCGCGCTCGCGCTGGCCATCATCGGCGTCAGCAATGTGGCTCGTTCGAGCGCCCATTGCGCCAGGGCTGCGACAACCGAGAAGGCGCTCCAGGACAGAAAATATCCCAAGGCGAACCACCCGGTTGCAGCCAACGGCCGCCCTTGCAAAGCGGCCTGCCGTCCTACCCGCGCGTAAAGCAACACCATCGGCGCGATCGATGGGGTCATCATGCCGATCGTCATCACGATCCACATCAATGTCGTGAACAGAAACTCACTCGCGCTCCATGGCTGCGGCGACGGCGCCATGAACATGGTGAGGAAGCTCGTCGCCATCCTGAAGCCGCTCATTGCCATGCCGCCCATATCCATGTCGGCGGCAAGCTTGAGCGTGTAGGCCCAGGCCAGAAGCGTGATGACGCTCAGCGCCACAAAGACGACGGCGCGATCGCGGCGGAGCAGGCCCTCCAGAGCACCGGCCATGGTTCAGCGCACGATTCCGCTCTGGCACAAATGAATGTCCGCGAACTGCCCGTAGGAATCGGCGAGGTCCATCGGAATGGGCCCTTTGGTCTTGGTCCAGCCGCGGCCCATTTCCGCGAGCGAATATTCAAACCCGTTCGGCAGATCAATTCGCGCGCGATGTTCCGCACCGGTAACGGGATTGCGGATGGGTTCGCCCCGGCCCTCGATCAGGCCCGGGATGGACAGACGCGCGGTTCGCGCCTGCACGTCCACCTCAAATTGGATACGGGCAAACACGGGCTCATGATGAGTGTCGAGCGTAGCGGCAAACACCTGGAAGATCGTCGCGCCGGGTTCTGTATCCTGCCCGCTGAGAATGCGCAGGAGCGCTTCGCGTTGCTCCGCCGTGGCGCGCTCATCGATGATGACGGCTGCTTCGCCCTTGCCCTCGTGAATGGCGCCCGGCCACCGGAAGACCCCGGCGAACCGCAAGCCGTCGAGGCGCGTATCGCCGTGATGGCCCTCCGCAATGTCCCATGCGGTAACCGCCTCGCAATGGCCATACGTGGGCAGCGCGTTAAACTGGCACGGGCAGCCATAAGCACAATTACAATTCGTGAATTCACGCGCGCGGATCGTCCAGTTGGCGTCGCTCATCGCATGCCCTCCATCGCGGCCAAGGCAGTCGAGCGGGGGCCAGCAATGTGATCGCCTTGCGGCGATATCACACTGGTTCGGGATTCGATGCACAGAAATTCGCCCAAGGCAATATGGCCTTGCCGACTGCCGGGCACAGGCAGCCGAGCCGAATGTGTGATACGCAAAATGTCCCGGCGCGCTAATGGACGCTAGCATTCTGCTGTAGGCGCGCGATTTCGTCCTTCACTTGCAACTTGCGGCGCTTGAGTTCGGCGACTCTTAGTCCATCGGTTGACGGGTGCGTGAGCGCCTCGTTGATTTCTTCTTCGAGTGCCTGGTGCCGCCTTTCGAGGTCCGTAAGCTGCGTTTGATTGGACATGTGGCATGTCTCCTTAGGTCAGATTGGGTGCCTGACCCCGGCATTCTACACGATTGACCGCTTTGTTTCGACGCTCGTTTGAGTTGTGCGATGCAGCAATCCCCCATTTCGTTACCGATGTCGCAGCCATCTTGAACAGATCGGCCCAAATCCGGATAATTTCCCACGCCCTCCTCCCGGCAGGCGGGGTTCCGGCCCCAGCGGTGGCAATGACCAAAGAGGAAGAACGCGAGTTGCGGGCGCAATTGGCGCGGCTGCTGCAAGAGCACCGCGACCTCGACGCGGCCATCGCGGCACTTCAGGAATCGCCGGGCTCGGACCTGTTGCAGGTTCAGCGCCTCAAGAAGCGCAAGCTCTTCCTGCGCGATCGCATTTCTTTCATTGAAGACCAGCTCACGCCGGACATCATCGCGTAGGCATGGTCCCGACACGCCTGCCCCGGACTTGATCCGAGTTTGGAGCCGGTCTTCGGCGAAGATCGCGCTCAATGAAAAAGAAAAAAAAGCAGTGCGGATCGGTGCTATTCCGCGGAACGTAATTTTCTGTGCACGGCCTTGCGCGCGTACATGGCACGGTCGGCGCGGTCGAGGGAATCGGCCGGACAATCGAGCGGCAGCAGAACCGTCGCACCGACCGAAGCGCCGGCCGAGATCGTAGCGCCAGCATGGGTTGCAGTGGTGCGCGCGATAGCCGTCTCGATCGCGCGCGCCTTGACCTGCGCATCCGCCTCGCAGCAATTCAACATCAGGACCGCGAACTCGTCGCCGCCGAGCCGCGCGACCACGTCGGACGCGCGCACATGCCGCACAAGCACCATCACGACCGCCTTGAGCACGGCGTCGCCGGCGGCGTGTCCATGGCGGTCGTTGACCTGCTTGAGGTTGTCGAGATCGACATAGAGCAGCGCCGCGCTCGTACCGTGGCGCTTCGCGTAGGCGAGGGAACGCGCAAGCTCGCGCTCAAAGCCGCGGCGATTGAGGATATCAGTCAGCGGGTCGGTATCGGCCCGCGCTTCGAGCGCCGCCATCTGCTTGCGCGCAGTGGTAAGCTCGTGCTCCAGCCGCTCGGCCTCCGCCAGGAGCCGCGCTCCCGAGCGCGACGGACGCTGCGCGGCTTCCCCGCCATGTTCCGGTGTGCGCTCCCGCCGCCCGGGCTTCGGATGGTGCTTAGGCTTGGCCCTCGCGGCCAATCCCTGCCGTCCCTTGCTCTGCGGCATTGTCCCGCCCTCCCGAATCGTGGCGGGAGGATACCGCGCGGAATCACGCGGTCAAATTTCAGCGAATGCGGGCAAGTGCGATCAGAGAGTACGATCGAGATCGAACAGCGTGCCCTTGGCGTGTGCGCTTTCGATCTGCAGAATGCGAAGCTTGGTCGCCACGCCGCCAGGCGCAGAGAAGCCGCCTGTCTTGCCGCCGACCGCATGGACGCGATGGCAAGGCACTACGATTGGGAACGGATTGTGCCCGAGCGCCTGTCCGACGTCGCGGGCTGCGCCGGGCTCGCCCATCCGTTTTGCGATGTCGCCATAGGTAAGCGTCGCGCCGGGCGGAATGGTGCGGGCGATCTCGTAGACCTGCCGGTCAAACGGCGGAACGCCATTCATGTCGAGGACGACGCCGGAGAGATCGCGCGCCGCGCCGTCGAGCAGCGCGACGATCCCCTCGATCGCATGCTGCACATCGAGCGGGGGTAGCCCCTCCTTCGCGCCCGGGCAGCGCCGCAAAAGGGACGCCCGCATCGCGCGATCGTTCGCTTCCGGAAGCCGCACAGCGGTCACGCCGCGCTCACCCCACGCGATCCCGCAGCGGCCAATCGCAGTGTCGAAAAGGGCGAAGCGGTTCGTCGTCATGACCTGGCGTGGCGGAAGCGCGGCAACCATCCCCGCAGCCTTCCAATCCATCGAATGCGCCACTCGCGCATGTTTTCGATCGCGATCAGCATCGCAGGCGTCACGATCAGCGTCAGCACGGTCGCAAAACCGAGCCCGAACACGATAGCCGTGGACAGGTTGATCCACCATTGCGTCGCCGGCGCTCCGATCATGATCTCGCGCGTGAAGAACTCGATGTTGACGCCGAAGGCGATCGGCAGCACGCCGAGGATCGCGGTCACCGCCGTGAGCACGACCGGCCGCGCGCGCTCGCGGCAGGTTTGAAGAATCGCCTCGCGGGCGGCAACGCCTTCGCGGCGAAGCCGGTCGTAGGTGTCGATCAACACGATATTGTTGTTCACGATCACCCCGGCATTGGCGATCACGCCGATGCCGGCCATCACGACGCCGAACGGTTGGCCCATGATCATCATCCCCAGCATGACGCCGAAGGTCGACATCACCACCGCGGTGAGCACGACGCCGACCGAGGTGAGCCGGTTGAACTGCGCCAGCAGCACCGCAAAGATCAGGAAGATTGCAGTGCCGAAGGCCTTGAGCAGAAATGCCGAGGCCTTCTCGCGCTCCTCGTCCTCGCCTTTGAGCTTCCAGAACACGCCGGTCCCCAGATTGGCCTGCGCAAGCTCCTGCGCGATCTCCTGCTGCACCCGCGTGGTCGGCACCCCTTCGGCGACGTTCGCCGATACGGTCGTGACCCGGTTGCCGTTGACGCGGTTGATGTGGCCGACGCGCGGGGCCGCCACGCGCTGCACAAAATTGCCGATCGGCACGTGGCCGGCCTTGGTCTGGATGAACAGATCGTCGATCTGGTCGAGGCTGCGCCGGTCGGGGGGAAACCGCACCAGGATATCGACCGCCTTGTCGCTCTCGGCGGGCCGGTACTCGGTCGCCTTGAGCCCGTTGGTGACGAGTTGCACCGCAGAACCAACGGTGTTCACGCCCGCGCCGTATTTGGCGGCTTCCGCCTTGTCGACCTGGATGGTCCAGTCGATGCCGGGCAGCGGCTGCCCGTCGTCGAGATCGCGGATGTCGTCACGCTTTGCGAGCATCGCGGTGACCGTCTTGGCCACGCCCGGCAGATCGGCTGGATTGAGCGCCTGGAGCTGCACCTGGATCGGCTTGCCGGTCGGCGGGCCGGCGCGCGGCGCGGTGACCTCGACCTTGATGCCGGGGATGTCCGCCGTCTTGTCCCGGATCGCGTCCATGATCGCATGGCCGGGCTCGCGGGTTCGCCAATCGGCGAACTCGAACTGAATCACGCCGATCGTGTCCTCGCTCAATTCGCCCATGCCGCGCGGCTGCTCACCGACGCGGGTATAGACGGTCTTGAGGCCGTCGAATTGCAGGACGCGCTTCTCCACCTCGGCAACCAGCCGGTCCTTCTCGTCGAGCGAGAGATTGCCGCGCCCGTGCACCACCACCTGGCCGTAGTCGGGCTCGACATTGGGGAAGAATTCGACGCCACGGCCGTACTTGCCGTAAGCGACCTGCACCGCCACCAGCAGCAGCGCCGCCAGCGCCAGCGTCGCACCGGGATGACGAAGCGCAAGCTTCACCGTCCGCATATACGGACCATTGTCCTTCACGCGATCGTCATGCGGCACCGGCGCGGCCTTGCCGAGCAGCGCGCCGAGCGTCGGTGTGAAGAACAGCGCGACCACAAGCGAAGCCGACAGCGTCGCGATCAACGTAATCGGCAGATACTTCATGAACTGGCCGACCACGCCCGGCCAAAACAGCAGCGGCGAGAACGCCGCAATGCGGGTGAGCGTGGCCGCTATCACCGGACCCGACATGCGCTTGGCGGCCAGCGAATAGGCTTCCTTCGGCGCCATGCCTTCCGACATCCGCCGCTCCGCGAACTCGGAAACGATGATCGCATCGTCGACCAGCATGCCCACCGCGAGGATTAGCGAGAACAGCACCACGATGTTGACGGTGAGCCCGATGAGCTGCAACCCGAGCACGCCCGCGAGAAACGAAGCCGGAATTGCGATCCCGATGAACAGCGACGCGCGGAAGCCGAGCGCGAACAGGATGATGACCGCGACCAGCAGCACGCCGGTCACCACCGAGTTCTGCAGATCGCCGAGCATCTGGCGGATGACTTTCGACTTGTCCTGCGTGAAGGTGACGTGAACCGCCTCCGGCCATTGCTTCTGCAACTGCGCGACGACGTATTTCACCGCATCGACGGTTTCGATCAGATTGGCGCCGGTGCGCTTCGACACCTCGATGGTCATCGCCGGACGGCCGTTGACGCGCGTGATCGAGATCGCGTCCTTGAACGTCGGCCGCACCTGCGCGATGTCACCGAGCGTCACCGCGGCGGTCTGCGACGCAACCAGCGGCACCTTCAGGATGTCCTGCGGACGCTCGAACAGCGACGGCACCTTGACCGCGAAGCGGCCGCTCTTGCCTTCCAGCGCGCCGGCGGCGATCAAGGTATTGAACGACTGGGTGAGCTGGCCGAGCGTGTCGAGCGAGATGCCGTAGCTGCGCATCTGCATCGGATCGATGATGATCTCCACCGCCTCGTCGCGCGCGCCGCGCAGTTCGGCCGAGAGCACACCGGGCGCCTGCTCGATCGCGTTCTTCGCCGCACGGGCGATCCGCAGCAGCGTGCGCTCGGGCACATCGCCCGAAAGCCCGACAACCAGCACCGGATAGAGCGAAAGATTGACTTCGAGCACCTGCGGCTCGTCGACGTCGCGCGGCAGGTCGTGCTTGGCGGTGTCCACCTTGGCGCGCACGTCGGCCAGCGCGGCCTTGGAATCGAAACCGGCCTCGAATTCGAGCAGCACGAAACCGCCGCCCTCGAAAGCGGTCGCGCGCATCTCCTTCACATTGGCGACCGATTTGAGCTGGGTCTCGACCGGTCGCAGCAGCAGCCGCTCGGAATCCTCCGGGCTGATGCCGCGCTGGGAGAGCTGCACATAGATGATCGGAATGCGGACGTCCGGCTCGGCTTCCTTGGGGATAGTCACATAGGCAACCATCCCCGCCGCCAGCAGGAACAGGAGCATCGCGATGGTCAGCCGGGAATGGCCGATGGCGTAGTCGATAAAGCGGAACATTCGTTCTTGCTCGTTCTTCGATCCGTCACTTGGCCGTCGCCGTGACCTCGCTGTTGCCGACAGGGTCGACGCGTTGACCCTCGCGCACGAAGTCCTGGCCCTTCACGATCACCCGCACACCATCGGGAATGCCGGCAACCCACATGAACGTCTGCTCGTCCTCGACCACCTTGACGGGAACGAAAGCCACAACGTCGTCCTTACCGACGGTGCGGACGCCGATATCGCCGTTCGAGGCGATCGTGAGCGCGGAGCGCGGCACCCGCGTCGCCATGGTCGCCTCGACCGGCAGTGCGACCTCGGCGGTGATTCCGTCGGGGATCGCGCCGTCGGGATTGGAGAGCTCGACCTCGACTCGATAGGTGCGCGTGTTCGCACTTGCGGTCTTGGCGACATAGCGGACCTTGCCGGTCGTGGTCTCGCCGGTGACAAGCTTGACCTCGGCCATGTCGCCAACTCGGATGCCGGCAAGCTTGCGCTCCGACACCTCGACCACCGCCAGCATCGGATCGAGCGCGACGATGGTCGCGATCTCGCGTCCGGCCATGGAGAAGGCCGCGCCGCCGACCTCGATCGGCACGTCCTGCACGATACCGGCCCACGGCGCGCGCACCAGCCCGCGCTCCAGCTCGGCTTCGGCAGCGGCCAGTACTGCCTCGGCGGCCTTGAGCTGCGCTTCAAGATTGACCAGTTCGAGCTTCGGAACCGCGCCGCTGACGATCAACCGCCGCTTGGCGTCAAGTTCGGTGCGGCGCTGGACGACGAGCGATTCGGCCTGTGCGACTTGCGCCCGCCGCGCATCGTCGGACAGGACGGCGACGATGTCGCCCTTCTCGACCCGCGATCCGCGGCGCACGCGCAGTTCTGTGAGCAAGCCGCCGGTGCGCGCCGTCACGGTGACGCGCCTGTCCGCCTCGGTGCGGCCGGAGAGCACGAGCTTGCGGCCGTGCTTGATCAAGGCGGCGGTCTCCACCGTCACGCGGAAAAGCTTCTTGGGCGCACTTTCGGCACCGCGCGTCGTCGAATGCGCCTCGCTGCCCTCGTGCGGGAACAGGTGCCCGGACGCGATCCAGAGCGCGGCCGCAGCGACAAGGCCGACCGCGGTGATGCGGCTCGCTTTCATCGAGACTTCTCCTTGGCCGCGGATACGCCCTTTGGGCGCGCGCGCAACATGTGTCGCGTGATGTCCATGAACAGCGGGACCAACGCCCCCGCATCGAAGTCCGGCTCAAGTGCGCGCCGCCACCAGACGCCGTCGGCAATGATCATCAGCATGATGGCGACCGCCTCGAAATCGACGTTGTCGGGAATGTCGCCGCGGTCGGCGCCGGCGCGCATGAGATCGACCAGCCACTTCTTCACATCGGCGTCGAAGCCCGCGGAGATGCGCGCGATCTCGGGATTGCGCCGGGCCTCCGACATCACCTCGGTGCAAAGCTTGACCTGCTCGTCGGGCCGCACCGAGAAATGGTGGTGCGCCATGCCCTCCAGCACCGCGAAGAAGCCGTGCGAGAGGTCGGCGCTGGCGAATTCCTGCGCCACCTCGGCGCGGTCGCGCTCGGCGATGCCGGCGATCAGCGCCTCCTTGGAGGGGAAATAGCGGTAGAGATTGCCAGGGCTCATCCCCGCCTCAGCGCAGATGTCCTGCATCGACGCGCCGTGGAAACCCGAGCGCACAAAGCAGCGCTGGGCGGCGGCAAGGATCTCGGCGCGCCGGTCGGTTTGGGCCTGGACGTTGACGCGACGCATCAGCGGTACCCGGATATTGCAGTGCGGTAAATGAGAATGAACGTTCGTTCTCGATAATGCCCGGGCGTGGAACTGTCAACGGCCGCAGCTCGCCGACGGTGGTCGAGATCAGAGGCATCCCGGCGGCGTCATGGTCGGACGACCCGTTGCCGGGCAGGTTTTTGTGGTGCCATAAGTCCGCCCGGAGAAGGCGGGCGCGCCATGAGCATGATTCTCGCATTCCTGATCGGATTCGCCGGCGGCTGGTCGCTGATGGCGTGCGACGCGCTGTTCCGCAGCCCCGACCGGCCCGGCATCTTCCGGGGCGCGCCCGGGATGGTACTGCTGCTTGTGATGACCGGCGTCGGCGGCCTGACGCTCGCGGGCGCCACGGTCTGGGCATTCCAGACCATCATCACGTCGGGCGTGGTGGTGATCCTGGCTGGCGGCATGGTGCTGGGCTTCGGCGCCTCCAAGCATTTGCACATCAACGCGGCCGGGGCGATCAACCGGATGCTGGTCGGCCTCGCGGTCCTGGTGGCGCTCTACGGGATCGTTTGGACCTACTACCCACCGCCCCCGCCACCCCCGACCCTGACCCAGACTGCACCGACCTCGAAATAGCGCCGCGATGGACTTCTCAGCGACTTTCTGGTAAATGCGCGCGCTTAACGGCGGTGCTGCACGTCGCGTTTGGCAGCGCTCCGTTCAGGAAATTCACCCATTCGACCGCAAGAGGTATGCCGCGTGCAGGTTCTCGTCCGTGACAACAATGTCGACCAAGCCCTCAAGGCGCTCAAAAAGAAGATGCAACGCGAGGGCATCTTTCGCGAGATGAAGCTGCGCGGCCACTACGAAAAGCCCTCCGAGAAGAAGGCGCGTGAAAAGGCGGAAGCGATCCGCCGCGCGCGCAAGCTCGCCCGCAAGCGCTTGCAGCGCGAGGGCCTCCTGCCGATGAAGCCGAAGCCCACACCCGGCAGCGGACCGGCGCGCGGCCCCCGCTGAACGAACGACGATTCGAGACCAGAGCCCCGTGGCTGGATGATCGCGCGGGCCCTGCGGCCCGCGCTGTTGTTTTGGGAGCGGCCTTTTCTGTAGAATGCGGCATGGCTTGCGTCCGGCCATTCGTCTTTCGCGGTCGGGAGGCCGCCGTTGCGGCGGCGCTGCTTGTCGCCGGTTGTTCGAGCGGCGTGCTGTCGACCGGCGCCCCGGAAAGCGAGCAAGCGCTCGCGGTTTCCTCCACTGCCAATCTCGCCTCGCTCAGCGACGTGGTCGCCCGAAACCCGAACGATCCGCAGGCCTACAATATGCGGGGTTCGGTCTACGGCCAGAGCGGCCGCTACAAGGAGGCGCTGGCCGACTTCGAGAAGGCCATCGGCCTCGATCCGAAATACGCTCAGGCGTATGCCAACCGCGGCTTGGTCCATCGCATCATCAACAAGCTGAACCTGGCGTTCGCCGACTACAATCGTGCCTTGTCAATCGATGCGAGCTACGCCGCGGCCTATCTTGGGCGTGGCATCGTGCATCGCCAACGCGGCCAGTTGATCCCTGCGTTGAACGACTTCAATAAAACGATCTCGATCCGCCCCGACAACGCACAAGCCTACTACAACCGCGGACTGCTCTATCAGAGCCAGCGCCAACACCAGTTCGCCATCGACGACTTCTCGACCGCGATCGCACTCAATACGCAGGAAGCCGAGCCGCTGATTGCGCGCGGCTTGAGCTATCTCGCCGTCAACGATGCCAAGGCCGCGGCTGGCGATCTCGATCAGGCGGTGCAACTCGAACCGCGGAACCTGCAAGCTTGGATGGCGCGCGGGCTCGCCTATGAGCGGCTGGGCGACCGCCAGAAGTCGGCAGGGTCCTATGCGCAAGCGCTGAATATCAGGCGCGACCACGCCCCCGCGCAGCAAGGATTCGCCCGCGTCGGCGGCGAATACGGGAAGTCCTATCGGACGTTTTGATTGGCCTCGTCGCGCGCGCTCAATCGAACTTTTCCTCCGCGAATTTCTTCGCCGCCTCCACGATGCCGAAGCCGCCAAGATTTTCGTGGCCGCCGCCCGTGATCGGCATGAATCGTTTCGGTCCTTTGATCAATTGGTAGAGACGCTGGCCGGACGCGATCGGGACGACAGCGTCCCGATCGCCGTGGATGATCAGGACCGGCGCGGTCACGTTTGCGATGCGCAGGTCGGAGCGAAACTGGTCCTTCATCAGCCAGCGCACCGGGGCGAACGGGTACGCGCGCGCGGCAATGTCGAGCGCCGACAGAAACGGCGCTTCGAGAACAAGGCGCGCGACCGGATGCTCGGCTGCAAGCGCGACGGCAACGCCGGTGCCGAGCGACTCGCCCCAGAGAACGATCCGCTCGGCGGGATAACGCTCACGCGCGAACGCATAGGCCGCGGCCGCATCGTTGAGGATGCCCTCCTCGGTCGGACGTCCGGTCGAACCGCCATAGCCGCGATAGCTCAGCGCCAGCAGACCGTCGCCCCGCTCGATCAGCGCCTTGAAGCGATCGATCCGATAACGCAGCGCGCCGCCATTGCCATGGAAATACAGCACCACCGGTCGGTTCTCTCGCGGCGCGACATGCCACGCGATCACCTGCTCGCCGTCAGTCGTTTTCAGGACGACTTCCTCGGCTTCCGCAAAGCCGGCCTCGGCCGGCGCCACGCGGATGGTCTCGGGGAAATACATCAGCGAACGCTGCGCGACATACATCAACGCAACCACTGCGACATACCCCGTCGCCACAATAATTAGCAGCGATTTTAACAATTGCATTCCACCACCCTGGCCCGGCAGGCACGGCCCCAGGAACCGGGACCGACGTGTGGGCGTTGGTTGAGGTGCTTTCTCCAGGAGAGGAAGATGCCATGGCCACAGCGTCCAAGGAAGTCGAAGGGCGGCTGACGCGCGCCCTGGGAGAGGCCGTCGTCCAGATCTGGAGCTACCTACCGCCCGAGGTGCAGCACGATCTCTTCGAGGAAGCGATCACAGCCCGCGGCGAACGGCTGCGGCAGGAGCTGGCCCTCTATCTGCATGAGCATCACGTCCGCACGACCGACCTGAGGACGCGCAATATCCTCGAGCCCGATAGTCTGGGCGGATAAGCGCTGATCGTGACCGGCGGATGACGGCTGGCGCGACGGTTTCGCAGCCCAGACCTACCGGCCTCTCGTCGCCTGGAGAATTTCGCGCGCCCATTTCTGCTCGACCGCCTTGCGCCGTTCCGGACTGGCAGAGGCGACTTCGGGGAATTCGTGGCGCCAATCCCAGGGCCGGCAGGCATTCACGATCGCGCGGGTATTCTCCCACGGCGGATTGCGCAGCATGGGATCGAGCGGCGTCGACCAGGCGCGCTTGATGTATTCGATATCCGCGACCGGATCGCAGCGCGTCGACATCGCCCAGATCACGTCTTCGAGATTGGTGGGGTCGATGTCGCTGTCGACCACGACCACCCAGCGCCCGGCGTAGTTGCCGGAATGGCAGCCGGCGACCAGCATGCCCGCCTGCTGGGCGTGGCCCGGATGCATCTGGTCGATGGAGACGACGGTGAACATGCGGATCGCGCCGGCCTCGTGGCACCACACGCTCTTGACGCCGGTGAGGCCTGCGCTCTCGATCTCGTCCCAGATCATGCCCGACTGCACGATGCACTTGGCGAACGACACGTCGGTCGGCGGTCGCATCGGCGACGCCATGGTCAAGATCGGATCGTTGCGATAGTAGGCTCGCTTCACCTTCACCACCGGCTCGTCGCGCACATGGCTGGCGTAGTAGCCGGTGAACTCGCCGAACGGCCCTTCGGCGCGCGTTTCATCGTGCCGGAATTCGCCTTCCAGCACGATCTCGGCGTGCGAGGGAACCGGCAGGCCGTGCAGCTCGGTTGCAATGGTCTCATAGGGCCGGCCGCGATGACCGCCGGCATAGGCATATTCGCTGGTACCGAGCTTGATCTCGTGGCTGCCGGCGAGGAACAGCACCGGATCGAGACCACAGCAGATCGCAACCGGACAGTGCTGCTTCTTCGCGAAGTACTTCTCGCGGATCAGCCGTCCATGCTTGCCGGGCGACATCCATACACCCGCGGTGTTGCGGTCGTGGGCGACGACGCGATAGGTGCCGAGATTGACCCAGCCGGTGTCCGGGTCCTTCATGATGACGACGCAATAGGTGCCGATGTAGCGGCCGCCGTCCTTCTCGTGGATCATCGGCACCGGAAACTTGAACAGGTCGACGGCATCGTCGCGGTCGATATTCTCCAGAATGGGTCCCTCTTTTACCGTCACCGGCGGGATCAGCCGGAAATCTCCCCTCATGCGATCGCGATAGGCCTTCACGATCACGGTCGGATCGTCGCTGTCGGGGAAGCCGAACGCATAAGCCAGCCTCCGGCAGGTATTGTGCAGACCGGACACGATGCGCATGCCCGGCGGATAGCCCTTGATCTTGTCGAACAGCACCGCCGGAGCCCGTCCCGGATTGGAATGGGCGAAGATTTCCGCGAGCACGCCGATCTCGAGATCCCAGTCGGCGCCATCGATGCGCGCAAGCTCACCGATGCTGTCGGCATACTCGACGATATCGCGGACGTCCGGCTGGCGCTCGTTCGATACTCGGCGGGTTTCCCGCACGTCCGGATTCAGCATACCAAACTATCTCCGACTGCATGGCGGCCTGCGTCGCGGCGCAGGCCACCCCGAGGTTTCAAGCCGGATACCTAGACCGATCCTAGCGATCCGGCAACGTGAACACGTAGATCGCGTTGTGGCCGCGCACGCCCTTCATCTTCGCCAGCCGCAGCGGGCCGGCCGTGCCCGACTGGCCGTCGCCGGTCATCACCGCGACATACTGCTTGCCGTTCACGGTGTAGGTGATGGTCGAGGTCTGGATCATGCCGCCGAGCGCGATCTCCCACAGCACTTTGCCGGTCTCCGCATCGAAGGCGCGGAACCGGCGGTTCATGTCGCCCCAGAACAGGAGGTCGCCGGCGGTGGCGAGGATCGAGCCGTTGCCCGGCTGCGGCTGCGAATAGATGTTCTCCATCTTGCCGGTGGAGAGATTGATCTTGGCAATCTGGAGATACTTCTGCGGGTCGGCGCCCGGACGCAGCACAGCGCGGCGCGGACCCCAGCCCTGCTTGTTCTTCTCGTTCGCGGTCATGTCGAGGCAGGAGTCGTGATACGGCACATAGAGCGAATTGGTCTTGGGCGAGTAGGCCGTCGACCAGTAGCTCCTGGTATTGTGGAAGCAGATCAGGCTGCGGTCGCCGTCCTTCTTGAACACCTTGTCCCAGTTGATGTGGGTGCGTCCGGTCTCGACGTCGATTCCCGAAAGATGGAAGTCCTTGACGTCGAGCGGAAACGGATGCGCCCACAGGAATTGTCCATTTGAACGGTCAAGCGCCCAGATGCCGCCCGCCTCGCCAACCGACACGACGATGTCGCGCTGCTCCCCGCGCTTTACCTTCGGATTGATCCACTTCACTGAAGCTGGATCTGGATTCACCGCCGTGCGCACCAGCGTGCGCTCGTGGATGTGATCGAGATCCCAATCGTCGCCCGGCAGATGCTGGTAGTACCAGGCGAGCTTGCCGGTCTCGACGTCGATTGCGACGGTGGAATTGCTGTAGAGATCGGCAGGCGCCGACCGCGAGGTGCCGTCGGCGCTGCCATGCCGGCGCATGCGCGTGTACGGCTTCGGATTCGAGATTGCCCAATAGAGCAGCTTGCGTTGCGGGTCGTAGGAGCCCGGCAGGCCCCAGGAACTGGCGGTGCGGCTTTCGACCGGCGTATTGCCCCATGAATCGCCGCCAGGCTCGCCCGGCGCGGCAGTGAAATAGAATTTCCAGAGCTCCTTGCCGGTCCTGGCGTCGTGCGCGGCGAGGAAGCAGCCAACGCGCTTGTCGCAGGTGCGGCCGGTGATGACCTTGCCTTCGGCGACGATCGGCGCCGAGGTGTGCTCAGTGCGGTCCTTATAGTCGTGGACCTTGGTTTCCCAACGCAGCTTGCCGGTGCGTGCGTCAAGCGCCACCAGGAAGCCATCAGGCGCCTCGTAGAAGACCAGGTCCTCATAGATCGCGAGCGACTTGCCGCGCGCGCCCAGCGCATTGCGGACGAATTTTCCCAAGTCCTTGGGCGTGTCGCGGAAGTATTCCCAGATCGTATCGCCGTTCGTGGCATTGATCGCGAGCACGCCGGGGCCGGGCGCGATCAGATACATCACCCCTTGCGAGACGATCGGGACCGATTCAACCGTCCCTGCGTTCAATCCGCGCGACCAGCCCATTCGGAGCTGACCGACATTGCCGCGATTGATCTGCTCGATCGGACTGAAGCGCTGCTCGTCATAGGTGCGGTTGATCATCAACCAGTCGCCGGGCGGCGGATTCATCAAGGTGTCGCGCGTAACCGGCTCGAACCCGTTGGTCTGTGCAAAGGCAGGCGATACGCCGATGGCGATAACGGCGGCGGCGAGGCACGTCGAGAACCTGACCATTGAATCCCTCCCGTTCATTCGTGTTGCCGGCTGTTGTATGCGCAGCTTGGTACGCCAGTCGGGCAAACTAGACCAAATGGCGATGGCGCTGACAAGCGTATACGATGCACAAGCGTCATGGGGGCTTGTCCCGGCCAACCGTGTCTTTAATCTTACTCAACGAGGACGTGGATGCCCGGGGCAAAAGCTCGGACATGTGGAGCGAGGCGTCGTGATGCGCAGTGTACTTCTCACAGCTCTCATCATGACCGCAATCACGCCCGCAACCGCGCAAGATCAGGCGCTGATCGAAGCAGGCGAGCAGGTCTACGAGGAGCACTGCGCCTCATGCCACGGCGAAAAGCTCAGGAGCGCCGGCGCAATCCCCGACCTGCGGGATCTCGGAGCGGGCGAGCGCGCGCGCTTCGACAAGGCGGTGCTCGAAGGCCGCGGCCAGATGCCGGCATGGGAAGGCGTGCTGAGCACGCAGGAGTTCGATCAGGTGTGGGCCTTTGTTCGCCGCTACGCCCGATAAGCTTTCGCCGCCAACTTGATGGCTCAGTAGCGCTGCTGCTGCCGCCGCCGCGGCTTCGGCTGCGTAGCCGCGCGATCGAGCGCGCGCCAGGAGAGCTCGGGATTGGCCATGCAAGCATCGCCGCCGCCGCCAATCGCAGCCCGGCATTGCTCCCAGGTATGGTAGCTGCAATCCGGAATGCCGCCGGTCGACCCTCTGCCACCGGTGAGGCAATACGGGCGCGGCTCCGCGGCGTTGCTCGGTTGCGTATCTG
>JBOHIG010000257.1:0-6711 GCA_050725815.1 Xanthobacteraceae bacterium
CAGCTTGATGACGTTAGTGTCGGTCACGGCGTATCACTCCTTCGGTGGAGAAGTGGAGGCGTTGAACACCCCCACGATACGCCGCCTTACCCCTTCATGCCGTCACCAACTTCCGCGTATAGCTCCGAGGATGGGGCTTACGATTCAGTCGGACAAGATTGTCGATGACTTGCAAAGAGAATATCTGCCGCGCGAGTTTCAAAATATTCAGTACTAGGCACTAGGACGGATGAATTGTTCCAGCGGAAATAGCCATGGCTGTATTCATTACGATCAACCCGGTCAATTCACTGTTGTTCGTTTCAGACCCGGATGGCGGTTCGCCCCCGACACCAGTTCGTGGACCAATGATTTTATCGACTCCGTCATGCATTTCATTCCGATGTTTTCCGGAGCCCGACGGTCCAACCGAAGTTATTCTGGGGGATGCGCAAGAGGTCGACCCCGGGCGGATCGCCGTCTTTCGACGGTCAGCTTGAGACGCCAAATCGGGCCGTTATGGTGTCAACCGTTGAGCTTGAATCAGTGCTTCAGATGAATGTTCCAGATACGCGAACGCGCGTGCGCATTTGGCTCAGCCATCCGCAATGGCCGGAGAAGGTGACAATCGGCGTAGGCTAGACCGCTCACGCCCGATCCCGCAGCTCCTTCACGCCTTCGTGCTCGGCGCAGTGCACGCAACAGAAGATCGCTTCGTCCTTCTCGACGCCGTGCCCGACCACGCGACAGCCGCAATGATCGCAGCTCGGCGCCAGCGCATGGATCGCGCATTCGAATGAGTCGAAGGTGTGGGCGGCGCCATTCATCGTCACCTTGAACGCCTTGTCGTATTCGTTTCCGCAGGTTTCGCATCTGGCCATGGTGTCCTCGCTTGGCTGTTGCTGACGCCTCAACCCGCAAGCGCGGACGGGAGTTCCGCGCAGCGCCTCAATGGAACCAACATCATGACCGCAGCCTTCCACGAGGTGCTGTTCCCGCTCGACATTGCGCTGAAAAGCGCGGGCGGGCCAGAGCGCCGCACCGAAATTGTCGCCGTCGGTTCCGGCCGCGAGGAGCGCAACGCGCGCTGGGCCCATTCGCGCCGCCGCTACGATGCCGGATACGGCGTGAAGACGCTGGACGCACTGTCCGCGGTCGTCGCCTTCTTCGAGGAGCGGCGCGGACGCCTGCACGGCTTTCGTTGGCGCGACCGGCTCGATCATTCTTCCGCCACGCCAGGGGAGGCGGTGACGCCGCTCGACCAGGCGATCGGCACGGGCAATGGCACCGCCTCTACGTTCCAGTTGGTGAAGACCTACGGGTCGGCGTTCGCGCCCTATCAGCGGCCGATCGCCAAGCCGGTGGCGGCGAGCGTGCGAGTTGCGGCCGCTGGTGTCGAGAAGACTGAGGGGACGCACTTCTCGTGCGATCTCACCACCGGCATCGTGACGTTCCTCGCCGGGCACATTCCGGCGGCGGGCGCCGCGGTCACGGCTGGCTACCTTTTCGACGTGCCGGTGCGCTTCGATACCGACTATCTCGAAGTCGATCTCTCCGCCTTCGCCGCCGGCGCGATCCCGAAGATCCCGCTGGTGGAGATCAAGGTATAACATGCGCAGCATCCCACTCGCTCTCCAGGCCAAGCTCGACGCTGGCGTCACCACGCTATGCCGCTGCTGGATCGTCACCCGACGCGACGGCGAGGTGCAGGGCTTCACCGATCACGACGAGGACCTGGTTATCGGCGCGGTGACCTGCCGCGCCGGCACCGGGTTTGCCGGCGCCGAGGCGACCGACCAGCTCGGGCTTGCGGTCAGCGGCTCCGAGATCGCCGGCGCGCTCGCCGACGAGCAACTGACCGAGGCCGATCTTGCCGCCGGCCACTACGATGCCGCGACCGTTGAGCTTCATATCGTCGACTGGAGCGAGCCATCGCTGCGCGTACTGATGAGCCGTGGCACGCTCGGAGAGGTTCGCCGCGAAGGCGCGGCCTTCGCCGCCGAGGTGCGCTCGCTGGCACATAGGCTCGCCGAAGAGAGCGGCCGGCTCTACACTGCCACCTGCTCGGCCGACCTTGGTGACGCGCGCTGCACCATCGACCTCGACGACCCGGAGTTCCGCGGCAGCGGCACGGTGTCCGCGCTCGCCGGCGACACTCTCTTATATGTGTCGGGGCTTGGCGTCTTCGACGACGGCTGGTTCAGCGCCGGGCGCATCAGTTTCACCTCGGGCGCGAACGACGGGCTCGCGGTTGAGGTCAAGGTCCACCGGGTGGCCGAAGATGGCGTCACCGTCGAGCTGTGGCACGCAATGCCGGAGCCCATCGCCGTGGGCGCCACCTTCGACATCACTGCCGGCTGCGACAAGCGGTTTACGACCTGCCGCGACCGCTTCGACAATGCCGTGAATTTCCGTGGCTTCCCGCACATCCCGGGCAACGACTTCGTCATCAGCTATCCGACGCCGGGCTCGCCGTTGGGGCCGGGCGCCGGGCCGGGCGGATAGGTGCGGCGATGGCGCTCACCCGTTCGATGATCGTCGCCGAGGCGCGAAGCTGGATCGGCACGCCCTACCGGCATCAGGCCTCGCTCAAGGGTGTCGGCTGCGATTGCCTCGGCTTGGTGCGCGGTGTCTGGCGCGCGGTGATCGGCGCCGAGCCGGAACGGCCGCCGGCCTATTCGCCCGACTGGGCGGAAGCGACGAAATATGAATCGCTTGCGGCCGCCGCCTCGCGTCATCTCTCAGTGGTGGCTCTGGACGAGGTCGCGCCGGGCGACGTGCTGCTGTTTCGCTGGCGCGCGGGGCTGGTGGCGAAGCATGCCGCCATTATCACGGAAGCCGGCCGCATGGTGCACGCCCACGATGGCGCGGCCGTTACCGAGGTCGCGCTCACGCCGTGGTGGCGACGGCGGCTGGCTTATGCGTTCCGATTTCCGGTGCCGTAAAGTGGATTGAGCGCTCGGGATGCAAGTAGACAGCCGGCGACGGTCTGCAATAAGCTTTCCTTTCGGAGGAATGTTACAACCAGTTGATCGGCGATTTACGACTATTGATAAGGAAAACCACTCCTGCTTTCCATTGAAGGGAGCGTTCGATGGAATGGCCGTTCACGATCACGCTTGCAGTGAAACTGCCGGATCAGGTTGTCATTCGCAACACACCGATCCAGCTAAGGGTCGATCCTGCGCGTCTGCGACCGGCAACTGTCACCGGCAAGATCGAATTCGTGTGCAAGACCCCGCCCGACATCCAGGGCTGTTACTGCAAGATGTTCGATCTGATCGAAGACAACCCGCGGATCACCCAAGAGCTGGGCATCGACGCCTATGCGACCGCCAACGAAATCCTTGGCGCCTTGCAGGTGCTCCCTCAATTGCTGCCCGGCTTCTCGGCGGAGATCACGCCGCCCGAATCGGCGCTGACGGTGACGATGCGCACCGTCTCGACCAACGACGGCAAATGTTACAATGTGAAGATCGACTGCACCCTGTCGTTCAAGCCCGCGGCCTTGGTTCTGAAATGGCCGCCTATTCCAGTTGCCGGCGCAAATGTGCCCGTGCCTGATCAACGATATGAAATTGGCGGAGCATTTGAATCGGGATTTTCGCTTCAATATCGCGTCTGCTGCTGCTCATGGACGAGCACGCTCGATGAATTGGAAGAGCACGTAGGTGCCGGTGAGTTTAGGCTCTTAGAGGATCACGTGCTTGATCTGAACACCCCCGCCGTCCAATGTTTTTGCGCCGACTATAGCGTGACGTATCTGCGCACGCATCCTACCGGCAATCAGACCAACGCGACATGGAAATGCGTTGCCGAGGAAGGACCGTGCAAGTGGTTCCAGGTGTTTGCGCAGGACGCCAATGGCAATGACTCGACTTTCAAGCGCGCCGGCGGCCGCGCGCCCAAAGAGCGCAGGCCATAGGGACGCCATTGCTGAAGTCGTAAGACTCTGGCGGCGGCAATGCCCGCGCGCCCCGATTGGGGTCAGACGACTGAATATCCGCTTGGTCGAGCGAATTTGACATTGGCCGCGTGCCTGGCAGCCGGTCCGCTACGCGAATTCAGAACTCCATTGGCTGTCGCCCCGCAAAGGCGGGGAGCCTACGCCGCGTGCCCTCGATAGGGGGCCGGCATCCAGTCTCGGTTCGCGCCCCGCTTTGGGGCTTGGCCGCGACGACAATCTGCATTGAGCAATCAACATGGCCGCACTCCTTCTCTCAGCCGTCGGCGGGGCCGCCGGCAGCGCGCTGTTCGGGCCGGTCGGCGCGATCGCCGGACGCATTGCCGGCGCGGTTGCCGGCAATGTCATCGACCATGCCCTCTTCGGCCCCGACAAGCGCCATGTCGAAGGTCCGCGGCTCGCCGATCTCGACGTCATGGCCTCGACCGAAGGCGCGCCGATCCCGCGCATCTACGGGCACGCGCGCCTCGCCGGGCAGGTGATCTGGGCGACCGATCTCGAGGAGTTGGTGTCGACCCGCAACGAAGACGGCGGCAAGGGTGGGGGCGCCGGCTCGACCACGACCACGACCTACACGTACTTCGCAAACTTTGCGGTCGCGCTCTGCGAGGGTCCGGTCGCGCGCGTCAAGCGCATCTGGGCCGACGGGAAGCTGCTCGACCTCACCGGGCTCGACGTGCGCATGCACAAGGGCAGCGCCACGCAGGCCGCCGATGCGCTGATCGTCGCCAAGGAAGGTGAGGCGCCGGCCTATCGTGGCGTTGCCTATGTCGTGTTCGAGCGGCTGCCGCTGGAGAAATTCGGCAACCGCATCCCGCAGCTTTCCTTCGAGGTGGTGCGTCCGATCGGCAAGCTGGAGGAGATGGTGCGTGCGGTGACGCTGATCCCGGGCACCACCGAGTTCGGCTACGAGACTTCGGCGGTGGTGCGGGTCGCCGGGCCCGGACAGTTCGCCAACGAGAACCGCCATGTCGCGCATGCGGTCTCCGACATCGAAGCCACGCTCGACGACCTCGAAGCGATCTGCCCCAACCTCGAACGGGTCACCATCGTGGTCGCCTGGTTCGGCACCGACCTGCGCGCCGGCGAATGCACGGTGACGCCCGGCGTCGAGATCGCGACCAAGGTCACGCACCCGTCCGCCTGGTCGGTCGCCGGCCTGACTCGAACCGGTGCACATGTCGTTTCGCAGGTCGACGGACGCCCGGCCTATGGCGGCACGCCGTCGGACGCGAGCGTGCTGAACCTGATCTCCGAGCTGCGCGCGCGCGGTCTCAAGATCACGCTCTATCCCTTTGTCATGATGGATATTCCGGCGGGCAACGCGTTGCCCGATCCGTGGAGCGCCGCTGCCTCGCAGGCGCCGTATCCCTGGCGCGGCCGTATCACCTGCGACCCCGCGCCCGGCCAGCCTGGCTCGCCGGACGGCACCGCGGCGGCGGCGACGCAGGTCAATGACTTCTTCGGCGTCGGCGAACCGACCGGCTGGAACTACCGCCGCATGATCCTGCACTACGCCGATCTGGTCGCGCAGGCGGGCGGCGTCGATGCCTTCCTGATCGGCTCGGAGCTGCGCAGTCTCACGCGGGTACGCTCGGCGTCGGGCGTCTATCCGACGGTGACGCAGCTTGTCGAGCTTGCCGGCGAGGTGAAGGCGATCCTCGATAGTGGCGCCATCGTCACCTATGGCGCCGACTGGACCGAGTACGGCGCGCATGTCGTCGACTCTGGTGCAGATGAGGTGCGCTTTCCGCTCGACCCGTTGTGGGCGTCGCCGTCCATCGACGCGGTCGGCATCGACTATTATGCGCCGCTCGCCGACTGGCGCGACGGCGCGACCCATCTCGACCGCGCGCTCACCAATTCGATCTACGATGTCGATTACCTCGCGGGTAACCTGCGCGGCGGCGAGGGCTACGACTGGCACTATCCGGACGCCGACGCCCGCAACGACCAGGAGCGCAGCCCGATCACCGACGGCCTCGGCAAGCCGTGGGTGTTCCGGGTCAAGGATCTCTGGAACTGGTGGTCGAACGACCACTACGAACGCGTTGGCGGAACGGAGCTTTCCTCCCCGACCGGCTGGGCGCCGCAGGGCAAGCCGATCTGGCTGACCGAGGTTGGCTGTCCGGCGGTCGACAAGGGCGCCAATGCGCCAAACGTGTTCCCCGACCCGAAGTCGTCGGAAAGCGGCGTGCCGTATTTCTCGAACGGCCGCCGCGACGACGTCATGCAGCGGCGCTTCCTTGAAGCGGTGCTCGGCAGGTTCGATCCCGCTCACGGCGCGACGTCCACGGACAATCCGGTCTCGCCGGTTTATGGCGGACGGATGATCGACCCGTCGGCGATCCACTTGTGGACCTGGGACGCACGGCCCTATCCGGTATTTCCCGCCGCGCTCGACGTCTGGAGCGATGGCGAAAATTGGGAGACCGGCCACTGGCTTACCGGCCGGCTCGGCTCGGCGCCGCTCGATGCGCTGATTGCCGCCATCCTTGCCGATGCCGGGATCGCGGACGCGGACTCGACCGGCCTTCGCGATACCGTCGACGGCTATGTGATCGACCGGCCGATGTCGCCGCGCGCCGCGATCGATCCGCTGGCGTTGGCCTATGCGTTCGACGCGTCGGAGTCCGAGGGGACGCTAAGCTTCCGGCCGCGTGGCGGCGAAGCGGTGGCCGAGCTGGTCGAGGATGACCTGGTGCTCACGGAAGGCCGCGCCCCGGCGCGGCTGGTGCGCACACAGGAAACCGAGCTTCCGCGCGAAG
>JBOHIG010000258.1:0-7130 GCA_050725815.1 Xanthobacteraceae bacterium
TCACGCCGCTCACAGCGCGCGCCAACACATGATCGCATCACGCTCCATGACAAGAACCAAGAGCAAAACCATGTCCTGATCAATCACGCCTCTTGACAACCACGTCCCCATACAAGCCCGGATGAGCGAAGCGAAATCCGGGATCGACGGTGCCGGATGGCGATACTGGTCCCGCATATCGCTGCGCTCATGTGGGCTACGCTTGCTGCATCGCTAGCGGACCCCCACCTCAACCCTCCCCCTTTCAGGGGGAGGGAGCAGGCCGAGTTCGCGGCACGCTTGCATCAATCTCATCGGAATACGCTAGTCTCTGCTTGGGCACACCGGACCAATAGTCGCCCAAACGCCGGAACAGGGGGAGATGTCGGATGCGCGCGCGCGAATTCAACTGGCTGGGCCAGCGCTTCCTCTACCTCAATCTCGAAGCCGAGCCGGGCGGCTCGCTGGAAAGCCAGTCGCATGCGCTGTTCGAGCGCGCCGGCCGCGAGCTTGCGGCGCGCAGCCTGTCGATAACCGAGAATGTGGTGCGCACGCGCGTGTTCGGGCGCACCAGCGAAGCACGCGACGTGGTCTCCGGCGTGCGCGGCACGACCTTCACTGGCCAGGCCCGCGCCGCGACCTCGAGCTACATCTCGCCGGCGCATCTGACGACCGCCGATGTCGCGCTCGATCTCTTCGCCATGGCCGCGCCGACCGAAGGCGTACCGCGCAAGGTCACCGAGATGGAGCCGATGCAGCCCTTCATCCGGCATCTGGTTTGGGGCCCGTTCGTCTTCCACGCCGGCATGACCAACGAGCACGTCCCGACCTTGAACGAGCAATGCGCCGAAATCCTGCCGCGCGCGGGCGAGCGTTTGAAGGAGAACGGCTGCGACTGGAAGAACGTGGTCCGGGTGTCGTTCTTCCTGCACCGCAGCCAGACGCCGGAAGCTCTGTTCGCCGCCGCGCGCGCCGCTGCGCCGGTGCCGCTCGACAATGCCGAGGTCGAGCTGGTCGACGGCTATTCGCGACCGGGCAAGCTGGTCGAGATCGAGGTCACGGCCAAGCGGTAGCGCGGAATGTCTTGGGCCGAGCACTTGCCGCAATCTCGGCGCGCGCACGGCGCTCGTGAATGTGCCCTCTCCCCTTACGGGAGAGGGCGTGAATGAATTTCCACGAGTCGTGATGGGTGAGGGGTAGCGGGCTATCGATAAGCCGCCACCCCTCACCCATCAGCCTTTGCTGAATCGCCTTCCTGCCCTCTCCCGCGAGGGGATAGCGCAGTAACAAGCTCCGCACATATCATGCGCCACCTCACGGCGTGGCGCAGATCGACCGCAACGCGCGCCATTCGCTCGCCGTCAGCAGCTCGGGGCCGGTATTACCGCGATCGACCTTCTTCATCATGTCGAGGCGATCCTGCGTGAGCGGGTGACTGTTGATGAGCGTGAAGCCCCGGCCCTTCTTGCCCTTTTTTCCATTCTTGGCGTCCTTGGCGTCCTTGACCTCGGAGCCGCTGATGCGGACGAGCAATTCGCCCAATGGCCGCGGCGAGCGGCCGAGCTTGTGCATGACCTCGATCGCGAACGCATCGGCCTGCTGCTCCGCATCCCGCGAATAGGACGCCTCCAGCATGGTCTGCGCCACGAAGATGATGGCGCCGCCGCCGAACACGTCGCCAAGCAAAAGACCGACCAGGAACGACGTCCCGCCGGCCTGCATGACCCGGCGCAGGCTGTCGCGATGGATCACGTGGCCGATCTCGTGCGCGAGCACGCCGGCGACTTCGTCCACGTTGCGGGCTTTTTGCAGCAGCCCGTCGATCAGGTGGACCTTGCCGCCCGGCAGGGCGAGCGCGTTCGCCATCTTGTGCGACAGCACCTTGGCGTCGATCGGCAGGTCGACGCCGCCCGCGGTCTTAAGCTTGCCGACAAGCTTCGCGTAGGCCGCCTGGCCCTCGGCCGAGACGCATTCCTTGCCGCCCAGGATGGCGCGCACCTGCGTGTCGACCGCCTCGCCGATCCGCTTCTCGACGGCAAACGGCACGAACGGCGCCAGCCGGTCGGCGGCATAGGGGATGCCGTAGATCGCGACAACGAGGATCGAGCACACCGCGGCAATCGACCAGAGGACGATGCGCCGGGTTTGGCCCGGCCCTCCGCGTTCGGCATCGAGCGATGGGCACAGCTGCAGCAAAGTTGCGATCGTTGCTTCGTCTTCGATCTCAAGGCGCGCCAGCGGCAATGCCGATACGGATCGAAGGCGCAGCATCCGCTGCGGGCCGTCGGCGCGGCGGATCGTGTCGAACGGCCAGTTTGCGATCACATTGCCGTCTTCAACGATATCGAGACCCGCGCCGATGCGGAGCGTCACCCGGTGCTTGTGGCTTGAAGTGCCGTCGAAATAGTCCGACTCGTCGACGGGCGGCGTGATGGGAGCCTGGTCCGGACCCGCAGCGGTATCTGTCATGCCAGCCTCAGAAGCCGCCGACATCGAGGCTGTCGGCGAGGCCTTCGCCGAGAGCGCCCGCCAACTCTCCCTGCGCCGTCACGTTGGCGGCAGCCGACAGATTGTGGACGATCACGGACGATACGACACGCGCCCATACATCGCGCCTCAGATAGATGCGAACGACGACGCCGAAGGCGAGCGCCATCACGATGTAGCCAAGCGCCATCAGCACCAGGGCCGGAACCTGCTGCATGACCAGCGCAGCGTCTTCTGGATTCATCTTGCCGCCGACGGCCATCGCCGCCACGAAAGAGCCGAACACCACGCCCACCCAAACCGACAAAGCGAAAATGAACAACGTGCTCCAGCCGATCACCTTCCAATAGAGGCCGAACAGCGACGAGGCCGGCAGTTTCGATTCAAAGCGCACCTCGCCGAAGCGGATGCCGGACACCCACCATCGCCATTCCGCGGCCTTGTACGCGGCATAGGCGAAAGGCCAGCCGATCAAGGCCAGCAGGATGAGCAAGGCGATTCCGGGCTGCCAGAGGTAGCCGCAGAGGACGATCAGGACGATCCAGGCGACGATCGCGAAATAGACCCACGAGGCCATCTTGAAGAACTGCCAGCCGGTGCCGTCGAAGCGGCCGGGGAGATTGCCGTAGAAGGTGTATCGCATCTTGTAGCGTTCGAGCGCCGCCTGATACCAGGGCAAGGCAACGCCGAGCGTGATCATGACGAGCAAGGCCCACAGGCCCGCACGCCAGGCATAGGACCAGCCCGAGCCCGCCATCCAGAAGCGCACGCCGCGCCAGATCGTGCGCGTGAGCCGGTAGCGGCGCGCGCGATAGATCGCGAACTGCGCGAACAGATAGAAGAACAGCACCAGCGGGATGCTGGAGAAGGCTTGGAGGCGCTCCGATTCGAGGCCGATGAAGAAATAGACCAGATAGACCGGCACCATGATCGCGAGTGCGAACAGGAACCCGATCAGGAGCTCCTTGGCGGTGCCGGTGTATTCCACCGCGTCGCCGCCGACTGAGGTATTCGCCCATAAGTGCCGGCGCATGTCGGTCGCCAGCCAGAAACGATAGAAGCCGAGCGTGATCAGCTCGAGCAGCGCGCCGCGCATCACGAGGCTGCGGAATTCGGATCGCGCTCCGGTAAAGGCGACGTGGTCCGTGTCGGGCAGGGTCTGCGGTTCGACGATCTGATCCATGGCGCTAACTGGTTTTGGGCGATAACTGGTTTGTCAGCCGCGGCCGGTGAAAGGTTCACCCGCCTCGCTCGACGGTTAACGAATACCCATCACGGCTCGGTCGCGAAGCGAAGGCGCCCGGCCGGTTTGAGCGTACGCAGGTCGAAAGTGCGGATTTCGAGCGTGCCGGCGACCTCGACGGTCACCGCGATACGGTCCTCCGCAATCGCTGTCGAGACGATCCGCGCGCCCTTTGGCAACATCGCCGTCATCTCGGTCAGCACGGGCGCGCTTCCCTCCGCCCTGAAAAGGCGGTAGCCGATGACGCCGAGAACGGCGGCGACCGCGACCATCGTGGTGAGGCTGGACACGATCATCAGCCAGCGCACACGCGAGACGATGCGCGCCGCCGCCGGGTCGAGGGGTTTTTCGTCGTCCGCCGGCAGGTCGTTCATGTCCGAAGGTCAGGTTTTGAGCGTCGTGGTCGCCGAAGCCGATGCCGGCGCGCGGCTCGATCGCGTGCTGGCGGCACAGATCGCGGACCTTTCGCGCTCGCGGCTGAAGGCGCTCATCCTTGCCGGCGAGGTCGCAATTGGCGGCCGCACAGTCCGCGATCCCGGCCTTCGCGTCAACGCCGGCGATGCGATCTCCGTCATGCTGCCGCCGCCGGAGCCGGCCGCGCCACAGGCCGAAGCGATCCCGCTCGACATCGTCTACGAGGACGACGCCATCGTGGTGATCGACAAGCCCAAGGGGCTGGTGGTGCATCCCGCCGCCGGCCAGACATCGGGCACGCTGGTCAATGCGCTGATCGCGCATTGCGGCGACAGCCTGTCCGGAATCGGCGGCGTCAAGCGCCCCGGTATTGTCCACCGCCTCGACAAGGACACCACCGGCCTGCTGGTGGTCGCCAAGAACGACCGCGCCCACAAGGCGCTCGCCGCCCAGTTCGCCGACCACGGCCGGACCGGGCCGCTCGAACGCGCCTACCTGGCCTTCGTCTGGGGAGCGCCGGACCGGCCGCGCGGCACCGTAGACAAGCCGATCGACCGCCATCCGCGCGCCCGCGACCGGATGGCCGTCCGAGCTGGGGGCCGCGAGTCCATCACCCACTGGCAGGTGTTGGAGCACTACCTGGACACCGACGGCAAGCCGGTGGCGAGCCTGCTGGCCTGCCGGTTGGAAACCGGTCGCACCCACCAGATCCGCGTCCATCTGGCGCATGCCGGCCATCCGCTGATCGGCGACGACGTCTATGGGCCCGGATTCCGCACGAAAACGGCCCGTCTCGGCCCGGACGCGGCGGCTTCGGTGACAGCCCTTGGAAGACAGGCCCTGCATGCCTATCTTTTGACGATCGCGCATCCGGTCACCGGGGATGTCCTGGAGTTCCGTTCGGAACTGCCGGGCGATCTTGTTCGTTTACGCCAGAGTCTCGGGACCCAGGACAACAGTCCCGGCGGCAAACGAAAAGATAACGTCAGATCAAGCATTTGACGGGTAACCGGCGGTTGCGCGGTCACGACCTTGTCACGCCGGTGTGTCTTCCATTTGCCGCCATTGCTCCTGTATGCTGCAGCTCGCGATCGTAGTCGCGGTTGCATGTTGGTGCCGGTGGCAAGGAGTGCGTCGGCGCCGAACGCCCGCCGATCTCGGGGGCAAATGTAAGGAGGGCGCTATTATGGCCCGTGCTGCTGCTGTGCCGATCCTGACGGCTGAATCAGGGCTCACCCGATACCTCGAAGAGATTCGGCGGTTCCCGATGCTGGAACCGCAGGAAGAATACATGCTGGCCAAGCGCTGGCGCGAGCACGCCGACCGCGACGCCGCGCACAGGCTGGTCACCAGCCATCTGCGCTTGGTCGCCAAGATCGCCATGGGCTATCGCGGCTACGGGCTGCCGATCTCGGAGGTGATCTCCGAGGGCAATGTCGGGCTGATGCAGGCGGTCAAGCGGTTCGAGCCGGAGAAGGGCTTCCGCCTCGCCACCTATGCGATGTGGTGGATCAAGGCCGCCATCCAGGAATACATCCTGCGCTCGTGGTCGCTCGTGAAGATGGGCACGACCGCGAACCAGAAGAAGCTGTTCTTCAACCTGCGCAAGGCCAAGAGCAAGATCTCGGCGTTGGAAGACGGCGATATGCGTCCCGATCAGGTCAAGCTGATCGCCAAGCGTCTCGGCGTCACCGAGCAGGACGTGATCGACATGAATCGCCGGCTCGGCGGCGACGTCTCGCTCAACGCGCCGATCCGTGACGACGGCGACGCCGGCGAATGGCAGGACTGGCTCGCCGACGACCAGATCGACCAGGAAACCCGCCTCGCCGAGAGCGAGCAGGCCGACAACCGCCGGCAGGCGCTGAACTCCGCGCTCGAAGTGCTCAACGAGCGCGAGCGGCGCATCTTCGAGGCGCGCAGGCTCTCCGACGAGCCGATCACGCTCGAGGACCTCGCCGCCGAGTTCGGCGTTTCGCGCGAGCGCGTGCGGCAGATCGAGGTGCGCGCCTTCGAGAAGGTGCAGAAGGCGGTCAAGAACCGCATCGCGGCCATGGACGTGCCGCCCGCGGCACAGCCGATGCCGGCGCATTGACCGCCGGCACAACGGTAAGCGCGCAGTGCTTAAGGAGCGCGCCTTCGTGAAAACGGAGGCGCGCTTCGCTTTTGTAGCGAATGGCGTTGCCGCGGCCGCGCGATTGGCGAGCGGCATGGAATCGGTGCGGCCGATCAACGCCACGACAGCGCAGCTTCCAGGCCGGCCACCCAACCGACAATCGCGCCCATGAGGGGCTCTACCGCTTACATGGTTTCAGTCACGTCCAGACCTTCCTCTTTCGCCGTCAGGATCGCACCAACCCAGTCCCACACTTCCCGAGGGACGATCTTGCCGTGATCCCGGATGCAAAGGTGCGGCGCGCCGCGGCAGCCGCCGGCGCGGCGGCATTTGGATTTCGGGCAGATACGATACAGGCGCAGCCCATCGCAGATGCACCGCGCCCCATAGGGGTCGCTGCCCGGCGCCAGAGGAACCGCGGGGGAATGAGGCATGTTGATTGTCGAGGCTTCGGTCACGTCGGAATTCCTTTGCTGCTACGCGCTTGCGGCAAGCTTCGCCGGCCCGGTGGCTTTGATTTTTTGAGGGCGCCGGGCCTTGACCCTCGTCTCTTTCGATCCCCTCGACGTGAGGGGATGGAGCGCCGAAAGGCGCCTTGTTTAGTCTCCGCCTTTCGGCGGCGCATCCCTTGCGATCGGGATGCTCGCCTTCCGGCGCTCCACTTGTGGCGGTTTCTGTCCCCGGGGCCGCGCTTTTCGCGAAGCATTGGCGCTTCTCCGTCAGCGAGCTCCTCGCAGCCGGCCCTAGTACCGGCGGGCGGGATCCCGGGGCCTCCCGAGTCTCCGGCTGCATAAGCCGGAACCGCGGGCGCCACGCCCTGCCCTACTCTGCGATGCCTCGCGACGAGCACCCCTCGGTGGACAAGGTGATATAGCATATAATCCTATAGGA
>JBOHIG010000259.1:0-5243 GCA_050725815.1 Xanthobacteraceae bacterium
TCCGTCTCTCCATGACGCACCTCCGGTCCCATCAAAACACCTAACTCGGTGTCTTCGGAACCGGGTGCAGGCCAATCGGTTGCCAACTGCATGTCGATCACATCCTAGCGTTCGCCAAAGGGGGAAGGACAGTTCTTGAGAATTTGCAGACATTGTGTGAAGCTTGTAACCTTGGCAAGGGAGACAGGTAACTCGAACAACGATGCATCGCGCTGAAGGACAAGCCGGTGTTCTCGGTGCAGTACCACCCCGAGGCCTCGCCCGGCCCACGCGACAGCCGCTACCTGTTCGAGCGGTTCACCGGGATGATGCGGGAGCACAAGCGCGCTTAACGCGAATCGCGGTACAAGGACCACTCATCCGGACGCACGCCGATGATGGTCCCAAAGCATCGTCTCGATGGCCTGACCGACGCCGTGTTCGGCGTGGCCATGACGCTCTTGGTGATCGACCTGCGGCTGCCGGAAACGTTCCATCCGCGCGACGCCGCCGACCTCTGGCGCGCGCTCTCAGAGCTGTCGACGCAGTTTCTGGCTTACGCGATCAGCTTCGCGGTGCTGGCGCGGCGGTGGGTCGGCCTCGCCAAGCTCAGCGAACCGGCCGACGCCGACCGGTTCGCGCGCTGGGCGCTGCTCCATCTCTTCCTGATCGCGCTCATTCCATTCTCGACCATGCTGATCGGCCGCTTCAGTGAGCTGACGCCGGCGATCGCGATCTACGCCGCCAACACCATCCTCGCCGCAGTAGTGATGCTGCGCCTGCTGCGGCTTTCCGGCGCGCCGAAGAGCGGCGACGACGGGCCGTTTGGACTGGTGGCCCTGGTCGTCGTCGCGCTGATTTCGGTCGGCGTCAGTCTGGTGCGTCCCGGCGACGCCATGTGGGCCTATCTTCTTCTGCTGCTGACGCCACTTGCCGCCCGCTGGCTGCCGAAGCCGAAGTCGTAGCTGCGCTGAACCGCTACGCCGCGCGCAGCAGGTCGCGCACCTTCGGCCATGGGTCCGGTTCCTTGGCGTAGCGCTCGTGGTCTGCCGGCGTGACCCAGTCCTCCACCGCGGGTTTGAACATCGGCCGCGCGCGCACGCGGTCGAACCAGGCAGCGATGCCGCGGCGGTCCTGCCACAGCGGCGCGAGCTTGAGCTTGTCGAGCCGCCAGATGTAGGGCGTCGCGGCCGCATCGGCGAGCGTCCACTCCTGCCCCGCGAGATAGGGGCCCGACTCCAGCGCTGTCTCCATCATCGCGAACAGCTTCTCGTGGTGGCGCAGCGCGTCCTTCACCAGCGGCGCATCGAGGCCGTGCGTCACCACCTGGCGTTTGATCTCGGCGCGCTTGGGATCCGGGACCTTGGCGAGCTCCGCCTCCATCTCCTGCGGCGACAGCTTCATGAGATGGATACGGTTCGCGGTCGCAAAGGTCAGCGTCATGCAGGAGACATGGATGTATTCGTCCATCAGCTTCTCGAACATGCGCATGCGCGCCCGCGCGAGCGGCTCGGCCGGCGCCAACGCCGGGCCGGGGAAAGCCTCGTCGACATAGTTCATGATCACGGTCGACTCGATGATGACCTTGCCGTCGTGGACCAGCGTGGGGACGACCGCGTTCGGATTGAGCTTCATGTATTCGGGATCGAACTGGTCGCCGCGCAACGTCATCAGCTTCGAGTCCCAAGCGACGCTCTTTTCGGCGAGTGCGAGCCGCGCCTTGACCGAGCATACCGATGTCCTGCCGTGATAAAGCGTGAGCATGTTGTCCCCGCGACTTGCGGGCCGGACGGCCCGAGGGGCAAGCGTAGCGGTGAGGCAATCCGGCGGTCAATAAGGGAGCATTCGGCGTAATTTCAGCCGCCGCGCAACCGCGGCGGTATTCATGAGTTTCTCAGTAACAGGACCTTTACAGAGATGTGAGACGATCAAGCAATGCCCGTCGCAACCACGCAAATCGAGCCGTTGGCATTGCTGTTCGCCGACGACGGGTCGATCCCGAACAACCCGCGGCTACCGTTCCTGCTGTATCGCAGCGGCATCGATCTTGCCGGCACGCCCGATCCGGAGGACGTAATCGAGCGCACTTTCGCCCGGCACCAGTGGGGCGACATGTGGCGCAACGGCATCTACCCCTACGCCCACTATCACTCGATGATTCATGAAGCGATCGGCATCGCGCGCGGCCGCGCCCGCGTCCGCTTCGGCGGCGGGCAAGGCCGGGAGCTCGAGCTTGCAGCCGGCGACGTCGCCGTGCTTCCAGCCGGCACCGGCCATCAGGGCCTCTGGACGACGCCAGACTTGGTAGTAATCGGCGCCTATCCCAAGGTCGGCAAATACGATCTCTGCCGCGGCAGCAAGGCCGAGCATGCGCGGGCGATCGAAACCATCCCCGACGTGCCGGTGCCCGAAACCGACCCGGTGCACGGCGAGGACGGACCGCTTCTGATCATGTGGCGGCGCTGAGATGACGGCCGGCGATTGCGGTATCATGCCCGCGCTTGACCCGGGCATCCATCTTCATGCGCAAAGGGATGGATTGCCGGGTCACAAGGGCGTTCATGCCCATCTTCGACGGGCGGTGCCCGGCAATGACGACACCTACGCTTGAGCGCGAAACAACCCTGCTCGGCCGGCACAACGAAAAAAATGTCCGATTGGAAGTCCTTCTGGGACAGCGATCATTCGATCTACGTCAATGCCCGTCACAAGGACGTGCACTACCGCGATATCGCCACCCAGATCGCGGCGAGCGTGCGGGGGCCGTCGGCGCGTGTGCTCGACTATGGCTGCGGCGAGGCGCTGCACGCGGAGCTCGTAGCAGCCGTTGCGGGCGAAGTGGTGCTGTCCGATACGGCGACCAACGTGTGCGCAGCCACGGCGAAGCGTTTCGCCGGCAATCCGCGGATCAAGATCCTTTCGACCAATGAGGTGGAGCGCCTTCCGGACGCGAGCTTCGACCTCATCGCCACCAATTCGGTGGCGCAATACCTGACCGAGGCGGAGCTTGCGCGGATGCTGGCGATGTTCCGCCGGTTGCTCTCGCCCGGCGGGACGCTGATCTTCGCCGACGTGATCCCGCCCGACGTCGGCGCGGTCAGCGACGTGTCCGCGCTGCTGCGCTACGCCATCAAGAACGGCTTCTTCTTCGCCGCGTTGTTCGGGCTGGCGCGCACCATTGTCTCGCCTTATCGCAAGCTGCGCTCCACGCTCGGCATCGCGCAATACACCGAGGCGCAGTTCACGCAGAAGCTCGAATCCGCCGGCTTCTCGGCCGAGCGGCTCCCGCGCAACTGGGAGCACAACCCGGCGCGCATGACCTTCCGCGCGCAGCCTGCGTGATAAGCCTTCTCCGCTCATTTTAATGCGGCTACTTCCGCGCCTTCTCGATGATCGCCAGCACGCGCTTCTTCTGCTCGGGCGTCACGTTGCCTAGGACCTTGTTCGCATTCTCCCGCGTGCTGACGGGATCGAGGTATTCCATGATTCGCTCCGCCTTCTCGCCCTCGGCGATGAGTCCCGGATTGTGCAGCGTCCGCTTCATCATCTCCTGCAGATAGGCGAGCCGGGCCGGCGGAATACCGGGCGGCGCGACCACGATACGCCCGATGCCCTCGACATTGGCGAGGAAGTCCATCACCCAGGTCTGGTCGGCATCCATCTTGGCCGCCTCGAAAATGGTCGGGCGGTTCTGGAAAAAGCGCGACTTGGTGCGCGACATCGTCGCCAGCGCCCAGTTGTTCTTGGCCTTCACGAAATTGTTGGCGGAGGACTCCGGCACGTAGAGCGCGTCCATCTCGCCGCGCGTGACCGCCATGCCCGCATCCGCGCTGCCCTTGTATCCGGCGACGACGTGGCAATCGAGCTTCAGCGCCTCACAGGTGAACGCGGCCCCAAGTCCGAGCCCGGACGTTCCGCCCGAGGAGGCCCATCGCCACTTCTTCTTGGCGGCGAGCGCCTGACTGACATCGCGGATGGGAGAATTCCCTCCAACCAGCCAGAGTCCGGGCGGCGCGCCCACCCTCGCCAGGTAGCTGAACTTGGTGAGGTCATAACGCACGCCCGACTGGCCGGTGAGCACCGCGAAGGCAGCCCCGACGCCGTTGGAGAGCGAGATTTGCAGGCCATCAGGCGGCGCTGCATAGAGGCGGTTGAGCGCGACGCGCCCGCCCGCACCCGGCTGGTTCTCGACGATAACGGTCGTTCCGAGCGTCTTGGCGAGCCAGGGCGCGATCAGCCGCGAAAAGACGTCGTAGCCGCCGCCAGTCCCGGAACCGACGATCATCCGCACGGTCTTGCCGGCATAGAACGCCCGCTCGGACTCCTGGGCGGAGACCGAGGACCATGATGTCGTTGCGTACAGAGCGAGTGCGACAAACGCGCAGCCTAGTCCGGACGTCCTAGCCATCGTATCGAACCTCCCACTTTCATTTTTTGGCGCTTGAACGGTGGAAGAAATCATCGCATGCCGGGAACGGTCCGTCGACCAATCCCGTGGCGGTTGGCCGAAAAAAGATAGTGCGCGGAGGGCCACTCCATCCCGCAGGACGGGCGGTGCGCAGACCATGCCGCGGCGACTATTTGCGCACCTTGGCGAGAATCCCTTGCACGCGCTTCTTCTGCTCGGGCGTGACGTTCGTCACCACGGTGAGCGCGTTCTTGCGGGTCTGCGCGGCATCGACGAAATCGATGTAGCGCTGGCTCTTCTCGCCTTCGGCCTTGATCCGGGGATCGTTGAGAATCTGCCTGACCACCGCTTGCAGGAAGGCGAGCCGCTTTTCCGGCACGCCGGGCGACACCACCATGATGCGACCGAGGTCGGTGACGGCATTGTGAAAGTCGAACAGCCATTGCGCGTCGGCGCTCAGCTTCGCCGCCTCGTGGATGGTCGGCGTGTTGGGGAAGAACCGCGATTTCTTGCGCCCCATGGCGGCGACCGCAAGCGCCTGCTTGCCGAGGACGTAATTGTTGGCCGAGGTGTCGGACACGTAGAGTGCGTCCATCTCGCCGCGCGTCACCGCAAGCGCCGCCTGGCTGGAGCCCTTGTAGCCGAGCACGACATGGCAATCGAGCTTGAGCGCCTCGCAGGTGAAGGCGGCGCCGTCGGAAAGGCCGTCGGCCGGGCCGCTGGCGGCCCAGCGCCACTTCATCTTCACCTGCAGCGCCTGCTGCGGCGTCTTGATGGTGGATTGCGGCCCGACCAGCCACATCCAGGGCGACGCGCTCACCGTGGCGAGGTAGCCGAACTTGGCGAGGTCGTAACG
>JBOHIG010000260.1:0-8000 GCA_050725815.1 Xanthobacteraceae bacterium
TTCTTCGCCTCCATCCGCTCCTCGATCTGCGGGCCGGGCAGGTCCGGCCAGCGATAGTGCAGCCCGCCCGGCGGCGGGGTGAAATCCGGCGCGGCGAAGACGCGATCCGGCGGAAGCTCGAACGAGGCCGCCGATTCGACCGTCTCCGAGACCGCCTTGAAGCCGACCCACATGCCCGAGAAGCGCGACAGCGCGTAGCCCCATTCGCCGAAGGCCAGATATTCGGAGACGCTGGCGGGGTTCAGCGTCGGCATGAACCAGGCCATGAAGGCGACGTCCGACTGGTGCGGCATCGACGACGACACGCAGCCATGGTCGTCGCCCGCCACCACCAGCACGCCGCCGTTCGGCGACGAGCCATAGGCATTGCCATGCTTCAGCGCGTCGCCGGAGCGATCGACGCCGGGGCCCTTGCCGTACCAGATGCCAAACACACCGTCGTATTTGCCCTCGCCGCGCAGCTCTGCCTGCTGCGAGCCCCACAGCGCCGTGGCGGCCAGTTCCTCGTTGATGCCGGGCTGGAACACGATGTCGGATTGCTTGAGCCGGCGCTCGGCACGCTGGAACTGCTGGTCGAGCCCGCCAAGCGGCGAGCCGCGATAGCCGGTGACGTAGCCCGCCGTGTTCAGCCCAGCGCGGCGGTCGCGCTCCTTCTGCATGAGGCACAGGCGGACCAGCGCCTGGAAGCCGGTGAGGAAGACCGGATTCTTCTCCAGGTCGTATTTATCGTCGAGCGTGACGGATCGAAGCGACATCGGGCCTCCGGCAACCAGTGTCCCGATTCCGAAGTTCGCAAATCCTTGCGGCACATTCGTATGCGAACTTCGGAATCAAAGGGACACTGAAAATCTATGATTCTGGTGCCCTTTTGAACCCGAAGTTCGCGATCGAGCTTGCCGCGCCGCTGCGCGAACTTCGGGTTCGGGGCACCAGTGTGCCCCCGGATCGGAGATGCCGAAAGGGGCCAGGCCAGTCCAGGAGATGTAATCAGCGCGTTCCGAGTCGGCAACGTTAAGCGATTGAAACCTCATGCCCATTTCACGGGCGCGCCGAGCGCGGAAAGGAAATGTCGGCCGGCCCGGCGCTGACGCATTTTGGCGCAATGCAGCAACCATTCTCCTCATGGGATGCGCGCGCGGCATTGCTCCGATCCGCCACCGCCGCTGGTGGAAGGCGAGCGGCTGCCCTACAACGCTCGCGAACCGCCCTCCCCCGAGCAATCCGCCGCCAGATGGACGCCCGCGTCGAAGCAGTCCCGCCCCAGTCGCTGTCTCACAAGGAAGCACGGGTGATCGTCATCGGCCTGATGCTGCCGGTGTTCATGGGCTCGCTCGATAACACCAACCTCGCCACCGCACTGCCGACCATCGGACGCGACCTTGGCGACAGCCACAGCCTGCCCTGGCTGATAACCGCCTATCTGCTTGCCGCCACTGCGGTAGTGCCGCTCTACGGCAAGATCGCCGACATCTACGGGCGGCAATTCACGCTGCGGATCGCGATCATCGTCTACATGCTGGGCTCGCTCGCCTGCGCCCTGGCGCCGAACATGCTGGTGCTGATCCTCGGGCGCGCATTGCACGGGCTGGGCGGCGGCGGACTTGCGACCATGGGGTCGGTGGTGCTCGGCGACGTGGTCGCGCCCAAGGAACGCGGGCGCTACTACGCCTATTTCGCCGTGGTCTACACCAGCGCCGGCGCGCTCGGTCCGACTATCGGCGGATTCTTCTCCGATTACCTGCATTGGTCGGGCATCTTCTGGTTCAACATCCTGCTCGGCGCCGTGGCGCTGATGGTGACCGAAGTACTGCTGCGCCGGCTGCCGCGGCACGAGCGTCCGCACAAGCTCGACGTGATCGGCGCGGCGCTGATCGTCATGGCGAGCGTCTCCTTCATGCTGGGCATCAGTTTGGGCGGCGTGCGTTTCCCATGGACATCGCTGCCGATCCTGGCGCTGTTCGCCGCCGCCGCCGTGGTCGGCTGGCTTTTCTTCAGGCGGCTGATGACGGCGCCGGAGCCGCTGATCCCGATCTCGGTGCTGCGCAACCGCTCGGTCCGCTGCGCGACCATCGCCCATGCCTGCGGATGGTCGTCGATCGTCGCCCTGAACATCTTCATGCCGCAGTACCTGCAAAACGTCGTCGGCCTGTCGCCGACGAGCGCCGGACTCACGCTGATCACCTTCATGATCGCGCTCAATATCAGCGCGGGCGCCTCGGGCTACATGCTCGGCCGCCTGGTTCGCTACAAGATGCTGCCGATGATCGGGCTCTCCGTCTCGATCTGCGCGATCCTCGTGCTGGCGTGGCGCGTCGCCAGCGTAGGCTTGCTCGAGTTCGAAATCCTACTGGTGGTGATTGGCCTGGGCTTCGGTGCGATGCCCGCGCTCACGCAAGTGGTGGTGCAGAATTCGGTCGAGCGGCACCAGCTCGGCATCTCGGTCGGCACCATGACGTTCACCCGCAACCTGCTTGCGACCTTTCTGGTCGCGGTATTCGGCGCCATCGTTGCGGGCTTCGTGGTGCAGGCCGGCCACGCCTCCGGCGAGCTTGGCGGCGCGCTGGCGCAGGATGCGGCGCTGGCTGCCGAAGCCTACCGGCGGGTGTTCTTCGCCACTGCGGCGACCATGTCGGTCGCGCTGGTTGCGATCATCCTCATCGAGGAAAAGCCGCTGCAATCGGGCGAGCAATAGGGGCCCTGCCGCGCATGGACGCCCCCGCAGTTAAGCTGCTGACCCACAAGGACCTGCGCCTGGTTGTGTGGGGCGTGCTGTTGCCGCTGTTCATGGGTTCGATGGACCAGACCATCCTGGCGACGGCGCTACCCACCATCGGCGGCGACTTCGGCGACGTTCACAACCTGCCGTGGCTGATCACGATCTATCTACTGGCTTCGACTGCCGGCATGCCGCTCTACGGCAAATTCGCCGACATCCACGGCCGCGCCTTCACATTGCGCATCGCGATCCTCGCGCACATGGCGGGCTCGCTGGTCTGCGCGCTGGCGCCCAACATATTTGTGCTGATCCTGGGCCGCGCGCTGCAAGGTATCGGCGGGGCCGGGCTGTCCGGCGTCAGTGTGGTCGTGCTCGGCGACGTGGCGGCGCCCAAGGATCGCGGTAAATATTACGCCTATTTCTCCGTCACCTATGTCACTGCGGGCGCCTGCGGCCCGGCGCTGGGCGGCTTCCTTGCCGACCATGTGCACTGGTCGGCGATCTTTTGGCTCAACATTCCGCTGGGGCTGCTGGCGCTACTCATCACCTCGACGCTGCTGGCGAGGCTGCCGCGCTACGAGCGCCGGCACCGGCTCGACCTGATCGGAGCGGCGCTGATCGTGCTCGCGAGCGTGTCGTTCATGCTCGCACTCAATCTCGCGGGCAACCGCTATCCGTGGCTGTCGCTGCCGATCCTTGTACTGTTCGGCGGCGCCGCGGCCATGGGATTCGTCTTCTACCTGCGTCTACTCAAAGCGCCTGAGCCGCTGATCCCGATCGCAATCCTGAAGAACCCGATCGTGCGCTGGGCCGTGATCGCTAATGCGTTCGGCTGGGGCTCGATCATGGGGCTCAACATCTTCCTGCCGATGTACCTGCAAAGCGTGATCGGCCTTTCGCCGACCAATGCAGGCCTGAGCCTGATGGTGCTGATGGTGGCGCTCAACACCAGCGCCGGTCTCGCCGGGCAGGTGCTCGGACGCGTCAAGCACTATAAGGTGCTGCCGATGTGCGCCTTCACGGTCTCGATCGCGTCGGTGCTGCTGCTGGCGCTGTGGGCGGACAACCTGACGCTGCTGTCGTTCCAGATATTGCTGGTCCTGATCGGCGCCGGTTTCGGGCCGACGCCGTCGGTGGCAGCGGTGTCAGTGCAGAACATGGTGCCACGTCACCAGCTCGGCATCGCGTTGGGCACGGTGAATTTCTCGCGGCAGCTCGTGAGCACCATGATGGTGGCGATGCTGGGCACCGTCATTCTCGCCGCGACCTCCTCGCTCGGGCCGGGCGCCGGCGGGCGGTTCGGCGGCGGCATCCCGCCCGACGCGGCGGAAGCCGCTGAAGCCTTCCGGCGCATGTTCTTTGCGGTCGCGGCGTCCCTGTCGATCTCGTTCGTAGCGCTGGTGATGATCGAGGAGCGGCCGCTGGCGACAGACCATCCGCAACCAAAGATATGACCGTCGGGAGAACATCATGACCAACTTCACGCCAATCTCGGCCGCAATCGGCGGCGCCCTGATCGGACTCGCCTCCGCCATGCTGATGCTGCTGTTGGGCCGCGTCGCCGGCATCAGCGGGATTCTCGGCGCGGTGCTCGGTCTCGGAACCGGCGAGCGGAGCTGGCGAATGGCCTTCATCGCCGGATTGATCCTGGCGCCAGTAGCCGCTGCGCTGGTTGGGCACGCAGCGCCGACGCCGGAACTGCCGGCGAGTTGGGGCATAATTCTCGCGGCAGGACTGCTTGTCGGTTTCGGCGCAAGACTTGGCGGCGGCTGCACCTCGGGGCACGGAGTCTGCGGGATATCGCGGCTCTCAATGCGTTCCATCGTCGCCACCGGCGTTTTCATGGCCGCAGCGGTGGTCACGGTCGCGATCATGCGACATGTCTTGGGAGGCTGAGCCATGTCCATAGTTGCCGCCCTGCTCTGCGGCTTTGTCTTCGGGCTCGGCCTCCTGATCTCCGGGATGACGCAGCCATCCAAGGTTCTCGGCTTTCTCGACATCTTCGGCGGCTGGGATGCCAGCCTCGCCGTCGTCATGGCGGCAGCGCTTATCGTCTCGCACCTTGGCGATCGCCTGGTGCGCAGGCGCGAGCAGCCGGTCCTGGCAGAGAAATTCGATCTGCCGACCAAGGCCGTTATCGATGCGCCGCTGATCGCGGGCGCGGCGCTGTTCGGGGTCGGCTGGGGACTCGTGGGCCTGTGCCCAGGTCCAGCGCTGGAAAATCTCGCGACGCTGTCGCCCCGCGTGTTCGCGTTCTGCGCCGCCATGGCGATGGGCATGGTGGCCCATGACGTCTGGCAGCAACGCCAGTCATTCCTAACGGCAGATGGTTAGCCGCGCACCGCCACCACCTGCCCGCCGTCGACGACGATGGTCGTGCCGGTGATGAAGCGGCCGGCGTCGGAGGCAAGCAGGAGCATCGCTCCGTCGAGATCGCGCGCCTCACCGAAACGCCCGGTGGGAATCTCGCGCTTGATCGCCTCGCCCTTCTCGCTCGCAAGGTAATCGCGATTGAGATCGGTGACGATCCAGCCCGGCGCTATGGCGTTGACGCGCACGCCCTTGAATGCGAGTTCGAGCGCGAGCGCTTTGGTGAGATGGATCACGCCGGCCTTGGCGACGGCGTACGCTGCGACGCCCTTGGCGACGCTGATGCCGAGCATGGACGCGATGTTGACAATGGCGCCGCTCTTGCGGCCGGCGATCAGGCGGCGCGCCGCCTCCTGCGACCAGTAAAACACGGCGTCGAGATTGGTGCCGACGACGCGCCGCCATTCCTCCTCCGGCAGTTCCACGGCACGGCCCGAATGCACCACGCCGGCGTTGTTCACCAGGATGGTGACGGTTCCGAACGCGCGCGCGACCTCGTCGAAAGCGCGCATCATCGCGTCGCGGTCGGTGACGTCGGCGCCGATGGCGATAGCGGCCCCGCCGGCCTTCTCGATTCCAGCCTGAACCGCCGCGAGGCGATCGATGCGGCGCGCCACCAGCGCGACCCGCGCGCCAGCCGCCGCCAGCACTCCAGCGAAGTGTACGCCGAGCCCGCTCGACGCGCCGGTCACGAGCGCGACCTGACCGGTGAGATCGAATGGATTTGTTCCGCTCATCGGTGCTCTCGACACCCTTTGGGCCAAGGAGGATAATGGATCATTACACAAGGAGGGCGAGAAGCTCCATGGCCGGACACGACCACGACCATCATCATCACGAGCACGAGCACGGCTCGGAGCTCACCGAGACGCAGCTCCGCGTGCGCGCACTCGAGACGATCCTGACCGAGAAGGGCTATGTCGATCCGAAAGCGCTCGACGCCATCATCGAGGCCTACGAGACCCGCATCGGTCCGCACAATGGCGCCAAGGCGGTAGCCAAGGCCTGGGCCGATCCGGAGTACAGGAAGGCGCTGCTGGCCGACGCCACCAAGGCGGTCGGTTCGCTCGGCTTCACCAGCCGCGTCGGCGACCATCTGGTCGCGGTGGAGAATACGCCCAAGCTTCACAACATGATCGTCTGCACGCTGTGCTCCTGCTATCCATGGGAGGTGCTCGGACTGCCTCCGACCTGGTACAAGTCGGCGCCCTACCGCTCGCGCACTGTGATCGACCCGCGCAGCGTACTGAAGGATTTCGGCGTCACGCTGCCGGCAGAGACCGAGATCCGGGTGTGGGATTCAACCGCCGAGACTCGCTTCATCGTGCTGCCGATGCGCCCCGCCGGCACCGAAAGCTGGAGCGAAGACAAGCTCGCCGACCTGGTGACCCGCGATTGCATGATCGGGACCGGGTTGCCGAAAACGCCGGGTGCGGCGTCGTGACGACACAAGTCGACGACATCGCCGGATTTCTCACGGCGCAAATGGCCGACCCCGAGACGCAATGGAGCTTCGGCACCTTTGGCGCGTTGGCCGAATTCGCGCGCGAGGCGGACGAGCCGGCGGCGGTGACGCCAGTGTCGGCGGTGACTCCGCGCGGCAGCATCAGAATCGAGCCGTTGGCGGAGCTGCGGCCGTTCGCGTTCGAAACCACCACGAAGGACGGCTGGAACCACCGCATCGCACTCTGTCTGCCGGAGAACCGCTGTGCAATGAACGGCCGCGGCGTGCTGACCGAGCTCGGCCCCGACACGCAGGCATTGCGCGCACAGGATCGCGGCGCGATGTTGTTCGATCTCGGGCTGGGCGCATTGCAGGCCGATTGTTGCGTGCGCGTGGCCAATCCGGCCGTCGCCGCACAGCTTCGCGCGCATTGTGGACACTCCGTATTCGAAGCGGGCAACCCGGCGATGGGCATCATCCTCGTCGCCAGCCCGCATCGCGTGTTCGTCAGTCGGCTGGGCCGCGTCGAGGTGTTCCAGCCGATCCCGCCGCCGGACGGCAAGAGTCCTGAAGGCCCGCACACCCATGTTCTTCCCGGCCTGTTGCGACACCGCCGCACTCATGCCGCGACCGAGCCGATCCCCGAAGGCTTCGTGCCCTGCGCGCATATTTATCCCGCACACCCTGCAAAAGACATGATGGGACGAGCAAGACCGTTCGACCAGGCGCGGCACGATGCGTTCCAGGGCATGTTGGACAAGTTCGGCGACCCGCGATTCGTCGCGCTCAAGCAGCGCGTCATGGAGGCGGTCCAGGCCGGAGCCGATCCCCTCGCGATCGCCGTCACCGACCAGCGCTTCGCGCGCACCAATGTCCGCGTGACGCTGCGCCAGCTCAAGGCGGCACGGGAAGAGATGCCTGCGCTGGCAGCCTGGCTCGCCGTGCATGAACGCACGCGTCACAGCGACGGCATCGACGATCCGCACCCCCACGAGGCACACGCGCAATGAACGGCATCCACGACATGGGCGGCATGGAAGGCTTCGGTCCGGTCAAGCCGGAACCGAACGAGCCGCCGTTCCATTCCGAATGGGAAGGCCGTGCGCTGGCGATGAACCGCGCGCTCGGCTACGCCAAGATTTGGAACATCGACAAGTCGCGCGCCAAAATCGAAGAGATGGCGCCGCAGGACTATCTGACCAAAACCTACTACCAGAAATGGGCGTTCCGGCTGGAGCAGTTGCTGGTCGAGTACGGCTATCTCGGCGAGGACGAACTCAAGGCCGGCCGCGCATTGCGTCCGGGCAAGCCGTTGCCGCGCTTCCTGCCCGCGGCCGAGGTGACCAAGGCGCTCTCGCGCGGCAGCTATTCGCGCGAGCCGAACGGTCCCGCGCGCTTCAAGCAGGGCGAGCGCGTCCGCACCAGGAACATCCATCCGCATACCCATACACGGCTGCCGCGCTACGCCCG
>JBOHIG010000261.1:0-15698 GCA_050725815.1 Xanthobacteraceae bacterium
TTCGCCATCACATATTTGATGCGCTCGGCGGCGGCGTCCGTCAGTCGGACCACCTGCGGTCTGGGTCTCGGAGCGACCATCGTCGTCTTCTCTCCTATCGGCAGCGTCGCGGACGTGACTTATTCCAGTTCAAACGCGCGTTTGCGGCGTCCGTCGTGAACATGCCCGGTTCGCCATCGGTTGTCTATGTGGGGAGCGCGGAGCACGCATGCAACTCACCACATGTTGAGCACGGTACGCGCCTCGTCGGACATCCGGCTCGGATCCCACGGCGGGTCCCATACCACATTGACCTTCACTTCGCCGACGCCGGCAACGCTCGCCACGGCATTCTCGACCATGATCGGCAACTCCTGCGCTGATGGACAGTTCGGAGTCGTCAGCGTCATGTCGATCGTAACCTTGCGGTCGTCGGCGATGTCGATGCGATAGATGAGGCCAAGCTCGTAGATATCGGCGGGAATCTCGGGATCGAAAACCGTTTTCAGCCCGCCAACAATATCGTCGGTCAACCGCGCGATTTCCGCCTCCGGTAGCGCCGAAGTGGCGCCTGGTGCCAGCGGCGTTTCCGCCGATGAAGCGCCGGTCTTCGTATCGTCGGGACTGTTCATGCGAAAAAGTCCTGCGCCTTGATAAGGGCCTCGGTAAGGCGATCGACTTCAGAGCGCGTGTTGTAGAGCGCGAACGACGCCCGGCAGGTCGCTGTCACACCGAAGCGCGCGAGTAGCGGCATCACGCAATGGGTGCCAGCCCGCACCGCGACGCCCGACCGGTCGATGATCGTCGCCACGTCGTGAGGGTGGGCGCCCTTCATCTCGAACGACACGATCGCGCCCTTCTCGCGCGCCGCGCCGAAAATCCGCAGCGAATTGATCGCGCGCAGCCGTTCATGCGCGTAGACGGCCAGATCGGTCTCATGCGCGCGGATTCGCGCCTTGCCGATCGATTGGACGTAATCGATCGCGGCGCCGAGCCCGATCGCCTGCACGATCGACGGCGTCCCGGCCTCGAATTTGTGCGGGGGCTCGCCATAGGTGACGTTGTCCTCGAACACCTCGCGGATCATCTCCCCGCCCCCGTTGAAGGGCGGCATTGCCGCAAGGTGTTCGTGCCTGCCGTAAAGCACGCCGATGCCGCTCGGCCCGTAGAGCTTATGGCCGGTGAAAGCATAGAAATCGCAGCCTATGTCCTGCACGTCGATGTCGAGGTGGACGGCCCCCTGCGCGCCATCGATCAGCACGGGGATGCCGCGCGCATGCGCGCGCTTGACGACCTCCTTCACCGGCACAGTAGTACCCAGCATGTTCGACATGTGGGTGATCGCAACCATCCGGGTCCGCGGACCGAGCAGCTTCTCGAACTCATCGATCAGAAAATTGCCATCGTCGTCGACCGGCGCCCATTTGATCACCGCGCCCTGCCGCTCGCGCAGGAAATGCCACGGCACGATGTTCGAATGATGCTCCATGATCGAGAGCACGATCTCGTCGCCCGGCTTGATGCGGTCGCAGCCGAACGTATAGGCGACGAGGTTGATCGCCTCCGTCGCGTTACGGGTGAAGACGATCTCCTCGGGGCGGCCGGCATTGAGAAATGCACGCACCTTCTCGCGCGCGCCCTCATAGGCTTCGGTCGCGGCATTGGCGAGATAGTGCAGCCCGCGATGTACGTTGGCGTATTCGGAGGTATAGGCCCGGTTTATTCGGTCGAGCACCGCCTTTGGCTTTTGCGCCGAAGCCGCGTTGTCGAGATAGATGAGCGGCTTGCCGTAAACCTCCATGCCGAGAATTGGAAAATCCTCGCGGATGCGGTCGACATCATAGGCGCCGTTGCTGACAGCGGGATGCATCGTCACCCCCGCGCCTTCAGCCAGGCGGCTACCTGCCCGATCAGCGTATCGCGCATGCCAGCATGCTCGATGCCTTCGATCGCCTCGCCGACAAAGGCCTGGATCATCAGCGCCTCGGCCTCCTTGGCCGGAATGCCGCGCGCCCTCAGGTAGAAGAGCAAATCCTCGTCCAGCGCTCCGGTGGTGGCGCCATGGCCGCATTGGACATCGTCGGCGAAGATCTCGAGCTCCGGCTTGCTGTCCGCCTCGGCCGCTTCTGACATCAGCAAGGCATGGGTGGCCATCTTGGCGTCGGTTTTCTGGGCGTGCGGCTGTACGATAATCTTGCCCTGAAACACGCCACGGGCTTCATCATCGAGCACCAACTTGAAGACCTCGCGGCTGACGCAGCCGCCGGCGGCGTGATCGGCGACCAGCGTCGTGTCGACGTGCTGCTTGCCCTGTAGCAGCCCTGCTCCCCTGATCCCCGCAACGGTTCCCTCGCCGTCAAACCGGACAAACAACTGGTTGCGCACGACCGCGCCCGCCGTCGTGAACAGGAATTCGTTGAAGCGGGCGCGCGCGCCGATCGCCGCCATCAGGCTCGAAATGTGGAGGGAGCCCGCACCTTCGCTCGTGACCTTGATGTGATCGACATGAGCCTCGTCGCCGACCTCAAGTTCGAGCGCAGTGTTGACTTGGCATCCGCAGCCCGCAACGCCCTCGTGGCTCTCGATCAGCATCGCGCGAGCGCCCTTCTCGACCACCACCAGGGAACGGGTAAAGACAGACGCTGGCCGTGCGCAGGCATTGAAGAAAACCAGATGCAGCGGCCGCGCCAGTTCGGCGCCTGCCGCGACCCGGATCACCGCGCCGTCACCCATGAACGCGGTGTTGAGCGCAACGGCAACGTCGTCGGACGGCACGACCTTGCCGAGCGTGGCGGCGATATCGCGGTCGCCGGACGCAAGCGCCTGCGCCATCGAACGGATCGCGAGGTCCCGTTCGAGATCGGCGAGATCGGACAGTTCGGCCACAAACGCCCCATCGACAAAAACGATGCGGCGTCCTTCGATCGGCGCGAAGGCGGCGCCTGCGTTCCTGGCGCAGGCCTTCGCGGCAGCATCAGGTGGGCTGGCAAGCGGTTTGGCGTCGCGCATCAGGGCGCGCAGGTCGGTGTATTTCCACTCCTCCACGCGCCGGTGCGGCAGGCCGGCGCTCTCGAAACGCTTGAACGCGTGCTCACGCAACGTCGCCGGGCCGGGTAACGCCGCTTTCGCCGCCGTGTACGCCCTGGCAAGCGCGGTCTCGGCGTCCGTCCTGATCGGGTGAATTTCGGCGTTCATCCCGGCCTCACGCCATCTCTTCCTGATACTGCGCGTAGCCCTTGGCTTCGAGCTCGAGCGCGAGTTCCTTGCCGCCGGTGCGCACGATGCGTCCGCGCGATAGCACGTGCACCACGTCCGGCACGATGTAGTCGAGGAGCCGTTGATAGTGGGTGATGACCACGAAGGAGCGCTCGGGCGAGCGCAGCCGGTTGACGCCGTCGGAAACGACCTTCAGCGCATCGATATCGAGGCCGGAATCGGTCTCGTCGAGCACGCAGAGCCGCGGCTCCAGTAGCGCCATCTGCAGGATCTCGTTGCGCTTCTTCTCGCCGCCGGAGAAGCCGACGTTGACGCCGCGACGGAGCATATCGCGGTCGATGCCGAGCTTGCCCGCCACCTCGAATACGCGCCTGTTGAAGTCGGGAGCCGAGAGCTCCTCCTGCCCGCGCTTTTTGCGCTGAGCGTTGAGCGCGGTGCGCAGGAAGATCATGGTCGCAACGCCCGGGATTTCCAGCGGATACTGGAAGGCCAGAAACATCCCCCTGGCGGCGCGCTCGTCGGGTTCCAGCGCAAGAATATCCTCACCGTCCAGCAGCACCTGGCCTTCGGTGATGTCATAGTCGGCTTTGCCGGCGAGCACATGGGCGAGCGTCGACTTGCCGGAGCCGTTCGGGCCCATGATGGCCTGCACGGAGCCCTTCTCGACGGTCAGGTCGAGGCCGTTGAGGATTTTCCTGTCGCCAACGTTGACGTGGAGGTTCTTGATTTCAAGCAACGCCATTACGGTTCCCATTCAACTCGCAAGCGCGGAAATCTCATCGATCAATTGATCGAGTGAGCGCTCGGCTCCGCCGCCAAAATCGATCAGATTTGTTGACGGTACGGCGACATTTTCAGAAACGCGGAAACGATCGGGACCGCTCCTTCTGACGGCGAGGTAGCGACTGCCGGCCTTTATGACGAGATCGTCATTTTCGCGATTCGCGATGACGTCCGGAAAATACCTGGCCACGCACTCCGCAAGTTCGCCCACGGGCTTGTCTTGTCCAAGGCAGGCCGCCACCTCCTGCTTAAATTTCGTGCGGTCCAAACTCATCCCACGCTGCCTTCCAGGCTGACCGAGATCAGCTTCTGCGCCTCGACGGCGAATTCCATCGGTAGCGTCTGCAGCACATCCTTGACAAAGCCGTTGACGACCAGCGCCACCGCCTCCTCCTGCGAGAGCCCGCGCTGGCGGCAGTAGAACAGCATGTCCTCGGAGATTTTCGAGGTCGTCGCTTCGTGCTCGAACACAGCGGAGGCGTTCTTCGCCTCGATATAGGGCACGGTATGCGCCCCGCACTTGTCCCCGATCAGGAGCGAATCGCAGTTGGTGAAGTTGCGCGCACCCGAGGCGCGGCGGTGCGCGCTCACGAGCCCGCGATAGGTGTTCTGCGACTTTCCGGCCGCAATGCCCTTGGAGATGATGCGGCTGGTCGTGTTCTTGCCGAGATGCAGCATCTTGGTGCCGCTATCGACCTGCTGGTGACCGTTCGAGATCGCGATCGAGTAGAATTCGCCACGCGAATCGTCGCCGCGCAAGATGCAGCTCGGGTATTTCCAGGTGATGGCCGACCCGGTCTCGAGCTGGGTCCAGGAAATCTTCGACCGCGGGCCGCGGCAGTCGCCGCGTTTGGTGACGAAGTTATAGACGCCGCCCTTGCCGTTCTTGTCGCCGGGATACCAGTTCTGGATGGTCGAGTATTTGATCTCGGCGTCGTCGAGCGCGATCAGCTCGACCACGGCGGCGTGAAGCTGGTTTTCGTCGCGCGACGGCGCAGTGCAGCCCTCGAGATAGCTCACGTAGGAGCCCTTGTCGGCGATGATCAACGTGCGCTCGAACTGGCCGGTGTTGCGTTCGTTGATGCGGAAATAGGTCGACAGCTCCATCGGGCAGCGCACGCCCTCGGGCACGTAGACGAAGGAGCCGTCGGAGAACACCGCGGAATTGAGCGTCGCGAAGAAATTGTCGGTGATCGGCACCACCGTGCCGAGATATTTCCTCACCAGCTCGGGATGCTTCTGCAGCGCCTCTGAGATCGGCATGAACAGCACGCCGGCCTTGGCGAGCTCCGCCTGGAACGTGGTCGCCACCGAGACGGAGTCGAACACCGCGTCGACCGCGACCCTGTTTCCATAGCCGTTCTGTTCGCCCTCTCCGCCCTCGTCCTTCGGATGCTGGACGCCAAGCAGAGCCTCCTGCTCGCGCAGCGGAATGCCGAGCTTGCGGTAGGTCTCCAAAATCTCAGGGTCGATCTCGTCGAGCGACTTCGGCCCGTCCTTCTTCTTGGGGGCCGAATAGTAATAGAGATCCTGGTAGTCGATCGGCCCATAGCTCACGCGCGCCCAGGTCGGCTCGCGCATGGTCAGCCAGCGCCGGTAGGCGTCGAGCCGCCACGCGAGCATCCACTCGGGCTCGTTCTTTTTCTCCGAGATGAAGCGGACGATGTCTTCGCTAAGGCCCTTGGGGGCCTTGTCGGATTCGATGATCGTCTCGAACCCGTACTTATATTGATCGACATCGATACGGCGGACCTGGTCCACCGTCTCCTGTACGGCCGGCATTCTTCCCTCCGCTGCGGTTTCAAGGACCGCGGGTTGGATCGGTCGGATTTATGGTCGTTTCCGGTTCGATTCGTTCCTTGCAATGCCGCTCATGCGGCGATGCCTTGTGACCTGTTAAGTAATGCGCCGGACACCTTTATCCAAGCGCCGATAAAGCGATCGACCTCGGCCTCGGTTGTGGTCGCCCCGAGGCTGAGCCGCACCGCTGCGCGCGCCAGATCGGGCGTCACGCCCATGGCCGCAAGCACGTGGGAGGGCTGGACTTTTCCGGACGAACAGGCCGCCCCGGACGACACCGCAATGCCGTCGAGATCGAAGGCGATCACGGCGGTTTCCGCCTTCAGGCCCGCGAGCGCAACCAGGGTCGTATTCGGGAGGCGCTCGACGCCAGCCCCGAAGACAATGGCCGCGGACGTCGCCGCCAGGATGCCCGCCTCCAGCCGGTCACGCAGGTCACGCATGCGCGCGGTGTCCGCGGCAAGCCGCTCACTCGCCAACGCGGCAGCGGCCCCAAAACCCGCAACGGCAGGGACATTCTCGGTTCCAGCCCGCTGCCCGCGCTCCTGCCCGCCGCCGGTAACCAGCGGCTCAATGTGAAGGTCCGCGCGCCGCACCAGCGCGCCGGCGCCCTTGGGACCGCCCATCTTGTGCGCCGAAAGGGTGACAAGGTCGGCACCGAGCGCATTGATGTCGCAAGGAATTCGTCCTGCTGTCTGAATCGCATCGACGTGCAGCAGGCCACCCGCCTCATGCACAACGCGCGCCGCTTCGGCCACCGGTTGCACGACACCGGTTTCGTTGTTCGCCGCCATCACGGAAACCAGCGGCCGCTCGCGGCCGGCCTTGTGGAGCGCACCAAGCAGGTCCTTGAGCGCCGCAAGATCGAGCCGCCCATCCGGAGATACGGGAATCCGCTCCACCGCCTCCTTGCGGAACCGACCGCCGGAAAGCACCGAAGGGTGCTCGATCGCCGATACGAGCAGGGCATCGCGCGGCGCCTGTGCCCGGCCGGCGCCAATGCCGGGCGAAAGGGCCAAGATATTGGCCTCGGTGCCGCCGGAGGTGAAAACCACATTGCGGGGCTCCGCTCCGACCAGCCGGGCGACCTTTTCGCGCGCGTCCTCGACGATCCGGCGAGCGGCGCGCCCTTCGGTATGGACCGAGGACGCGTTGCCGCAAACGTCCAGCGCCGACGTCATAGCGTGCCGAGCCGCCGGGTGTAGCGGCGCTGTTGCGTTCCAGTCGAGATAAACCCGTTCGGTCATCATTCGAGCCGTAAGATATTCCGTTCGTCCGGCCTTGCTTCTACGGCAGTCTGGCCAATGCGACCAATCCCACTAGTGTCCCGAATCCGAAGTCCGCTTCAATCTGCGGCTTGCTCGTGAGCGGACTTCGGATTCGAAGGACACTAGCAAGCCTATGATTCTAGTGTGGTTTGGTTCGGAAGCCCGCTTGAAGAGCGTGCGGCAGCAATGAAGCGGACTTCCGCACCACCACACTAGCCCCAGGTCCCGTGCCTGCTTCAGGTTGGCGATAAACAATTGATCGGGCTTGGTAAAATTCCAACTACCGCGTCGTTTTGACATTGCCGGATTTTAGAGGAATATCAAACTAGCGCTGGTGTTGGCTCCTTGCTGGTCCGGCGCGGGCCGGGGGGCAGCGCTTCATCCCGTTCGACCATCCATCGGCGGGCCTTGCCCAAAAATGCAGAGGGAGATCGTCTCATGATCCGTATTGTTCTGGCTGCCGCCACAGTCGCAATCGGCGTCACCGCCGCTGTCGCGCAGTCCGATGCCATCAAGGCTCGCCAGGCTCTGATGAAGAGCAACAGTGCGCAAAACCGCATCGCAACCGAAATGCTCGAGGGCAAGCGGGCATTCGACCTGGCTGCGGCGAAGAAGGTGTTCGCGACTTTCACCGATGTCGGGACCAAGGCGCTTGCGCTCTTCCCGGAGGGTTCGCAGGGAGATTCCGCGGCGCTGCCGGCAGTTTGGAAGAACAAGGCCGACTTCGACGCCCGGCTGAAGAAATTCGCCGCTGACGCGAAGGCCGCTGGCGACGCGACCAAGGATCTCGCGAGCTTCAAGGCGCAGTCCAAAGCCGTCCGCGCCCAATGCGGCGCATGTCACAAGATGTACCGCAAGAAGAAGTCGTAGCGTTCTCGCGCGTACTAAGTTGATTGGGAGTTCCGGGGCGGCGCGCAAGGCCGCCCCTTGGCTTTTTTCGTCTTGCGCGATCCGGCCTGTCAAACTCCAGGCGCAATACCGGGCGATGAGCAATTCAACTGATTGATCTGGTAGTTTAGTATCGCCGCACGCGGATGGGCGAAGGGCACGATGCTGCGCAAGCTTCTCGTTCTTGTGGCCGTCATTGCCGCCATCGGCGGCGCGGTGTTCTGGTTCGTGACGATGCCGGCAACGGTGCCTGCGAGCGCGCTCACGGCGCGTACGCCCGATCTGGAAAACGGCAAGGTGATGTTCAACGCCGGCGGTTGCGCGGCTTGCCACGCTACGCCGAAGCAGGAAGACCGCACGCGGCTTGGCGGCGGGCTCGCGTTGAAGTCTCCGTACGGCACGTTCTACGCGCCCAATATTTCTTCCGATCCGAAGGACGGCATCGGAGGCTGGAACGAGGCGCAGTTCGTCACCGCGATGTGGAAGGGCACCTCGCCGGACGGGCGGCACTATTTCCCGTCGTTCCCGTATCCGGCCTACCAGCGCATGGCGCTCGCCGATGTGCGCGACCTGTTCGCCTACCTGAAGACGCTGCCGGCGGTGCAGGGCCGGGTGCGCGACCACGACATGCGCTTTCCATTTGGCTTCCGCCGCATGCTCGGCGGCTGGAAATTCCTCTATCTCGACGGCGAGCCGTACACGCCCGATCCGAACCGGCCGGCGGAATGGAATCGCGGCGGCTATCTCGTCAACGGCCCCGGCCACTGCGCGGAGTGCCACAGCCCGCGCAATGCGTTCGGCGCGATCGTTTCGGCCCAGCGCTTGGCTGGCGGGCCCGATCCGGAGGGCGACGGCTGGGTCCCCAATATTACCCAGCACGGGCTCAGTTCCTGGTCGGAGGCCGATATCGTGCGGCTGCTGACCAGCGGCGATCTTCCCGACGGCGATTCCGTCGGCGGCAACATGAGCTCCGTGGTGAGCAACACCTCACAACTGCCCGACAAGGATCGCGCCGCCATGGCGACCTACATCAAGTCGCTGCCGGCAGTCGAAGGCCCCAAGCGGCCGGATCCGAAGTAGTCGTCATGCGACCTTGCCGAGAATCCCCTTCATGTCGTCGGCGGTGAAGGCGCGCATCGTCTGCGTGCGCACATTGCCGAGCTTGCCGATACTCAACCCGAGCGCGGTCATCGCAGCGTCGTCGGGCGCATCGAAGATCGCGACGAGATCGTGGGCACCGAGACACCAGTAAGTCTCCTTCATGGTCACGCCACACTTCTTTGCCATCGCTTTGACGGCTTCTCTGCGTTTCGGAGAGTCCTTGATCTTGCGGATTCCCTGGTCGGTGAAGCTTCCAAGCACGATGTACGTTGCCATTTCGATTCCTCCCTTGTGGTTGCGAGGTGCGGGCGCAAGCGTTCGCGCCTCGCTGCTGCTAGTGGTCCGATTCTAACATTCGCATCCCGTTTGGGCAGGCGACTTTTGCGAATGTTAGAATCAAAGGATCACTAGCAAATATAGGCTGCTAGTGAAGTTTGGATTTGACATTCGCTACCGGAGATCGCGACCAGGTGGATAGCGAATGTCAAATCCACTCCACTAGTGATTTTACGAGGACGCGGCAGCTTCCGCGAGTGCCCGCGGCATGATCAATTCCCAGGCTCCTCCGCGTCCCGGCGCGATTTTGTGTTGGCCATCCATTGCGTGTGACTGATGAATCTCATCAAGGCCGTCCTGCTCAAGCTCGCCTCGGCGTTCCTGTTCGCCGCCATGTCGGTGCTCGTGCGCTGGCTGGGCACGCGCTATCCGATCGGTCAGGTGGTGTTCTTCCGCTCCGCCTTCGCGATCGTGCCGGTGGTCATCATCTATGCCTGGCGCGGCGAGTTGATGGCGGCGATCCGCATTGGCCGGCCGCTGCACCATCTGGGCCGCGGCATGACCGCGGTCGGCGCCATGTTCTGCAATTTCTCCGCGCTGGCGCGGCTGCCGGTGGTCGACGCGACCGCGATCTCGTTCGTCTCGCCGCTGATCACGGTGGCGCTGTCGGCGATCTTCCTCAAGGAACGCGTGCGTATCTATCGCTGGTCCGCCGTGATCGCCGGGTTCCTCGGCGTGCTGGTGATGCTTGCGCCGCATCTCGATATCGGCCGCACCAGCGCCGACGGGATCGCGGCCGCCGGCGCGATCCTGGGGCTTGCTGGCGCGTTCTTCAGCGCCTGCTCGACAGTGCAGACGCGCTCGCTGGCGCGGAGCGAAACCACATCGTCGATCGTGCTCTATTTCTCGCTGATCTGCGCGATCGCGGGACTTTGTACGCTGCCCTTCGGTTGGCTCGCTCCGACCTGGCAGGAACTTGTGGCGCTGATTGCGATCGGCGTGTTCGGGGGGCTGGCGCATATCCTGCTCACCGAAAGCTATCGCCTCGGAGAGGCATCGCTGGTCGCACCGTTCGACTACACCGCGATGCTCTGGGCGCTGCTGCTCGGTTTCCTGGTATTTGGCGAGCTGCCGGATGCACTCGTCTACTTCGGCGCTGCGATCATCGCCGCCGCCGGCCTGTTTGTGATCTGGCGCGAGCGCCAGCTCGGCCTCCAGCGCGCCCGCGAGGCCGAAGCGGTCAGCGGCCGAACGCCTTGAAGGTCAGGATGGTGCGCGTGTCCTGGATGCCGGGAACGGTCTGCACCTTCTCGTTGATGAAATGGCCGATATCGGTGCCTTCCGGAACATAGAACTTCACCAGCAGGTCGAAGTCACCGGCGGTGGAGTAGATTTCCGAGGCAATCTCGGCGTCGGCGATCCGGTTCGCCACGTCGTAGGATTTCCCGAGATGACATTTGATCTGGACGAAGAAGGGGATCATGCGCGTCTCCCGGGTCGGTCGGCGGTCGCCGGCTGCCAATCCAGCAAATAGGGTCCGGCGTGGCAAGATACCAAGATACAAAGGCGCTGCACGATAGTGGCGCATCCGCCGTGGGATGAGGTATCACGGATGCGAAATGGCGCATTCCGGAGGACCGTCGAGATGCATGTCGATCTCCGCGTCTATGGCATTGTCGATCCCGAGCATGCGGGCGGGCACGAGCTCCCGGCGCTCGCGGCGATGCTCGCGGAAGGCGGCGCCACGTTGGTGCAGTTGCGCGACAAGGTGAGCGAGACGCGGGCGATGGTGGATTCGGCGCGCGCGATCAAGGCGGCGCTTGCGCCCTATCGCGTGCCGCTCCTGGTCAACGACCGTGTCGATGTCGCGCTCGCGGCCGGCGCCGAGGGCGTACATGTCGGGCAGACCGACATGGCGGCCGAGGATGCGCGCCGCTTGCTTGGGCGCGACGCGATCATCGGCCTGTCGATCAACACCGAGGCGCTGGCGCAAGCCGCTCCCATCGATGTGCTCGATTATGTCGGCATCGGCGGGGTTTACGCGACGACATCGAAGAGCCAGAAGAAGGCGCCGATCGGGGTCGCGGGACTCGGGCGCATTGTCGATGTGTTTCGGCGGCGCAAACCCGGCTTCCCGGCCTGCGCCATCGCCGGCATCACCAACGCCAATGCCGGCGCGACGATCGCGGCCGGCGCCGACGGCGTGGCGGTGATCTCGGCGCTGTCGCTTGCGCCGAGCCCCAGGGACGCCGCGCTTGAGCTGCGCGCGACGATCGACGGCGCACTCGCCGCCCGGGCACGGCGATGACCGCCATCGCCGTGACCATCGCGGGATCGGACTCCGGCGGCGGCGCCGGCATCCAGGCCGACCTGAAGACCTTCTCGGCGCTCGGCGTCTATGGCGCGAGCGTCATCACCGCGCTGACCGCGCAGAACACCAAGGGCGTCACCGGCATCCACGACGTGCCGCCGGATTTCATCGCCGCGCAGATCGACGCCGTATTCTCCGATCTCGACGTGCGCGCGACCAAGATCGGGATGCTGTCGCAGCCGGCGACCATTGAGGCGGTGGCGGCGGGGCTCGATCGCTGGAAGCAAGCCAATGTCGTGCTCGATCCGGTGATGGTCGCCACCTCCGGCGATCGTCTGCTGCGGCCCGAGGCGATCGAGGTGCTCAAGCGTGTCTTGATCCCGCGCGCGCTCGTGATCACGCCCAACCTGGCGGAAGCCGCCGCGCTACTCGACCAGCCTATGGCGACGAGCGAGGACGAGATGCGCCGGCAGGCCGAGGCGCTGATGGCGCGTGGCGCGCGCGCGGTCCTGATCAAGGGAGGGCACGGGACGGGGAGCGAGTGCGTGGATGTGCTGCTCGGCCCCGACTCGTTCACGCGGCTTGCGACCGCACGCATCGCGACGCGCAACACGCATGGCACCGGCTGCACGCTGTCCTCGGCAATCGCGGCGGGCCTCGCCAAGGGCCGCGATCTCATTGCCGCCGCGCGCGAGGCGAAAGTCTATATCAGCGAGGCGATTGCGGCCTCGGGCCGGCTGTCGATCGGCTCGGGGCATGGCCCCGTGCACCATTTCCACAAGTGGTGGTAAGTACAACCTTTGTCATGCGGACTTTGACCATCAGATGTTCCTTCGCGATTGGTTCCTACATCCTCCGAGTGGAGTCGGAATAGCCGTTATTGCGATGCTCGCGGCCGCGGGCCTACAAAACCACTATCAGCAAATTCGGGGTGGCGAAGGCGCTTCAGCTGACTACTCCAAGCACACACACGAGCGTCTGGCCAAGCCGGAAGTTGCACCATTCAACGGCGTTGAAATTCCGCCGCCTGAATCCAAGCCGAATAGACAAGAGTGGCGTTCAGAGCAGGAGCTTAAGGCCCAACGGCAAATGGTGCTGTGGGCCTTCATCGCTGCAATAGCGGCGTGCGCGAGTGTATTTGTAACTGCCATAGGTGTTGCATTCGTCAAATGGACTCTTGATGCCACTAGGGCTGCCGTTGATGAGGCATCCAAGGGAACCCAGGCGGCCGAAGCTGCGGTCGAAATTACCCGTGTAACCGCCGAACGCGAATTGCGGGCGTATCTCAGTATTTCCAAATCCGAAATCAAAGATGTTCAGCCTGGTCGCGTTCCATACGCCCATCTCGTATTCAGAAATGACGGCAACACTCCAGCCGCACATGTTCAAACGAACTGTAGGTTTAATCTTGCCTGGTTTCCCGACCATGGTCCCATGCCAGACTTCGCCATTGAACAGAAGCCATCTCACGGGAGGATCGGCCACGGGCAGGGGATGAGCGCATTTCCTGACCTTGGCAGACCCCTGACTGCCGATGAATTTGAAAATCTTCGCAATGGGCGCCACGCGATATTCATCTACGGCAGCGCCTTCTATACGGATATCTTTGGAAAGACTTGGGAGCTTGGCTTTCAGCTAATGCACGGCGGAAACGTAGGAATTGAACGCTCTGCCTGGCATGGTGTGACGAAGGTAATTACGAGATATGTCGGAGCCATCCCGACATCAGGTAAAGTCCCAACATTTCGTTTCTGGCCCCACCGATACTTGCTCCCAACGCCGGGTCAATCAGACTTGTGATGATAAGTCGGCGGTAACGTGAAGGTCACGCCTTGAACTTCACCACCTTCTGCTGCTGCTCGCCCAAGCCGTCGATGCGCAGGCGGACCACATCGCCCGGTTTGAGGAATTTCTGCACCGGCTTCATGCCCAGCGCGACGCCGGGCGGCGTTCCCGTGATGATGACATCGCCGGGCTCCAGCACCAGGAACTGCGAGCAGTACCAGACCAGGTGCGCGATCCCGAAGATCATGGTCTTGGTTGAGCCGATCTGGCGCGTCTCGCCATTCACGGTGAGCCACATGTCGAGCTTTTGCGGATCCTTGATCTCGTCCTTGGTGACGAGCCAGGGTCCGAGCGGACCGAACGTCTCGCAGCTCTTGCCTTTGTACCATTGGCCGCCCGAGCGCTCGAGCTGGAACACGCGTTCGGATACGTCGTTGGCGAGGCAGTAGCCGGCGACGGCATCCATCGCCTTGTTCTTCGCGAGGTAGCGCGCCTGCGAGCCCATGACGATGCCGAGCTCGACCTCGTAGTCGAGCTTCGCTCCCTCCTTCGGCATCATGGTGTCGTCGTTGGGGCCGCAGATCGAGCTGGTCGCCTTGCTGAAGATCACCGGCTCCTTGGGCAAGGGCATGCCGGCTTCCTCCGCGTGATCGGCGAAGTTCAATCCGATGGCGAAGAAGTTGCGGGTGCCGGCAACGCACGGCCCGAGCCGGGGATTGCCTTTCACCAGCGGCAGCTTGCCGATCTTGGCCTTGCGGATCTTCTCGATCCCCTTGGGCGAGAGCGCATCGCCGGAGATGTCCGGCACCACCTTGGAGAGGTCGCGGATGGCGCCGTCGATGTCGAGGATGCCGGGTTTCTCGCGGCCGGGCGGGCCAAAGCGGACGAGCTTCATGCGCGTATCTCCAACGTTGGTTGGTGTGACGATACTACGATCGATATTACATCGATCCGGGGAAAGCGCCGCCGTCGATCAGGATGTTCTGTCCGGTGATGAAGCCCGCCTGTACCGAGCACAGGAAGGCGCAGGTCGCGCCGAAGCCGGCAAGATCGCCGAGCCGCCTGGCCGGGATCGAGGCGATGCGCTCGGCGCGCGCGTCCTCGTAGCTGAGGTTGCGCCGCTTGGCGGCCGCGCCCAGCACGGTCTTGAGCCGGTCGGTCTCGAATGCGCCGGGCAGGAGATTGTTGATGGTCACGTTGTTGGCGGCGACCTGGCGCGCCACGCCGGCGAGGAAGATCGTCAGCCCGCCGCGCGCAGCCGAGGAGAGGTCGAGGCCTGCCTGCGGCAGTTTCACCGTGCCGGAGGTGATGTTAACGACGCGGCCGAACTTCTTCGCGATCATCGGGACGACCGCCTTCTGCGTGAGCTCGACCGCCGCCACCATGTTGGCGACGACGCCGTCGAGCATCTGCTGGCGCGTCAGCTCGCGGAAATCGCGCGGCGGCGGACCGGCATTGTTGTTGACCAGGATGTCGGGCTCCGGACAGGCGGCGAACAAGGCGGCCTGACCTTCGGCGGTGGCGACGTCGGCCTGCACCGCAGTCACTTTCGCACCGGTCGCCTTCTTCAGTTCGGCAGCAGCCGCGTCGAGCCGTGCCGCATCGAGGCCATTGATAACGATCTCGCAGCCGGCCTCGGCCAGCGCCTGCGCACAAGCGCGGCCGAGCCCCCGGCTGGAGGCGCAGACGATGGCCTTGCGGCCGGCAATTCCGAGGTTCATGGGCGATCCGAGGGCGGGGTGATCGAGGACGCTGGGCGATTGTACACCGTCACGCCGGTGCGATGTCCATACGGCGCTACACCGCGCCGCGCTGCTCGATCGCCCGCATCTGATTGCCGCGCCAGACGAAGTCGCGCCCGAGCCAGCCTCCGATCCAGAGCAGCGGCAACAGAACGTCGCGTAGCAGGCAGGCAAGCGGCGATCGCACGCTGAGATGCCATCCGGCTGCCCGCGCGAGCGCGGCCTCCGCGCCGTACCATACCGCTGCGACCGCGACCACGCCGCCCACAGGCAGTCCCGACGCCGCCAACACGTAGGCGACCGCAAGCAGCGGGCCGATGCCGCCCGAGAGGATTTCCAGCGCGTAATAGCGCTTGAACGAAGCCTGTCGCAGCCGCGCCCAGCGCAACTGGCGTGCCCATACCTCGCGCGCGGAGCGGTAGCCCAGCGGCTGCCCGAATGGCGCGTCGACGAGGCAGACGCGCAGGCCCAGGCCGCGCACGAGCTTGGTCGTCGCCGCATCCTCGGCCGGCTCCGTCGCCAGCAATCGGATGCCGCCAGCCTGCTCGA
>JBOHIG010000262.1:0-4358 GCA_050725815.1 Xanthobacteraceae bacterium
TGGGCTTGACCAGGGGCGAGATCTTCCAGCTCAAGGAGGTGGCTGTCGACTGCGCCGCAGACATGGTGTACGTGTGTCTGTTCGTGGCGCCGGCGTTCCCGATCTCCGGCGCGGTCGGCTCGCCGGTCACTCCGCTGGCGATCAAGTAGGTCGAATATCGGTGCCACGGACTGGGCATGTCCCCTCCCCCGCTTGCGGGGGAGGGTTAGGGAGAGGGCATGCAGGCACTGAGCAAGATCACCCTCTCCCCACCCCTCCCCCGCAAGCGGGAGTGGGAGCCGGCCGAGATCGCTGCGCTTCTTTCACGAGGCATCTGACAATGCTCGTTCGCAATCATTCGCACTGGGGCGCGTTCTTCGCCGACGTGGACGGCGGACGCGTTGTCGGCGTGCATCCCTTCGAGCACGATCCCAAACCGTCGCGCCTGATCGAGGCCATCCCCGACGCCGTGCATTCGCCAACGCGCATCGCGCAGCCGATGGTGCGGCAGGGCTGGCTGACGCACGGTCCCGGCCATGGTCTCGATCATGGCCGCGGGCGCGGGCGCGAGCCATTCGTGCCGGTGTCGTGGGACAAGGCGCTCGACCTCGTCGCAAGCGAGATCGCGCGCGTGCGCCGCGAGCACGGCAGCGAGTCCATCATGGGCGGCTCGCAGGGCTGGGCGTCGGCGGGCCTCTTCCACGAGGCGCGCGGGCAGTTGCACCGCTTCCTCGCCGCATCGGGCGGCTATGTCGACCAGACTATGAACTACAGCTTCGGCGCGGCGCTTGCGTTCCTGCCGCATGTGGTCGGCTCGCCGCAGTCCGTGGTCGGCCCCCTCACCTCCTGGACCTCGATCGCACGGCACGCGAAGCTGATGGTGCTGTTCGGCGGCGCCAATCCGAAGAACACCTCCGTCATCAAGGGCGGCTGCGCGGCGCATTCCACTGGCCAATGGATGCAGGACCTGGCTAGCGCCGGCGTCCGCGTGATCAATGTCAGCCCGATCCGCGAGGACGGGCCCGACGACGTGCGCCCGGAATGGATCCCGATCCGGCCGAACACGGACACCGCGATGCTGCTCGCGCTGACGCACACGCTGGTCAGCGAAAAGCTGCACGATGCCGCATTCCTGGCGAGCCATTGCAGCGGCTTCGAGCGCGTCGTGCCGCATCTGATGGGCGAGACCGACGGCCAGCCCAAGACCGCCGACTGGGCCGCACCGATTACCGGCGTGCCCGCCGACACCATCCGCACGCTGGCGCGCGACATGGCGGCGACGCGCACCATGGTCACGGCGTCATGGTCGTTGCAGCGCGCGCATCACGGCGAGCAGGCCTATTGGGCGACCATCCTGCTGGCCGCCGCGCTCGGCCAGATCGGCCTCCCCGGCGGCGGCTTCGGATTCGGCTATGGCTCCACCGCCGGCATCGGCGATCCTCCGCTGATGTTCGCGCCGCCGGCGATGGAGGGCATCCCCAATCCCGTCCGGATCGCAATCCCGGCAGCGCGCATCGCCGACTGCCTGCTGCATCCCGGCGCGTCCTACGACTTCAACGGCAAGCGCGGCGCCTATCCCGACATCCGATTCGTCTACTGGGCCGGCGGCAATCCGTTCCATCACCACCAGGACACCAACAAGCTGCGGCGCGCCTGGGAACGGCCGGACACGATCGTGGTGCACGATCCGTGGTGGACCGCGACCGCGCGCCATGCCGACATCGTGCTGCCGGCGACCACGACGCTGGAGCGCAACGACATCGGAGCGTCGCGGCGCGATCGCTTCGTCATGGCGATGCAGCGTGCCATCGCGCCGGTCGGCCAGGCGCGCGACGACTTCGCGATCTTTAACGGCCTTGCCGAACGACTCGGTTGCGCCGACGCCTTCACCCAAGGCCGCGACGAGATGGGATGGCTGCGGCACCTCTACGAGCGATGCCGGCACGGCGCAGGCGCCAACGCGCTGGCGCTGCCGGATTTCGACAGCTTCTGGGAGAAGGGCTGGCTTGAGATTCCGGCCGCCGGCGACGAATACGTGCTGTTCGGCGATTTCCGCGCCGATCCGGCGAAACACCCGTTGCGCACGCCAAGCGGCCGCATCGAGCTCTATTCCGAAAAGATCGCGAGCTTCGGCTATGACGACTGCCCGCCGCATCCGGCTTGGATCGAGCCGTCGGAGTGGCTCGGCGGGACGCTGGCGGTGCGCTATCCGCTGCACCTCATATCCAGTCAGCCGCGCGACCGGCTGCACAGCCAGATGGACTCCGGCCCGGTGAGCGCCGGCGGCAAGGTCGCCGGTCGCGAGGCGATCTCGATCAACCCCGACGACGCGAAGGCACGCGGGATCGCCGACGGCGATGTGGTGCGCGTCTTCAACGGGCGCGGCGCCTGCCTCGCGGGTGCGATCGTGACCGACACGGTGAGCCGGGGCGTGGTGCGGCTGGCCTGCGGCGCCTGGTATGACCCTGCCGACGACGGCGACGCGCCGCTTTGCCGGCACGGCAACGCCAACGTGTTGACGCGCGACGACGGCACCTCGAAGCTCAGCCAGGGTCCGAGCTCGGCAACCGCACTGGTCGAGGTCGAGCGCTGGACCGACGCGCCTCCTGTTCACGCATTCGTTTCCCCGCGCCTCACCACCGCGCAGAGCTGACATCGAGCATCGGATTCCATCATGCTGGGCCATAATCGACGAATGACGGGCGCGGAATGCCTCGCCGACATGCTCAAGGGCTACGGCGTTACCCACGTGTTCATGGTGCCGGCCGTGCTGCGGCGGACCTTCGCGGAGATGGAGCGGCGCACCAGCATCGCGCGCGTCCACACCCACGGCGAGAAATCCGCCGCCTACATGGCCGACGGCTACGCGCGTGCATCGGGCAGGCCCGGCATCTGCATGGCGCAGGTGATCGGCGCGCTCAACCTCGCCGCCGGGCTGCGCGACGCCTGGCTCGCCCATTCGCCGGTGATCGCAATGACCGGCGGGCGCGAACCGAAGACCAAGTTCCGCAAGGTCTATCAGGAAATCGACGACGTGCCGGCGTTCGAGCCGGTGACCAAGTTCAACGCCACCATCGACGACGTGACTCGCTTCCCCGACATGATCCGGCAGGCGTTCCGCGCGGCAACCTCCGGCACGCCCGGGCCGGTGCATCTGCAATTCCGCGGCAACGAGGGCCAGGTCGACGCCGAGGACGCGGAGATGGAGCCGCTGGTCGAAGAGCGCTTCGCGCGGGTGCCGCCGTTCCGGCCAGAGCCGGACATGAACGACGTGCGCGCCGCTCTGGCGCTGTTGCAGCACGCGGAACGCCCGGTGATCGTCGCCGGTGGCGGCGTGCGCGCCTCGAACGCAGCCGCGGAGCTGGTCGCGCTGGCGGAAGCGTTGCAGATTCCGGTCGCGACATCGCTCAACGGCAAGGATTCGATCCCGGGCAATCATCCGCTGTCGGCCGGCGTGGTCGGCAGCTACTCACGCGAGAGCGCAAACCGCGTCGTCAACAAAGCCGACCTCGTCTGCTTCGTCGGCACCGAGACCGGCGGCATGACCACGCATTTCTGGGCCGTGCCGCCGATCGGCACGCCCGCGATCCAGATCGACATCGACGCCGAGGCGCTCGGCCGGAACTATCCGCTGCAGGCCGCGATCAACGGCGATGCCAAGATCGCGCTCGCACGCATGCTCGAACTCGCCGACCGCAATAGTGCAGGACGGCGGGATGTGTGGGCATCCGAGGTGCGCGCGGTCTGCCGCGACTGGACGACGCAATACAAGCCTGCGCTGGAATCCGATGCCGTGCCGATCCGGCCCGAGCGCATCTGCCATGAGCTCACCCGGCATGTGCCGGACGACGCCATCGTGGCGGTCGACACCGGCCATGCCGGCATGTGGATGGGCGGCTTCTTCGACCTCACCTCGCCGCGCCAGAGCTATATCCGCAGCGCCGGCCATCTCGGCTGGGCGTTCTCCGCCGGGCTCGGCGCCAAATGCGCGGCGCCGCAGCGCCCGGTGGTGACGTTCACCGGCGACGCCGGTTTCTGGTATCACATCGCGGAGATCGAGACGGCGGTGCGCTGGAAGATCAACGCGGTGACGGTGGTCAACAACAACGCTGGCGGCAACCAGTCCAAGCGCGGCTTCGACCGCGCCTATGGCGGTACGCAGACCGAGCAGGCCCGCGAGCTGTGGACATACAGCCCCATGAACTTCGCGCGCATTGCGGAGGACATGGGCGCGATCGGCATCCGGGTCGAAAAGGCGGGCGAGATCGGTCCCGCGATCACGCGCGCGCTGAAGGCCGACCGCCCGGTGGTGATCGACGCGGTCACCAACATCGAGGCGCTCGCCCCGCTGGCGGTGAGCTGACTGTATCGCACCGGCG
>JBOHIG010000263.1:0-3935 GCA_050725815.1 Xanthobacteraceae bacterium
CTGACGAAGAGGCCCCCTCACCCACCACGACTCGTTGACTCTCGTTCATGCCCTCTCCCGCAAGGGGAGAGGGCGCAACAACGAGCGCTGCGTTGAAGTCGAGACTTGCTGCCATGTCTCCTCCGCCTTCCTTCGCGCGAACAAGAAGCGCGGGCGGCGCAGGTAGAGTCGCTCGGTCGCGGGATCGGGCCGCCCGCCGCCCCTTCCCTCTCCGCCCAATGAACGGGGAACGGAGACCGCATACGGCATCCGCTTGCCGGCGACGCTGCGTACGCGCGCTCCGGCGAGCAGCGGAAAGGTGACGATCGAGATTTCCCACAGATCGACCGCATGCACCTTGCGGACGCGGGTGCGGGGATCGACGCGGGCGGAGGCGGTGCGGAAGCCGATCGACAGCCCATCGACCGCGCCGGCCTTGACCAGCGCGTTGAGCTCTCTCGCGCGCGCGACCTCGGGGATCAGCCTGCCGCGCGCGAAAAGCCCGCGCGCATCCTCGCGCAGCTCGAGCCAGATGCCGACCGGCTCGGACGGGTCGTGCTGGAACAGCATCGGGATGCGGCGGATGCCGCGTAGCCGCAGCGTGTCCTTGAACGCGCCCGGCATGATCATGTCGCGCGCGGAATCGATCTCGCCGAACAGCGAGGCATAGCCTTCGACGATGCCGACGGAATCGATGGTGGTGCGCGGGCGGAACGCGTCCGCCGCGATATCGTTCGGTGCGAGCATGGTGGATTCACTTTTGTGATGTCAGAGGACCGATCCCGCAGGCGCGGGAAGAACAGGCCCGGTTGCCCGCGGGAGCGCGCGTTTGGACGCAGGACGGAACGAATTCTTTCGGTCCTGCATTGGTCACTGCCCCCGCAGCGGACGGAATACGGATGCGGCGCCGACCGATGAGTTAAGCGACGGTTAATGTCTTGCCTGTAAGCTCTGCGAATTATTCGGGGTTGCCATGCGCATTGTGCTGGTCGATCCGAGCCGTGCGGTTCATCGGGTGATGACGCGACTGATCGAGGAAGGCGGACACGATGTGGTCGCCTTCGCCGACGGCCGCGATGCCTTGGCCTATGTCGCACAGGACGACCGCGTCCGCGCTCTGATCACGAGCACGGAGCCAGGCAGCATCTCAGGCATCGAGCTGTGCGCGGCCGTGCGCAAGCTGAGCGGAACGCGCCGGGCGCTGCACGTCGTCCTGATGTCGTCAACCGACGATTACTATCTGGCGGTTGCGGCGCTCGACAACGGCGCCGACGACTTCATCCACAAGCCGCCCAATCCGGATGAATTGCGCGCACGCCTGCGGCTTGCGGACCGGGTCACGGCAATGAAGCGGCAATTGATTCAATTCGCGACGCGGGATTCGCTGACCGGCCTGCTCAATCGCCGCGCCTTCTTCGAGGATGCCACGGCGGCATGCCAGGCGCTGAAGCCGAACGAGGCGCTGTCAGTCATTATCTTCGACATCGATCATTTCAAGCGGGTCAACGATACATATGGGCACGACACGGGAGACCGGGTTCTGGCCGAGGTCGGCGCACGGGTGAAGTTGAGCGACGGGATTGCCGGCCGCCTTGGCGGGGAGGAATTCTGCATTCTCGCCCGCGGCGCGGCGGCGGATGCAGTGGAGTGCGCCAGCGACCTGCAACGATCCATCCGTGCGCTCCACTTCGATCATGACGGCCATGCGTTCGGCGTGACCTGCAGCTTCGGCATTGCAGAATGGGAACCGGGCGATGTCGCCGACCGGATGCTCCGGCGCGCGGACGTCGCCATGTACGAAGCCAAGAAGGCAGGCCGCGACCGGATCGTGGTCGCGGATGACTTCGAACACACGCGCAGCCACGAGGAATGGCGCGGCACCGCGCGGGCAGACAAGGCACGCGTCAAGCGATCGCAGTAGCCGCTGGCGCTTCGAGCACCAGAATATCACCAGCCAATCGATCGGGCGAAGGCGCCCGCGACATCGCACCCTTCCTGAGCGGGCGCGGCGCGCAAGCGACAGCCCTGCGCAGACAGGGTCTCACGACCTCCCGCTTCGCCGTCCCACCAACCTTACCGTTTTGCCGCGTTTCGCCGCCCGCGCGGCGCGCGCGCGGCTCTTGGTGACGCGGTCGAAATGGTCGAGGAATTCGCGGAACACCGAGAGGTGGTCGCGCCGCGATTTGGTTTCGCCGCGGATCGAGCGCAGCACGGTATGCAGATTGTCCATCGTCACCTTCCCTTGAAGCGGTCGTTGAAGCGCGCAAGCTCGCGCACGAAGTCGTCGAAGCGGCGCATCGCCGCCGACAGCTCGCGCACGACAAAAACCAGCAGGCCGGTCGTGGCCGACGCCCACAGCAACAGCGCGACATGCGCGAGGTCGCCGCGCGCCGAGAAGGTGGCGATGAGATCGTCCATACGCTCTCCCGCGCGCTCGTCGTAAACGGCGCGGCCAAGTCTGCGGCCCATGTCTCACGGCGGCACAGAACGGCTGGTCCCGGCCTTGCAACGATCCTCCGGTGGAGGCGTCGCAGCGGGCGGCGTCGGACGAAAACCGGTGAAGTGCACCAATGTCGAACAGAATCGTTAATCTCGCCGCCGGCATCGCCGCGCTCGCGGCGCTGCCGTTAAGCTTTACGGCCGTGGGGGCCGACAGCGTGAGGACGTTCAGCTGCGTCCGCGCGGGCGGCGCCGTGTCGTGCACCGCCACACGCCGCAACGGGTCGTTCAATCCGCACATCCGCACCGTCGAGCCGCCGGTCTCCGATGAAGACCGTGCCAAGGCGGAGGCGCGCGACCGGCGCTGGGTGGAGCGCTGCCGCCCGATCATCCGCCAGGATGAGCTCGGCGTGCCGCGCTACGCATACGCCGCACAGGGCTGCGAGTTCGGCCGGCTGGATTGACGCCGCACGCAAGTTGAACGGGTGTCACCCCAGCACGTCGCCGCCCTCCAGCGGCCCGTAACCCACCGCCATGCGCTTCTCGTTGACGGTCAGGAACGGCGCCTGGGTGACGCGCTCCCAGGCGGCGGCGCGGTCGGCAGCAAGGGCATCGACGCGGTCGGTGTCGATCGCCAGCGTCACGCCTTCGCCGAAGGCAGGCGCGAGCCAGGCGGCGAGCGAGGCGCCGACGCGTGACGCCAGCGGCAGCACCGTTTGCCGCCACAAGGCGCGGTTGGCCTCGCGATAATTCGAATAGGTGTTGTCGCCGGGAATGCCGAGCAGCATCGGCGGCACCCCGAAGGCGAGCGCGATCTCGCGCGCGGCGGCGTGCTTGGCCTCCATGAAGTCCATGTCCTTCGGCGAGAGCGACATCGCCTTCCAGTCGAGACCGCCTTCCAGCAGCAGTGGCCGGCCGGCATTGCGCGTGCCCTGGTACTGCTCCTCCAGCTCGCGCTTGAGCCGTTCGTATTGCCCGTCGGAGAGCACCGCGCCCTCCGGCCCGTCATAGACCAGCGCACCCGAGGGCCGCGCCGCGTTGTCGAGCAGCGCCTTGTTCCACTTCGCCGCCGCGTTGTGGGTGTCGATCGCGACCGCCGCCGCTTCGATCGGCGACAATCCATAGTGATCGTCGAGCGGATGGAATTGCGAAAGATGCAGGATCGGCGGCACTGTCGAAACAGGAGTGGGCCCCGACTGCTCGAAGCGCAGCGTGCGGCCGGCGACGGCGTATTCATAAGCCTCCGGCCAGCCGTCCGGCCCCGGCACCACGCGCATGCGGTCGGGCCGCAGCGCGTAGAGCTCGCGCACGCGCGTGTCGCCGTCGAGCGCCACCGCCTCGACATAGGCGTTGCCGGCGAGCAGCAGGTGCGAATAGAGCGCCTCGAAGAAGGCGGCGCCGTCCTGGCGCGGGTTCGGCCGCGCCAGCAGGTCGAGCAGCGGATGGCTGTCGCGCTCGGCCGCGCCTTCGTAGGCGAGGAAGACGCAGGAGGCCGCGTTCTCGGCCACCAGCTTCAC
>JBOHIG010000264.1:0-31200 GCA_050725815.1 Xanthobacteraceae bacterium
GGGCTGGGGTGGGGGGGGACCGCCGGTGCGATATCGCTCCGCTCGATCCCCCTCACCCGGCGCTTCGCGCCGACCTCTCCCCCTTGGGGAGAGGTGATCGGAGAGGTGGTCGCCCGCGTCGGCCACGGAGTTGTCCGGCGATTCCGTCTCGTAATCCTGGCTCTCCTCCTCGAACTCCGTCCCGCCACCAAAATTGCCGCCGCCGCCAAAACTGCCGCGCTTTTGCGCGCGCTGCCAGCCGGGCGTCGAATAGGTCGAGCCGAAGTGCGTCATCTCGTCGAAGCGCGAGCCGCCGGCGTTGCCGTAGGCGCTCATGCCGGCGGCGAAGCCGCCCTGCGCCTCCGTCACCTCGACATGCTCCGGCGGCAGGTCGTCGAGGAAGCGCGAGGGGATGTTCGACGACCACAGCCCGTGCATGCGCCGATTGGCGGCGAAATAGATTTTCGCGCGGCGTCGCGCACGCGTGATGCCGACATGGGCGAGGCGGCGCTCCTCCTCCAGCCCGGCGCGGCCGGACTCGTCGAGCGTGCGCTGGCTCGGGAACAGGCCTTCCTCCCAGCCGGGCAGGAACACGGTGTCGAATTCCAGCCCCTTGGCGGAATGCATGGTCATGATCGACACCGCCTGATCGCTCTCGCCCTTGTCGGCGTCCATCACCAGCGAGATGTGCTCGAGGAAGCCCTGCAGATTCTCGAAGTCCTCCATGGAGCGCACCAGCTCCTTGAGGTTGTCGAGGCGGCCGGCGGCGTCGGCCGAGCGGTCCTTCTGCCACATCTCGGTGTAGCCGCTTTCGTCCAGGACGATCTGGGCAAGCTCGGTGTGGGGCGTTTCGTCCTTCATCGCGCGCCAGCGGTCGAAGGAGGTGACAAGCTCCCGCAGCGAATTGCGCGGACGCGCCTTCAGCTCGTCGGTTTCGACGATGGCGCGGGTCGCTTCCAGCAGCGGCAGTTTTTTGCGGCGCGCATGCTCATGCAAGACCTTGACCGTGGCGTCGCCGAGCCCGCGCTTGGGCACGTTGACGATGCGCTCGAAGGCGAGGTCGTCGGCCGGCTGCGCCACCAGACGCAGGTAGGCGAGCGCGTCCCTGATCTCCATGCGCTCGTAGAATCGGGGCCCGCCGATGACGCGATAGGAGAGGCCGGTGGTGATGAAACGGTCCTCGAACTCGCGCATCTGGAACGAGGCGCGCACCAGGATCGCGATCTCGTCGAGATTGTGCGGCTGGCCTGTCCCGGGCTCTTCACTTCCTTGGCGCTGGAGCTGCTCGATCTCGTCGCCGATGGCGCGGGCTTCTTCTTCGGAGTCCCAGCATGAGGTGACCTGCACCTTCTCGCCGGGGACGTCTTCCGTTCTGAGTGTCTTTCCCAACCTGCCTTCGTTGTGCGCAATCAGATGAGACGCCGCTGCCAGAATATGGCCCGTGCTGCGGTAGTTTCGTTCAAGCCTGATGACCTTCGCGCCAGGGAAGTCGTGGTCGAAGCGCAGGATGTTATCCACCTCCGCCCCGCGCCAGCCGTAGATCGACTGGTCGTCGTCGCCGACGCAGCAGATGTTTTTCCGGTGCCTTTGTGGTGATGCCTCGGCCTCGCTTGTGGCAGCGCGTGTCGGCCCGGCGCTGCCTGCTCCCTCTCCCCGTAGGGGACAGGGGTGGGGTGAGGGGGTTCCTGACTCTCGATAGGCTCGATCCCCCTCACCCGACGCGCTGCGCGCGTCGATCTCTCCCCCTTGGGGAGAGGTGGCGCCCGCGGCGCTGGTGTTCGATACGGCAACGGCGTTGTGCGATTGCGAGTCAGTCGCTTGCGTGCGCTGCGGCGTCGACTGCCCCAAGAGCCGCAGCCAGAGATACTGCGCCACATTGGTGTCCTGATACTCATCCACCAGGATGAACTTGAAGCGCTGCTGGTATTGCCGCAGCACTTCCGGGTTCTCCCGGAACAGGCGGATGCATTCGAGCAGCAGGTCGCCGAAGTCGGCGGCGTTGAGCGTCTTCAGCCGCGCCTGATACGCGGCATAGAGCGCCTTGCCCTTGCCGCCGGCGAAGCTCGCCGCCTCGCCGGGTGGAACCTGGTCGGGGGTCAGGCCACGGTTTTTCCAGCCGTCGAGGATCGACGCGAACACGCGCGCCGGCCACCGCTTCTCGTCGACATTCGCCGCTTCCAAGAGCTGTTTGATCAGGCGGATCTGGTCGTCGGTGTCGAGGATGGTGAAGTCGGGCCTCAGCCCGACCAGCTCGGCGTGCCGGCGGAGGACCTTGACGCCGATCGAATGGAAGGTGCCAAGCCATGGCATTCCCTCGACAACTTCCCCGACATAGGCGCCGACGCGGGTCTTCATCTCGCGCGCGGCCTTGTTGGTGAAGGTGACCGCGAGGATTTCCGAGGGGCGCGCGCGGCGCAGGTTGAGGATATGGGCGATACGCGTTGTCAGCACACGCGTTTTCCCGGTTCCCGCGCCGGCCAGAACCAGCACTGGACCGTCCAGCATCTCCACCGCCTCGCGCTGCTCGGGGTTGAGATCGTTGAGATAGTGGGTGCGCCCGTGCGCGGCCATGGCGCGCGCGGCGATCCCGCCCGGTTGAGGATAGGGCGGTAACGTGTTCTCGTCGCGCGGGAATTTCTCCGGCTCGGCCATTCCAGATTCCGTGGGAGCCGGCGGCGATACCGGCGAATCTCACTTCACAAGATGGCATTCGTAACCCCCGAAAGGGAGGGGTCAACTCTTTGCCGGCATGGCGATTTTGCGGCCCGCCGCTTCCGGCCGCGGAAGCTTTGCGTGGGCCTGCTTCATCCGCTCCAGGCAGGCCGCGACCTCCGCCGGAAATGGCGCCGTCTTACGTGCGGCAAGGTCCACATGCAGCGCGAGGTTCTCCGACGTCGCCGAGACGAATCCGTCCGTGGCGTGGAAGAGTTGCTCGAAATAGTGTAGGCGCCTGGCGTCATAGTCGATGAGCTGGAACGTGACGCGGATCGGGTCGTCGGCCTTCAATTCGCGCAGATAGCGCACATGCGTTTCGGCGGTGAAACACGAGTGTTCACGCGTCTTCGCGTAATCCGGCCCGCATCCGGCCAGCGTGAGCGCCTCGTCCACCGCCCGGTCCAGCAGCACATTGTAATAGGCCATGTTGAGATGGCCGTTGTAGTCGATCCAGCCGGGCTCGACCCGCATCACCGACGAGACGAAGGGAGCGAAGAAGAGCGGTTCGAAATCGACGCGATCGAGCATGGCGGTATCCCGGGAGTGCGCATCCTGGCATCGATCCCCGTCGCACGCACAGAAATTCCGCATCAATTTCCAGCGCTTATGCGGCGATCCGGCTGCGACAGGATAGCGCGCGCGCCGGGCGATTGAACCAAACCGGGGTCTGCCGCGACCGAGGGTGTCGTTTCCTCATGGCCCCAAAGGAGTCTTGTTATGCGGCGGACCCTGTTTTTCGTCTATGGCCTCGCGGCCTATCTCATCTTCTTCGTCACCTTCCTCTACGCGATCGGCTTCATCACCGGCTGGGTGGTGCCCAAGCACATCGATTCCGGCGCCGTGGCGCCCCTGTGGCAGGCGCTGCTGCTCAATCTGCTGCTGCTGTCGTTGTTCGCATTTCAGCACAGCGGCATGGCCCGCCGCCCGTTCAAGGCCTGGCTCACCAGATATCTGCCATCCCCGATCGAGCGCAGCACTTATGTTCTGCTCACGAGCGCGGTGCTGATCCTGCTGTTCTGGCAGTGGCGTCCGATCCCGACCGTCGTGTGGTCGATTCCGGTACCGGAAATCGCGATCGCGGTGCAGGCATTGTCGCTGATCGGCATCGTGATCGTGCTGGTCTCGACCTTCCTGATCAACCACTTTGAGCTGTTCGGGCTGCACCAGGTTGTCAACAACTATCTCGGCCGCAGCATGGCCGCGCCGACGTTCAAGACGCCTTCGCTCTACAAGGTCGTGCGGCACCCGATCTATTTCGGCTTCATCGTCGCGTTCTGGTCCGCCCCGGTCATGACCGTGGGGCACTTGTTGTTCGCCGCCGTCACAACAGCCTACATCCTCGTCGGCATCTGGCTGGAAGAGCGCGACCTGGTCGCGATGTTCGGCGACGACTATCGGCGCTATCGCGAGCGCGTGTCGATGTTGATCCCGTTTCTGAGGCGCTCCGAAACGACGGTGAAGCCGCCGGCGCAAGCGCTGAAGGCGCGGTGAGCATCTGTCGGCCTCTGATCCGCCAGCGGAAGGCTAAGGGCGTCGCGGGTGTCGTGCCCGCGGCGCTTTCATTTTGCCGGGCGAGGGCCATATTCCAGGGATCGCGATTCGAAAGATTCGATCCCGAGATTGGACCCTTATGACATTCGACAGTTGGATTGCCCCCATCGTCAGCAAGGCGTCCGGCTGGCTTTCCGAAGCCGGCAATCTCGCCGACATTGCGCAGGGCTCGACCGTCAACCTGGCGGTGACGGGGCTGAGTCGGTCCGGCAAGACGGTTTTCATCACCAGCCTGATCCACAATCTCCTGAGCGCGATTCACAATCCCAGCCGGATGCCGCTACTCGAGGTCGTAGGCAGCGGGCGTCTGGTCGGCGGACGGCTCGATGGCGCGAAGGCGCAGCGGCTGCCGCGATTCCGCTATCTCGACAATATCGAGATGCTGGCGGACGGCGCCGACTGGCCGGAACGCACCGCCGATCTCAGCGAGACCGGCATCGACATCCGCTTCGTGCCTGCCAATCCGGTCGGCAAGCTGGTGGGGCAGATCAGCGGGACGCCGGCGACGGTCTCGCTGCGCATCATCGACTATCCGGGCGAGTGGCTGATCGATCTGCCGCTGATGGCGCAAAGCTTCGCGGAATGGTCGCGCGCCACGCTCGCGCTCCATCGCAAGGGCGCACGCGCGCAGGCTGCTCACGAATTCCTCGCCTTCATCGCGCAGCACCGCTACGACGCGACAGCGAGCGACGAGATCGCCAAGCAGGCGCACGACCTCTATTGCGCGTCGCTGCTGCGGGCGCGCGACCTGCATGGGCTGACTTATCTTCAGCCGGGCCGGTTCCTCTGCCGCGGCAGCCTTGGCGACGCTCCGTTCCTCTGGTTCGCTCCGCTCGAGGTTCCGGAGAGTGCGGGCGTGTTCCCGGCCGGAAGTCTCGGTGCGCTGATGGAGCAGCGCTTCGAGGTCTACAAGCGCGAGGTGGTAGCGCGCTTCTACGAGGATCATTTCCGCCACTTCACGCGTCAGATCGTGCTGGTCGACGTGCTGCATGCGCTGCTCGCCGGCCGCGAGGCCTTCGACGACACCCGGCTCGCGCTGGAAGCGATCCTGCAAAGCTTCCGCTATGGCTCCGGCGGCATCCTCTCCAAGCTGCTATGGGGTCCGCACATCGACAAGGTTCTATTCGCCGCCACCAAGGCCGATCACGTCCCCGACATCCAGCGCGACCATCTCGCCGAACTGCTGCGCAACATGGCGGCGTTCCCGGCGATCGAGGCGAGGAGCGCCAGCGCCGGCATCGATGTGATCGCGCTCGCTTCGGTGATCTCGACAACCGAGGACACGCAGGAGATTGATGGACAGCGGGTGCAGGTGGTTGTCGGCCGCCCGGTCGGCAGCAACCGGCAGTCGAAATTCTTCGTCGGGACCGTTCCGATCCGGCCGCCGCGTCCGGATGCGTGGGGCACATCGTTCCTCAACATCCCGGTGTTCGAGCCGCCGGCGATCGAGGCGGCGCCGGTTGACGGCATTCCGCACATCAATCTCGACGTTGCGCTGGAGTTCCTGCTGGGAGACCGCCTGCGATGATCGACCCGGTGCGGCCACGTGTGATCGAAGTCGATGCTTCCGACGAGGCGATGCGCCCGCATGCCCGGCCGTCACCGCTGGTGATGGAGGGCGAGCGCACCGACCGCATCGTTCCCGCGCGGGCGCCCGCGCTCCCGTCGGTGGTGCCTGCGCCCCGCCGGAGCCGCGCGGTCTCGTTCGGGCTGGCCGGGCTCGGCGTGTTCTTCGCCGGCTGGCTCATTGTCGATTCCTATTGGTGGGTCGCCGCCGCTTTCGAGCGCAGCACCCTGCTCGGGACGCTTGCCGGCACCGCCGTCATCGCCGGCATTGGCGGCGCCGGCGCGATCATCGCGCGCGAGGTGCGCAGCCTGTGGCGGCTGCGCAGCGTCGAAAATGTGCGGGCACGGCTGGCGGCCGACATTGTGCAGCCGCGCGATGCTCGGCGGATCATGGGCGACATCCTGGCCGTCGTGCCGCACGACCGGGAGACTCGATTCGCGGTCGAGAGCTTCCAGCGGCAGGTGCAGTCCCATCACTCGGTGGCGCAACAGACCGCGATCCTGTCGCGCACGGTGCTGCAGGTGTCCGATAAGCGCGCCGAGTCCCATGTGCGCACGGCGGTGCTGCGCGCCTTTGGCATCACCGCGATCAGCCCGACCGCGCTGAGCGATGCGGCCTTCTTCCTCGCCGTGGGCGTGCGCATGGTGCGCTCCGTCGCGGCCGCCTACGGACATCGCCCGACCGCCTCCGCCACGATCCATCTGCTCCGCCGCCTTGTGGTCGAAGCCGGCAAGCTCGGCGCGGTCGACATCGCTTCGACGACGCTTGCGCAGCAGCTTGGTGGTGCGGTGGCCGAACGCCTTGCCACCACCGCCGCGGATTCCTTCTACGCGGCCTATCGCATGGCGCGCCTTGGCATCATCGTCATGGACCTGTGCCGCCCGGTTCCCTTCCGCGAGGACGACGTGCCGAGCGTGACCGCGTTGGTCACGAAAGTGCTGCGAAACCGCACGGAGAAGCCGTGAGCCTGTGCCGCAATGCGGATGCGATCGCAGCGGCAATCCAGGTGCTTGCCGCCAAGTTCGGCAAGCGCCTCGTCACCTCGCAGTCCGTCCGCGAGCAGCACGGCAATACCCTGACCTGGATCGCCAACCAGCCGCCGGATGCGGTTGCGTTCCCGCAAAGTGCGCAGGACGTGCAGGAGATCGTGCGCGTGTGCGCGGCTCATGGTGTGCCGGTGATTCCTTACGGCACCGGTACCTCGCTGGAAGGCCATGTCAATGCGCCGCATGGCGGCGTCTCGATCGATTTCCGTGACATGAATCGCGTGCTCGCGGTTCACGCCGAGGATCTCGACTGCGTGGTCGAGCCCGGCCTCACGCGCAAGGCGCTCAACGAGCACCTGCGCGACCAAGGCCTGTTCTTCCCGATCGATCCCGGCGCCGACGCTTCACTGGGCGGAATGGCGGCGACGCGATGCTCGGGCACCAATGCCGTGCGCTACGGCACCATGAAGGACAATGTGCTGTCGCTGAAGGCCGTGCTGGCGACCGGCGAGATCATGACCACGGCGACGCGCGCCAGGAAATCGTCGGCGGGTTACGATCTCACACGGCTCATCGTCGGGTCCGAAGGGACGCTCGGCGTCATCGTGGAATTGACGCTGAAGCTCGCGGGCATCCCCGAGGCGATCGCGTCCGGGGTTTGTCCGTTTCCCTCGGTCGAGGCCGCTTGCAGGGCGACCATCCTCACGATCCAGTCCAGCATCCCGGTTGCGCGCATTGAACTGTTGGATGTCTTGCAGGTAAAGGCGTCGAACGCCTATTCCAAGCTTGCGCTACCCGAGACGCCGATGCTGTTCGTCGAGTTCCACGGCAGCGACGCTGGCGTTTCCGAACAGTCGCAGCGCTTCGGCGAAATTGCGCAGGATCATGGCGGCGGCCCGTTCGACTGGGCGACGAGACCCGAGCAGCGCAGCAAACTCTGGCAGGCGCGCCACGACGCCTATTGGTCCGGGCGGGCGCTGCGGCCGGGCGCGGCCGCGTTCGCGACCGACGTAAGTGTTCCGATCTCGCGCCTTGCCGACTGCGTGACCGCGACACAGCGCGACATCGCCGAGAGCCGGCTGCTCGCTCCCATCCTTGGGCACGTAGGCGACGGTAATTTCCACCTCACCATGCTGTTCGATGCTACCGACGCCGGCGAGGTCGCACGCGCCAAGGCGCTGCACGAACGGCTGATCGCGCGGGCGCAGTCGATGGGTGGAACCTGCACCGGCGAGCACGGGGTGGGGCAGGGGAAAATGGCCTATCTTCAAGGCGAGTACGGGGAGCCGGCGCTTGCGGCCATGCGGGCGATCAAGCTGGCGCTCGACCCGCAGGAGATCATGAACCCTGGCAAGATCGTGAAAATTTGAAGCGACTTCAGCGCTGCGCATCAACGCTCCGCGACATAGATTTGCCGTCAAAACCCCTCACATGAGAAGCGCCGCTCCAGACACGGGGAGGAGCGAGGCTGTGCGGTATTGCCTGCCGCACCGGCGATCATGGCCCGGGTAGCACGAATCGTGCTCATCTTTTGGCGCTAAGGTACGTCCGGGGGCCGCGTCGCTGGCGGGCAGCGGAACACCGGTTTGGAGACGGCGTGCAGACGACGCTGCTCACCATTGCAATTGCGTTCATCCTGGCGCTGCTCGCGGCGCTGGTCGGTCCGCACTTTGTCGACTGGAACAAGTATCGCGCCGAGTTTCAGGCCAGAGCCAGCCGGATGACTGGCTTGCAGGTGCGCCTGACCGGCCCGATCGAGGCGCGGCTATTGCCCACGCCGTCGCTCACTTTGCAGCGCATCGACATCGTGCATCCCGCGGGCGCCGGCGCCGTGCGTGCGCGCAAGCTCAACATCGAATTTTCGCTCGGCTCGCTGGTGCGAGGCGAATGGAAGGCCACCGACGTGCGTCTCGAGGGCGCGGAGCTCGCGCTCAGCATCGACCGCAGCGGTCGCCTCGATTGGCCAATGCCGGCGATCGGCTTCGACCCCGAAGCGATCTCGATCGAGCGGCTCGACATCCGCGACAGCCGCGCGCTGCTGGCGCACGTCGCGAGCGGCTCCGGCATGGTGTTGGACAAGTTCGAATTCGACGGCGAACTGCGCACGCTCGCTGGCCCGCTCAAGGGCCAGGGATCGTTCTACCTCGATGGCCAGCATTATCCCTATCGCATTGCCGCCGGCCCCGCCGGAGACAACGGGGCGATGCGCGTGCGCCTGCACGTCGATCCGATCGACCTGCCGCTGACTGCCGAAGCCGATGGCTTCATCTCGGTCGAAGACGGCATCCCGCGCTTCGAAGGCACGATGCAGGTCGCGCGTCCGGTCCTGCGCGCACCGAAAGGTTCGCGCAAGGAGATCATGGAGCCGTGGCGCCTGAGCGGGCGCATCAGGGGCGACAGCAACCGCGCGGTGATCGAGCAGGTCGAATTCCAGTATGGTCCCGACGAACGCCCACTCAAGCTGCGGGGCGATGCCCGTATGACGTTCGGACGTTCGCCGCTGCTTCAGGGCGTACTGTCCTCGCCGCAGATCGACCTTGATCGCGTTCTCGGCCTGCCTGAGCCCGAACGCCAACGTCCGGCGGTCGCGATCAAGACCTTCGCCGATTATCTCGCCGGCGTGCGGCGGCTGCCGATCCGCGTTCAGATGGGTGTCAGCGTCGAGAGCCTCACGCTTGCGGGCGCGGTGCTCCAGCGCGTTGCCGGCGATATCAGGAGCGACGCTGAGGGCTGGGACATCGAGACGTTGGAATTCCGCGCGCCGGGCCTGACCCAGGCGCGGCTGAGCGGCCGGCTCACCACCGGCGACGCAGGCTTGTCCTTTGCGGGGCGCACCATCCTTCAGGCGCGCGACCCACGCGCGCTGATGGCCTGGCTGTCGGGCCGCACCGAGGCGCGCTCCGCGCCGGCGACGACGCTGCGGTTTGAGGGTGACGTGAAGCTTGCGCCGGACATGATCGCGGTCGAGCGCCTGCGGGCAGAGCTGGGCCAAATGACGCTGCAAGGCCGAGTGGCCTATTCCTGGGCGAAGGGCGAACGTCCGCCGCGTATCGAAGCGGCGCTGAGCGCGCCCGACATCGACCTCGATCGCGCCTATGGGCTCGTGCAAGGACTGTTCAGCGGCGGTGCATTCGATTGGCCGCGCGAAGGCGAGCTTTCGGGCAAGATCGGCCGCGCCACTTTTGCCGGCGTCACGGCTCGCGATGCCGACGTGAACCTGCGGTTCAATGCGCACCGCATTGACGTCGAGCGGCTCGCAGTCGGCGATCTCGGCGGCGCGGCACTAGCGATCAAGGGCCGCATCGATACCAACGCGAAATCGCCCGGCGGCTCTCTGAGTCTCGACCTCGATGCTCGCTCGTTCGACGGGCTCGCTGCGCTGATCGAGAAGTTTTCCCCGCAGTTGGCGTCGAATTTGCGCCGCAACGCGGAACGTCTTGCGCCTGCCGAGCTGAACGCGTCATTGACGGTGCGCGAAGCTGGTGCGCCCGATCGCGCCATCGGCGCATTCAAGGTTGCCGGCAAGGCAGGCACCTTCGAGATTGGATTCGAAGGCGACCTCGGCACCGGGCGCAAAGATTTCACAATAGCCAATCTCACCCGCCTGTCTGCGGCGCAGCTCAATATCGGCGGCCGTATCGATGCCGGCGACGGTGGCGCGCTGGTCGCGTTTCTGGGGCTCGATCACCTGTTGGCTGTCTCGCGTGGCCGTGGGCGCATGGATCTCGCTGCGCACGGCCCGCTTGATGGTGACCTGACGCTCGACGGCCAGCTTCTCGCGGGTGGCCTCGATGTGTCTGCGAAAGGACATTTCCGGCTGGCCGGCAGCCAGGGCCCGACCGCCGGGCTCGACATCGAGGTCGATAGCGCAAGAGTCTTCGCGCCGCGTTCGCGTGGCCGTCCGCAACAAATCATCCCCGTCGCGTTGACGACCCGGCTCGCGCTCGCCGAGGGCGTCGTCGGTCTCACCGACATCAGCGGCAAGCTCGCCGGCACCGACGTCAGCGGCCGCCTCAAGCTCGGCTTCGGCCAGGTTCTCAGCGTCGATGGGGACGTGGCGTTCGGCAACGTCAACATGCCGCTCGCGGTCGCGACCGCGATTGGCATGCCGCAGAGCACAAGCACGGCATGGCCGGCGGAGCCGTTCGAGCGCGGACTGTTCGAAAGTCTCGAAGGCGCGATCGCGGTGAGGTCGGGCAATGTCGTGCTGGCGCCGGGACTGGTCGCGCGCGATGTCCGCGCGGCGTTGCGGTTCGATCGCGATGAACTGGCGATCGAGAAGATCGACGGCACTTTCGCCGGTGGCCGCGTCGCCGGCGGCTTGATCTTCCACCGCACGCCCGACGGGCTGGCGATGCGCACTCACCTGAGCATCGCCGGCGCGGAAGCGGCGCAGCTTCTGCCCGATCACAATGTGTCGCCGATCTCTGGCCGCGTCACGCTCGACCTCGATCTCAGCGGGACAGGGCGTAGCCCCACTGCATTGATCGGCGCGCTCAAGGGCAGCGGGACCTTCACGTTGGCGGACGGACGGATCGCGGGCCTCGATCCGAAGGCCTTCGAAGCCGTTGTGCGCAGCGTGGAGCAGGGCCTTCCGATCGACGCAAGGCGGGTCGGCGACCGGATGGAGGCGGCGCTGCGTGACGGCGCGCTGGTCGTGCCGCTGACGGAGGGTGAGCTGTCGGCGGCAGCGGGTCAATTGCGCATTGCCAATGTGGCGGTGCGCGCACAGGGTGCCGACCTTGCGGTTGTTGCGAGCGTCAATCTTGCCGAGGGCGCCATCGGAGCGCGATTGACCTTGACGGGGCCTGCGGGTGCAAACGCGCCGGGCGGCGCGCGGCCGGAGATCGCGATCTCGCTGCGGGGGCCGCTCGCCTCACCTCGGCGCAGCATTGATGCGGCGCGCTTTGCGAATTGGCTGGCATTGCGCGCGATCGAGGAGAAGTCCAAGCAACTTGACGCGCTCGAGAAAGCCAAGCGCGCCGAAGCGCTCAAGCCCGGTGGTGGGACGCAGATCGCGCCAGCGGTGCCGTACACGTCCGGCGTGCCGTTCGCATCGACCGCGGCGCCAGGCCAGCAACCTGGCGCCATCGGCGCGTGGTGGGAGCGCCTAATCGGCCCGTAGCGCCGACACAGCTCCACGCGACGAGATCGTCTCGCGCACCGAGCCGTGGTCGCCCTTTTCATCTCCGGCCTGGTTCCGGTAGTGATCCAACACGAACAGCCGGATGGCGGAAGAGAGATTTCCGTGTCGGCGCTGGGAATCGATGGCGGCAACGAGTTCCGACAAAGTCATGTCGCGGCCGCCCGCAATATCCTTCAGGCCTTTCCAGAACGCATCTTCGAGACTGACGCTGGTCTTGTGACCAGCGATGACGATAGAGCGCTTCACGACCGGCGATTTCATCGCTCGTCTCCCGTTTCGACTCGGTGTTGATCGAGATTGCGGCGGGCTTTGGCGGCGCGCGCGCCATCGCGACTGCGTTCGGCCTTGCTGCGACCGTGCTTCAGGCGGTTAGCCGCTGCCGAAGCCCGATCGCGGGTGCGCTCGGCCGACTTACGCGCTTTGCGGAGGTTGACGATTTCACCCATCCCCTTCGCTCGTCACACCGGAAATTGATAATATGTGGATCCGGCTTAACCCCGTGCTTCTGCGTCAAATACGCCCATACCGTGGCAATCCATTACAAATGATGTTTGTGCAGCACTACAATTGTAAGCAAGCCGTATCGGGGTGCCGTGTGTCGAATAGATTTCAAGCGGCACTGTCAGGTGCTGTGATAGCAACGAGGTACCGTGCGCTGCCGTTATAGCGGCGCATCGCAATCATCGGCGCGCAGTTTGAAAAGCTCGCCGAAAGAATACTGATTGTATTGTTGAGCGCAGTAACAGTTATACTCTTATCGTCCCGATAAGAACGTTTCGTCAGCGCTCGAACGCCGGTAAAAAAATAATCGGCGGATGGCAGGTTCATACCATTGTCCGTCACGAAAGATATCTTGCTACCACCAGCGGAGCCGCACTGGGCGCTCTCAACAAAGTTTCGGCCGATTCTATTGCGCCATCCGAGCCCGCTTCATCTTGGGAATCGCTCTGCATTCGATCCATCAGTGGTGCATGGCCACCGTCAAGCACGTCAATTCGGTCGAGTCATTTTCTCCGGTCGGACCAAACGATCGAATTCGGCGGCTGAGACATAACCAAGCCTTATCGCCTCATCGCGCAGTGTGGTGCCGTTGGCATGCGCGGCCTTGGCGATCTCCGCCGCGCGTTCGTAGCCGATCTTCGGCGTCAGTGCCGTCACCAACATCAGCGATCGCTCCATCAGCTCTCGTATTCGCGATTCGTTGGCGCGGATACCGGCGACACAGTTGTCGGCAAACGAGCGCGCCGTGTCGGCAAGCAGGCGGGTTGATTGCAGCATCGCGGCGGCGATCACCGGCTTGTAGACGTTGAGCTCGAAATGGCCCTGGCTGGCTGCGATCGTGATGGTGGTGTGATTGCCGAACACCTGGCAGCAGACCATGGTCAGCGCTTCGGCCTGGGTCGGGTTGACCTTGCCGGGCATGATCGACGAGCCGGGCTCGTTCTCGGGCAAGATCAATTCGCCGAGGCCCGAGCGCGGCCCCGACCCGAGCAGGCGGATGTCGTTTGCGATTTTGAACAGTCCGGCCGCGACCGACGTGAGTGCGCCATGCGCGAATACGATTGCGTCGTGGGATGCGAGCGCCTCGAACTTGTTCGGTGCGCTGACGAAGGGCAGCCGCGTCAGTGCGGCGATGTGCGTCGCGATGCGCGCGGCGAATTGCGGCTTGGCGTTGAGACCTGTGCCGACCGCGGTACCGCCCTGCGCCAGCGGATAGAGCTGCTTGAGGCCAAGCCGGGTGCGAGCGATGCCGTTCTTCACCTGTGAAGCATAGCCGGAGAACTCCTGGCCGAGCGTCAACGGCGTCGCGTCCTGCGTATGCGTGCGGCCGATCTTGACGATGCGCGAGAATTGCTTCGATTTCTTCTGGAGCCGGTCGTGCAGATGCGCCAGCGCCGGCATCAGCAGGTGCGCGATCTCGTCGGCCGCCGCGATATGCATTGCGGTCGGGAAACAGTCGTTCGACGACTGGCTCATGTTGACGTGATCGTTCGGGTGCACCGGCGCTTTGTCGCCGCGCTTGCCGCCCAGCATCTCGTTGGCGCGCGCCGCGATCACTTCGTTGACGTTCATATTGGTCTGCGTGCCGGAGCCGGTCTGCCAAATCACCAGCGGGAAGTGGTCGTCGAGCTTGCCGTCGACGATCTCCTGTGCAGCGGCGGCGATGACACGCGCCCGGCGACCGTCAAGCGAGCCGAGATCCCGGTTCGCCTCCGCCGCGGCGCGCTTGATCAGCCCCAGCGCGCGGATCAGTGGCAACGGCATGCGCTCGTCGCTAATCAGGAAGTTCTGGCGCGAGCGCTCAGTCTGTGCGCCCCAAAGGCGGTCGGCCGGCACCGCGATCTCGCCGAACGTGTCGGTTTCGATACGCGTCCGCTTCGAGGACTTGTTCGGCATCTTGTTGGATTTCTTGGGCATCGTGCGTCTAAGCCCGGACAACAGGGATCGTTCCGGGCCTTACCATAGCACGGGCGCGGTCGGCCGCCCGGCCGGCGGCGCTATTCGACGAAGCCCATGCCGATCGTGTCGCAGGATTCCCGGTCGATCAGGATGAAGCTACCGGTATCTTTACAGTCGGCATAGCGGTCGGCCGCGATCGGGCGGTCGAGTTGCAACACGCAGCGCCCGATGTCGTTCATGGCCAGCCCGTCGGTCTTGTGATGCGCGCCGGTGTCGAGGTCGAGGACTCGGATATCGGCATCCGCTGCTGCGGCCGCGGTCGAGGTCGCGAGCTTCACCAGGCAGCGACGGCCCGGCACGAGCGGCTCTTTGTCCATCCAGACGATGCGCGCCGCCAGCCGGTCGGTCACCGTCGGCGGAGTGCCGATGTCGGCGAGGACATCGCCGCGCGACACATCGACGTCGTCCGCAAGGGTCAGCGTCACCGACTGGCCGGCCGCTGCGCTTTCCACGTCGCCGTCATAGGTGACGATCCGTTCGATCGTCGATTGCTGTCCCGAGGGAGCGATCACCACCTGCATGCCTTTGCGGATGCCGCCGCCCGCGACCTGGCCGCCATAGCCGCGGAATTCCGACGTCGGCCGGTTGACGAGCTGCACCGGCATCCGGAACGGCCGCGCGCGCGGCGCGGACGCAAGCTCGGCATTCTCCAGATGACACAGCACGGTGGGGCCGTCGTACCAGTGCATGTTGCACGAGCTGCGCACGATGTTGTCGCCCTTGTGGGCGGACACCGGAATGCAGGCCACCTCCTCGATGTCGAGATTGGCCGCGAGCGAGTGGATCTGATCCTCGATCGCGCGAAACGCCTGGTTAGACCAGGCGACGCGGTCCATCTTGTTGACCGCCACCAGAAAATGCCGCACGCCCAATGTCGAAACGATCTGTGCATGACGCTTGGTCTGCCGGGTAATCCCGTGCTCGGCGTTGACCACAATCAGGGCGAGATCGGCGGTGGAGGCGCCGGTCGCCATGTTGCGCGTGTACTGCTCATGGCCGGGCGCGTCGGCGACGATGAACTTGCGGCGCTCGGTGGTGAAAAAGCGGTAGGCGACGTCGATGGTGATCTTCTGCTCGCGCTCCGAGGCGAGCCCGTCGAGCAGCAGCGAAAAGTCGAGCTCGTGACCCTGCGTGCCGTATTTCCGAGACTCGCGCACAAGCGCGTCGAGCTGATCCTGAAAGACCAGCTTGGCCTCGTAGAGCAGGCGGCCGATCAACGTGGACTTGCCATGATCGACCGCACCGCAGGCGACGAAGCGCAGCAGGCTCTTGTGATTCTGCCGGGTCAGGAACGTATCGAGCTCGAACTCGTTCGGATTGGGCCGCGCCGTCATCAGAAATATCCTTCCTGTTTCTTGCGCTCCATGGCGACCGCACCATCGAGGTCGATGGCCCTGCCGCAGCGCTCCGAATATCGGGACGAGACGGTCTCGCGGATGACGTCCTGCAAGGATGCGGCCGTACTCTCGATCGCGCCGGTAAGCGGATAGCAGCCGAGCGTGCGGAAGCGGACGCTCCTGATCTCGGGCTGCTCGCCGGGACCGAGCGGAAACCGGTCGTCGTCCACCATGATCAGCGCGCTGTCGCGCACGACTACCGGCCGCGGCGCAGCGAGATAGAGTGGCACCACTTCGATCCGCTCCTGCAGAATGTAGAGCCAGATATCGAGTTCGGTCCAATTCGACAGCGGAAATACGCGGATGCTTTCGCCGCGCCGCTTGCGGCCGTTGTAGAGGCGCCAGGGCTCCGGCCGCTGCCGTTTCGGGTCCCAGCGGTGATGCGCGTTGCGCAGCGAGAACACCCGCTCCTTGGCGCGCGATTTCTCCTCGTCGCGCCGCGCCCCTCCGAAGGCTGCGTCGAAGCCGTGGGCGTCGAGCGCCTGCCGCAGCGCCTGCGTCTTCATCACATCCGTGTGCAACTCGGAGCCGTGCTCGATCGGATTGATCCCGCGCGCGAGACCGTCGCCATTGACGTGCACGATGAGGTCGAGCCCAAGCGCGCGCGCCCGGCGGTCGCGGAACGCGATCATCTCCCGGAATTTCCAGGTCGTATCGACGTGCAGCAGCGGAAACGGCGGCTTCGCCGGATAGAAGGCCTTCAGCGCGAGATGCAGCAGGACCGACGAATCCTTGCCAATCGAATAGAGCATCACCGGGTTGTCAGACTCGGCGACGGCTTCACGGATGATGTGGATGCTGTCCGCCTCGAGCTGTTGCAGGTGGGTCAGGCTATGTGGCGGCCGGTCGTTCGTCGCCATGAGCGGTGCAAGCTGCGCGGTGTCGGGGGGTGAAATCGGTTCGTGCACGGCATCAGCTCTCTTGCAGCGAAGGCGCCCGGACCGGCCGGTGCAGGCCGCATTCCTGGTGACCTTGCTGTTCCCACCACCAGCGGCCGGCGCGTTCAGGCTCGCCCGGCGCGACCGCGCGCGTACAGGGCGCGCAGCCGATCGACAGGAAGCCGCGGTCGTGCAGCGCGTTGTAGGGAACGCTGTGAGCACGGATGAAATCCGTCACGCGATCGCGCGGCCAGTCGACCAGCGGATTGACCTTGAGCAGACCATGGGCCGGGTCGAGCGCGGCGTAGGGCGTCGCCGCGCGGCCGGTGGACTGGTCGGCACGCAGGCCGGTGATCCAGGCCGCGACGCCAGCCAGCGCGCGGCCGAGCGGTTCGACCTTGCGCAGGTGGCAGCAGGATTGGCGTGCTTCGACGGAGGCGCGGAAACCATCGATGCCGTGTTGCGCGACCCAGGATTCGACCTTTTGAGGCTCTGGCATGTAGGCGTGGATACGCTGGCCGTAGCGCTGTTCGGTCTCGGCCCAAACCTGATGCGTTTCTGGAAACAGGCGCCCGGTGTCGAGCGTCACCACGTCGATCGCCAGGTGCTGCGCGAATACGGCATGCGCAACCGCCTGGTCTTCCAATCCGAAGCTCGTGGTGAAGACGATCGGCCCGACGACGACGTTGCGAATCGCGGCGATCCGCTCGAACAGATTCTGTCCGGAGCAGCCGGCCGTGAGACGCGTTGCCGCTGAATCGAAATTTTGGCCCGTTCGGGTGGAGCGCTCCGGTGTAGTGGAAATACTTGTCATGACACATGCGTTGCGGAATGCCGCTTCGCATGATTTAGAATAATCTTCTGTTACGATGCAATATTTTGGCCAAAAAAAGAAACCATTTTTTCTAGCCCGCAAAATCCGTAGAAATTATTCCAAAACATTACCATGCCGGGGTCAAACAGCCTTGCTGGTGGCCGGCCCTTCGGCAGCGATGCCGCTCACTTCTTGCGGAAGCGGTCGAACCGCACGACCTCGCCACCACCGGACGCCGGCTTGTCGTCGCTCGGATTGGCCGGCGTCGGTGTTGGAAGCTCGGGCACGATGCGCCCGTGCTTGTGCTCAGCCGGCGGATGCGGCGTTTCTTGCGGAGCGGCAGCTTCGGCCGTGGGAGCGGCGTCGTCCTCAGAGGCGGCTTCGGCCTCGTCCATCTGATCGAACTGAACGCCGAACTGCACCGACGGATCGACGAAGCTCTTGATCGCCGCGAACGGCACCACCACCCGTTCCGGGATTCCGCCGAAGGAAAGGCCCACTTCGAAGCGGTCCTCGGTGACGACGAGATCCCAGAACTGGTGCTGAAGGACGACCGTCATCTCCTCCGGATATTGGGCGCGCATGCGCTCGGACAGCGTCACCCCGTCGGCCCGCGGGTCAAAGGCGATGTAGAAGTGATGCTCGCCCGGCAGCCCTTTCGTGGCGGCGTCCACGAGCACGGTCCGCACGACCCCGCGCAGGGCCTCCTGGGCAAGGATGTCGTACCGAATGTGATCGACGGCCATGGTGCGATATGGGAAAGAATCAAACCGACAATAACGTGGGGATGGGCGGCCGCCAATGCCAGCGCGGGCCGCCTCAGTTCCGGGCGGCCGAATAATAGTCGATCCGGCGCTCGAGCTGAAAGCGCCCGATCGCGGTTCAACCACGCAAACGCGGTTCAACCACGCAAACAATGACGCCGCAGGCGCATGAAAAGGCCCGCACCCTCGCGGGGGGTGCGGGCCTTGATGCGGCGTGAACTTTCGTCCAACCTATTTCTTCTTGCCGATCCCGATGTCCTTGGCGAGCTTGATGTACTTGTCGAGGTCCTCGCGGATCTGCTTGCCCATTTCCTGCGGCGAGGTGGAGACCGGCTCCGCCCCGCTCTTGCGCAGCCGCGCGGCGATCTCGGGGCTCTTCACCACCTTGATGACGGCGGCGTTGAGCTGCTTGACGATCGCGTCGGGCGTGCCGGCCGGCGCGACGATGCCAAGCCAGAGCGCAGCCTCATAACCGGCGAGTCCGGCCTGCTGCATGGTCGGAACGTTGGGCAGTTCCGGCGAGCGCCGGACGGTGCCGACCGCGAGCGCGCGGATAGATCCGGATTTGATCTGCGACAGCACCGCCGGCATGCTGCCCATCAGGACCTGCACCTCGCCGCTGAGCACCGCCTTGGTCGCCGGGCCGTTTCCTTTGTAGGCGATGTGTTCCATCTTCAGGCCGGCCATACTCGCGAACATGGCGCCAGCCAGATGCGTGGTGCTGCCAGCCCCGGCCGAGCCGTAGTTGAACTTGCCGGGCTGCTTCTTGACCAGCGCGATCAACTCCTTCACCGACTTGGCCGCGACCTTATCGTTGACCACGAGGACGTAAGGCGTCTCGGCGACCAGGGAGATCGGCGCGAAACCCTTGATCGGGTCGTAGGCGACCTTCGGCAGCGTCGCCGGTCCCACCGCATGCGTCGAGGTGGTGCCGACCGACAGCGTGTAACCGTCTGGCGCCGCCTTGGCGACCGCCGCGGTGCCCACGGTGCCGCCGGCGCCGCCGCGGTTTTCGACCACGACCGGCTGCTTCAATTCCTTCGCCAGGCCATCCGCAATGACGCGGCCGACAATGTCGGTCGAGCCGCCGGGCGGGAACGGTACAACAAGGGTGATCGGCTTGGTGGGATAGGCGACGGTCGATCCGATCCCCGCCAACAGGGCGACGACGGCTGTCGCCATCAAACCGGCATTCAGGAAACGCTTGAGCATTGCAACATCCTCCCGTTCATTGAGTTTGACACCGTCGATCCGCGCGTGTGGCGCGAGCCTCCGGCGATTGGAACCCACTTCAGTCGGCACGGGCGGGCTGCTTATCCGGCGCGCCGTTGTGTTTCCTGCGCCGAAGGCCGGGAACGACGACCATCAACACCAGGGCAATTCCGACGATCAGGCATCCCAGGCTGAGCGGCCTGGTCAGGAAGATCGTCGGGTCGCCGCGCGAGAGTTGCAGCGAGCGGCGAAAATTCTCTTCCACCATGGGGCCGAGAATCAACCCCAGGAGCAGCGGAGTCGGTTCGCACCCCAACTTGAGGAATATGTAGCCAGCGACCCCGAAGGCGGCGACCAGAAACACCTCGAACGGATCGTTGTTGAGGCTCAATACGCCTATGGTGCTGAACAGGAGAACGCAGGGAAACAGGATCGGGTAGGGGACCCGCAGGAGCCTCACCCAGATGCCGATCAGAGGCAGGTTCAAGACCAGCAGCATCAGGTTTCCGATCCAGAAGCTGGCGAGCAGGCCCCAGAACAGTTGCGGCGCCTCGGTGATGATCTTCGGCCCTGGGGTCACCCCATGGATCAAGAGCGCAGCCAGAATGATGGCCGTGGTGGTGTCGCCCGGAACGCCGAGCGTCAGCGTCGGGATGAAGGCGGTCTGGGCATCGGCGTTGTTGGCTGCCTCCGGCGCCACCAAGCCTTCGATGGCGCCCTTGCCGAAGCGCGACGGGTCCTTGGCGACCTGCTTCTCCATCGCATAGGCGACGAAGGAACTGATGGCGGGGCCGGCGCCCGGCAGGACGCCGATCATCACCCCGATGGCGGAGCCGCGCGTCATGGGCCAGAACGAGGCGCGCAGGTCGGCGCGCGAAGGCACGAGGGCGCGCATCGGCACGCGTTCGGTGTAGGCCTTTCGCTTGTCGCCCAGCCCGGCGTTGTGGATGATTTCGGCCAGCCCGAACAATGCGACCACCATCACCACGAAATTGATGCCCTCGTAGAGTTCGCCCAGACCGAAGGTGAATCGCGGCAATCCCGTGTGCGGGTCCTGGCCGACCACGCCCAGCGTCAGGCCCAGGACCGCCATCGCCAGGCCCTTGAGCATCGAGCCGCGCGAGAGCACCGCCGCCGCTACCAGCCCCACCATCATCAGCGAGAAGTACTCCGGTGACTGGAAGCTCAGCGCCATGCGGGCCAGCGGCGGCGCCAGCGCGGCGACGCAGACGATCGCGACGCAGGCGCCGAAGAACGAGGCCACCGTCGTCATCACCAGCGCCGTACCCGCGCGGCCCTGCTGCGCCATCGGATAGCCTTCGACCACCGTCACCGCGGAGGACGCATCGCCCGGCAGCCGCAGCAGGATCGAGGTGATCGAGCCGCCATACATGGCGCCGTAATAGATGCCGGCGAGCATGATCAACGCATCGGTGGGGCGCAGATGGAAGGTGATCGGCAGCAGCATCCCGACCGTCGCGATCGGGCCGATGCCGGGCAGCACGCCGATGAACATGCCGACGCTGACGCCGATAAAGCAGTAGAGCAGCGTCGTCGGCGACAGCGCGACGCTGAAACCCAAGGCAAGATTGTCGATGAACTCCATCAGCGCGGCCACATGCTCATGGGCAGCCCGAGAAGCCAGATGAACACCGCCCAGGCCAGCGCCGTCATCGCGGCGGACAGGAGAAGCATCCTCACGAGGCTGATATCGCGGCCGCCGAGTGAGCTGATGACGATCAGCGCGACGATGGCGGCGCCGAGGCCGAATGGGCGCACCAAGCCGCCGAACGCGGCCATCGCCGCGATCACCATGACCAGCGGACGCAACGCCAGGCCCGCGTCGTCGACGGTCCCTTCGCGCTCGAACCGGAAGGCGTTGACTATGACCCCGCCGCCGAGCAGGACCAAGGCGACGCCGAGTAGGATCGGATAGTAGCCGGGCCCGATGTTTCGCATGGTGCCGATCGGATAGTCGCTCGCGCCGGCGATGGTGGCGACGCCGATGGCCACGAAAAGCAGGCCGGCGATGAGGTCGCGCGGGTTGCGGATGCGAGCCCGCATCATCCCGCTGGCGGACGCGCCGGACGGCGCGCTTCCGGTCGGATCGGACCCTGTGGCCATGGCGTTGCGTCCCCCCCGCACCCAGCCGCAACGTCGTATCGAGCGGCTGCGGCAAACGCAAATGGTGCGGCGTGCGGAGCCGTTCGAAGGCAGCGGACAAATGACAATTGAGGGGAAAAGTGGAGGCTTCTGTTGCCAGGTGCCTCCGAACCCCGCCTGCCGGAGCTTAACCCGTCAGGACTTCAGATCGGTATTCCAAACTGCGTTACGCAGCCTGGGCAACCGGAGCATAGTTGTCATTGGCAACTATGAGATTGGTCCGATATCGGTGGTACCATGCCGAGCAAAAGCACGCCCTTTACGCCCTCGTCGATCCTATTTCGCCCCCGCCGAAAACCACCGCATGGGTTGGGCTTTGGTGGAGGCGCCGGGTACTGCCCCCGGGTCCGAAAGGTTTATTACGACGGCCATTTATCGCCATAGCCGGGTTGCCCCGGCACCTCTCAATATAGGCCCGAAGGGTTGACGGAAAAAGAGCGGCGCCGAACGCCGCCGGGGACAACGGCGGCCGCCATGTTTCACGTGAAACATATTCCTATCATAGGACCATGAGCCCAGCGCATAGCACCGGCAGTTTCGCCGGAACAGGTGGCAGAATACCGCGACGAGGCCGTGTGTACGCCCGTGAACAGACCGACAATCGCGCGTTCTCGGCACGCGGAGCGCGTGAACGCCGAGCCATGTCGGCGGCGCAGGGCTCGGGAGAGGATGGCTTGGGGGAGAGGGAAGGGCGGGGGCGGCGCGCGCCGCTCAATCGTCCTCGCCCGGGCCGGCCGCGTCACCCCCGTGCGGCTTCGCCGGGACCGCGCCGGCGAGGTCGAGTTCCAGCAGCTTCGCCGGCGCTTCGGCAACGACAGGCAAACACGGTTGAAGTGCGCTCAGTCAGTTCGACGCTTCATCATCCATCCCGTCGTTGAGCGAGGGCTGATCCAGCAGTCGCGCAACCAGGTGATCGATGTGCGGGGCGATGCCTGACTCGGTCAACGCATCGCGGATGAGCTTGCGCGCGCGTTGAAACTTCACGGTTTCGGGCAACTCGAACGCTGACGCTATTCGCTCGGCTTCAGCGGCGGCGGCGGCGAGGTCGTTGTGAAGCGACTGAGAAGGATCAAAGCGCGGGATTGGAAGGGTGAACATGACTTTGTCAAAGTCGCGAGCACCCCACTGACCACGAGACTGCAAAGCAGCAACTCGCCGGCGCGAGGTCTCACTGTTTAATAGCGCCGCGAGATAGCAGGCCTCATTCCGAATAGGCACAGTATTCCAATAGAGCTTATGCTCGATCACCGCAGTTGAGTTGTAGAGGATGCAAGCCGCGGGAAGCGTCCCGGAGGCTGCGTAGACTACACGTAATGGCCTAACCGGAAATTGCGATCCAAGTTCGTTATGATAGTTCCAGCGCTCAACCAAAGTCATTGAACCGCTTTCAGCATGGTCTCGCCATATTGATTCCGCAGCAGACATCCACCCGTGCAATCCCGAATAGCCTCGATTTGCCGCGGCTTCGGAATCCAAAACGGCTCCTTCGGCCGTAACCGGTATGACTCCTTCGAACGGCTGCCATACGCGATAAGGTAAAATGCTCTCGCCCAACAACACGGGGTGCAGAAACTCTGCTTCGACGCGATGCTCAACGCCGGGCAATGATTTCCAAGGCTGCTTTTCTTGGTTGTTGCGGCGGCTGACGACAAAAGGAGCGGTGGGATCGCCGCCCAGCCGACCCAGGCTCTTTCTCTCCACCAGACACAACATACGCGGCACGAGGGTCGCGCCCTGCCGAAAGGATTTCCGATAGGTTGAGCCACCCTTGAACTGGCCTTCGGCCGGCTTCGGCGCGTTTTCCTTCACCTTCAGACACGCGTCCGCAACACGCTCGGACGCGTCGCGCTCGGGCAGTTCGCCCGAATAAGCCCGCACCCTGTCGGGCAAGGCTTTGGCGACCGCGCGGCGGCGGCCGAACACGACGCAAGACGGGACGGGGAACAGCGGCTGCACGTCGTCACTCATGGTCCACGCTTCCTCCCACGCGATCCTTGCGCCGGTGAAGGAGCCCTTGCGGAATTTCTCGAACTGTCCGCGTGTCAACGCCGCAAGCGGCAGCACGAAGGCGATGCGCCCGCCGGACCGCAGGTAGAGAGACGACGCTCGCACGGTGAACAATGCAGAGAGGTCATTCTGCGTCGCGAACTTCCCGCCTACATAGACTCGCTCGCCGTTGGCCAATTCGCGAAATCGTGTTTGCAGGTCCGCGCTCATGTGCCGGAAAGCCACCCACGGAGGATTGCCGACGACCACGTTCGCCCATCCGGCGCCGAACGACAACGCAAGCGGCCGCGACAGGTTGCGGGCGACATAGGTCCAAACCGAATCGCGGCCCTGCCGGCAAAGCTCGTCGAACGTGGCGTAGGTCGCGACCATCTCGCGCACGCCCTCGGATTCCGACTTCGTCATGTCGCGCTTGTAATGTCGTTCAATCTCCAGCTTGAAAGCAGGCTCGATCTGTCGCGCCGTCATCTTCTGTTCGGAGCCCTGCCGCATTCTCGCGACCAGCTTGTCGAACAGATGAATCTCCTTGCAGAAGATTTCCGGAAACTTGAGGTCGGCGCCCTCGGGCGGCGGCGGCACGTGTATGACCAACTCTTTCAGGTGCATGGTCGTTGCGGTCGACAACTGCAAAGCGTCGCCGAGATAGACGGGAATCGAGAGCGAGCCGGCACGTCGCGCGATGACCGGCGCCAGCGCGAGCAAATAGGTCACGCGCGCGATGATCACCGCGACCGGATGGATATCCATTCCGGCGATATGGTTGGTCGCCTCCTCCGCACGGAGCTTCTCTTCCAGGCCCGACTCTTCCGCGTCCTTGATGAAGTTGCGAATGGCGTGAAACAGAAACGTGCCCGACCCGCACGCCGGATCGAGCACCCGTTGTTCGATCGGCCGTTCGACCGCGTGGCGCACGATCTTCGCCGCCAGCCAGTCCGGGGTGTAGTATTCGCCAAGGCCGTGTCGCTCCTCGCGGTCGATCAACGATTCGTAGAGAATCTTCAGGACGTCGCTTTCGACCTGGTCGAGACGGAAGCGGCGGACGTGAGCGAGAATTCGGCGGACGAGGACTTCGCCATCCGCTTCCGCGACCACCCAATCGAAGAAATCGCTTTCGGCCGCGCCAAAGATGCCGGCCGCTTCGAAGGCGGCCCCCGACAACACGCGCTTCGGGTTGTCGTCCCGCAAGCCAAGAACCGCCAACGCGATGGCCTTCGCGACAATCACCAGGAAGGTGTGCTGAAAAAACAGCGCGTCGCTCTCGACCTCGCGGCCATACACCAATTTCAGAAGCTGCGCCCACAACTGCCGTTTCAGCGCGGCGGCCGGATCGCCCTTCAGCCTGTCCCAAAGCGCGCGCAGGCCTTCATTCGCACGTCGGAAGGCAACCGAGTCCTGCCCGAGTTCCAGCCGAACCGTGATCGGGTCAGGCGGAAGCGACGTCTTGAGCGCGACCGCCCCGTCGAGCCAGGCAAGAAACACCTCTGCCTTGTCAGGATCGAGCGTGGTGTCCTTCAGCTTGACGAGCTGATCGCCGGCGCGCTCGAACACGACCCACTTCAATCCGTCCGACGCGATGCCGACAAAACGCTCGCCCTCTTCGCGCTCGCGATCGGCGAGATAGTCCGGCATGCGCCGGACCACGTCATCCCATTCCTGGTCGAGGTTCCGTTTGGCCTCGAACACGGTGCGTCCGATCAAGGCATCGAGGCGGCCCTTCACCTCCGGGACGCGGCGCTCGAAATCGAGGGCGCCGAGTTCCACACCGAACTCCTCGACCAGAAGCTGGCGAAAGTCGGATTTCACCTCGTCGTGGCCGGGACGGGTGGCGAGATGGCGCAAAAGCTCACGGGTGCGCGGATTATCCGTCAACGTTTCCTCGATCTCGGCCGATCTAGTCGATCAGTCTGTCCACAGGCGCCAAATTTGGTTGATAACGAAGCGATCGGCGCGACTCATGCTAAGTATTCGATCTATCTACGATATCGAAATTAGTCGATCGAACCACCGTAGGCCATGGCACGTTCAACCCAGCAAGACCTGTTCGGGACCGGCTCGCAGGCCGAGCTGTTTGACGACGACAGCGCCCCGGCGGCCTACCGGCCCAATCTGGACGAGGTCCGTGCGCGGCTGAACAAAATTCTCGCTGAAGCCCGCGCGGCGGAAAGGCTCCCGTGGGATCAGGATAAGCTCCTGGTGTACCGGACGATCTTTCCGCAAATGACCGGATGGTTGCCCGAGGAGGAAGGCCGGCAACTGCGGGTCGAGTTCGACACCGAGATGGCGCGGCTGAAAGCGGCATGACTTAACTGCACCGGATCATGCGCGAACGCTACCTGCGGTGGCGGACAGCGGCAAGTCGGCGCGGCGACGCGCATCCCGGCCTTGCGCGAAACGGTCTGGCCTGCATCGCGCCGGGCCGCTAAAGCTCGATCGCATGAATGAACTCGACAAGACGCGCGACGATTCGGCGCGCGAAGCCGCCACCGATCCCGCGACGTCGACGCCGCCCGTGCACCGGCCCTCCATACTCGAGCTCTTCGTCGCCTTCGCCACCATCTCGCTTTACGGCTTCGGCGGCGTGCTCGCCTGGTCGCGCCTGATGCTGGTCGAGAAACGCAAGTGGATGACGCCGGAGGAATTCAACGACGCCTATGCGCTCTGCCAGTTCCTGCCGGGGCCCAACATCGTCAATCTGGCGGTGGTGTTCGGCCGCAACATCCGCGGCGTGCCCGGCGCGCTGATCGCGCTGGTGGGGCTGATCGGTCCCAGCATGGTGATCGTCACCTTCTTCGGCTTCCTCTACGCCACCTATGGCGAGATCGACGCGCTGCGGCGCATGCTCACAGGCGTGGCGGCGGCGGCGGCCGGCCTGATCATCAGCGTGAGCGCCAAGATGGCCCATCCGCTGTTCGAGCAGCGCAACTGGCTGGTCTACGGCGTCGCCATCGCGACCTTCGTTGCGGTCGGCATTATGCGCTGGCCGATCTGGTGGGTGCTCGGCGTCCTTGTTCCGATCAGCATCGGCATTGCGTTGCGGAGTCGCCAATGAAAGCCGACGGTGGAATCCTGATCACGCTGGCGGGTTACTTCGCCATGCTCTCGCTGCTCGCGATCGGCGGCGCCAATGCGGCGGTGCCGGACATGCACCGGCTCGTCGTCGAGGTGAGAGGCTGGATGACCGACCGGCAGTTCGCCGACATGTTTGCGCTCGCGCAGGTGACGCCCGGTCCCAACGTCATCATCGTGACGCTGATCGGCTATCACGTGGCCGGCCTTCCCGGCGCGCTGGTGACGACGCTGGCGATGTGCGGACCGACCTGCGTTTTCGCGTTCTATGTCGGAAGAATCTGGGACCGCTTCAAACAAGCGCGTTGGCGGATCGCGATCCAGAACGCGCTCGTGCCGGTGTCGATCGGCCTGATCGCCGCTAGCGCGCTGATTGTCGCACGGGCGGCCTCCGGAAGCTGGGTTGCAATCGCGATCACCGCCGTGACTGCCCTCGTGACCTATCGGTTCACCCTCAATCCGCTCTGGATTTTTGCGCTGGCCGCGCTGTTGGGGCTGGTCGGCGCGATGTAGTGCCCAATTGCAAGTCCGCCCCACAGCCGGCCGAAACCTCCGCCTGACAACCCTTGGACGTGGCCATTTTTCGCGCAGTCGGTTTCGAAGTCACTGTTGTTGCTTTCCGCCGCCAATTGATGTGTGGTAACCAAAAGACGACTGCGCTGACGCGAGGGGGGAGCGGGCGCGTGGCGGGGTTTGCGTGTTGCGGGGTTGAGGGGAGGTCCGATGTCTGAGGACGTAAACTCGTCCCAGGGGGGACAGCGTTCCGGTCCGGGGAGCGGTACCAATCTTTTTCGTGGTGGGTTGCTGATCGCGCTGGCCGCGCTGGCGCTGCTCGCGCTCACTTACTCCATACCTGACTCATTGATCCCGCGGATCATGGCGATCGTCATCGCCGTGATTGGCGTCGCCACTGCCGCCGGCTTCGTTCCGGTGCGGGCTCCGCAGGATTATTACGGCGGTCTGGTCCTGGTCATGCTGGCAACGCTGGCGCTGATCGCGTCGTCCGATCTGCCGGGACAACGCGGCTTCGCATTCGGCCCCGGCACCGCGCCGCGGCTGTTTGCCGGCATTCTGGTGCTGTTTGGCGGCGCGGTTGCGGTCGTCGGCGTCGTCAGTGACGGCCCTCCCATCGAAAAATACAAGCTGCGCGGTCCGGTATTCGTTCTGCTCGCGATCTGCCTGTTCGCCGCGATCATCCGTCCGTTCGGTCTGGTCGTTTCGAGCTATGTCGTGTTCATGATCTCGGTCATGGGCTCGAAGGAGACGCGTTGGATCGAGGCCGCCCTCGCGGCCGCGGCGATGACCGGCGGCTGCGTCCTGCTGTTCGTCTATCTGCTCAATCTGCCTTTCCACCTGTGGCCGGTGCCGAACGCGCATGTTCTGCTGGGGCAGCAGTTCGCCGAGTTCTTCCGCCTGGTCTTCGGTCCGCTGATGAAGTTCCTTGGCGTCATGTAGATTCGATCTGGGGATAGGCTGCCATGTTCGAACTCATCTCGAATCTCGCGCTCGGCTTCGGGGTCGCCTTCACCCCGATGAACATGCTGTTCTGCCTGCTGGGCGCGCTGGTCGGCACCCTCATCGGCGTTCTCCCCGGCATCGGCTCGGTCGCCACGCTCGCGATGCTGCTGCCCATCACCTTCGGCCTGCCGCCGGTCGGCGCGCTGATCATGCTCGCCGGCATCTATTACGGCGCGCAATATGGCGGCTCGACCACCGCGGTCCTGGTCAACATCCCGGGCGAGGCCACATCGGTGGTCACGGCGATCGACGGCCACGAAATGGCGAAGCAGGGCCGCGCCGGCGCGGCGCTCGCGATTGCGGCGATCGGTTCGTTCTTCGCCGGCTGCGTGACAACCGTGCTGCTCGCTGCGCTGGGCCCGCCGCTGGTGGCGATCGCGCTGCTGTTCGGGCCGGCCGAATATTTCTCGCTGATGGTGCTCGGCCTCATCTTCGCGGTGGTGCTGGCCAAGGGCTCGGTGCTCAAGGCGCTGGCGATGATCATGACGGGGCTGTTGCTCTCCCAGGTCGGCTCCGACCTCGAGACCGGCGCCGGACGCATGACCTTCGACATGCCGGAACTCGCCGACGGCATCGGTTTCTCCAATATCGCGCTTGGGGTGTTCGGCTTCGCGGAAATCGTGCGCAATCTTGAATTGCCGCCGGGCAGCCGCGACATCCTGATGCAGAAGATCACCAATCTGATGCCGACGCGCCGGGACCTTATCGAGTCCGCGCCCTCGATCGTGCGCGGGACTGCAATCGGGGCGATGATCGGCATCCTGCCTGGCGCCGGTGCGGTGATCGCGTCGTTCGCGGCTTATTCGGTCGAGAAGAAGTTCTCCAAAACGCCGGAGAAGTTCGGTCACGGCATCATCCAGGGCGTGGCCGGCCCGGAGGCCGCCAACAATGCCGCCGCCCAGGGCGCGTTCATCCCGCTGCTCACGCTCGGCATTCCGCCCAATGCGGTTATGGCGCTGATGGTCGGCGCCATGACCATCCACGGCATCGTGCCGGGGCCGCAGGTCATGACCAAGCAGCCCGACCTGTTCTGGGGCATGATCGCCTCGATGTGGCTCGGCAACCTGATGCTGGTCATCATCAACCTGCCGCTGGTCGGCGTTTGGGTGACGCTGCTGCGCGTGCCGTACCGGCTGCTCTATCCTTCCATCGTCGTGTTCTGCTGCATCGGCGTGTATTCGATCAACAACTCGCCGAGCGACGTGCTGATTGCGGCTATGTTTGCGGTGATCGGGTACTGGTTCGTCAAGCACGACTTCGAACCCGCGCCGATGCTGCTCGGCTTTGTGCTGGGACCGCTGATGGAGGAGAACCTGCGCCGCGCCATGCTGATTGCGCGCGGCGACGTTACCGTGTTCGCGACCCGGCCGATCTCGGCGGCGCTGCTGGCGACCGCCATCATCCTGCTGATCCTTTCGGCGCTGCCGATGCTGCGCAAGCAGCGCGAAATCCTGACTGAGTGACCTCGGCCGGCAGTGGGGTCCGACATCCCCGGCGGCGCCCCGTGCGCCGCCGGTTTTGTTTTTGCGCTGCGCGATCACGGGCAATGACACGCTCTTGAACGGGATTGATTGGACCGCGCCAAAGGGCGGGGGCACAACGCATGGCAATCGCCACGGCCGGGAGGATCGTCATGTCGTCACAGCTCATGTCGCCGCAGCGTATCGTGCGCTGGCTCGTCGTCGCCTGCGCGCTCGTATTCACGAATGCGGCGGCGGCGGCGCCCGAAATCTATACCGGCATCGTCCGTGGCACCGCCGTCGGCGGCTACGACCCGGTAGCCTATTTCACGCAGGGCAAGCCGGTGCCTGGCAGGCGCGATATCACGCTCGTCTGGAACAACGTCACCTGGCGCTTCGCCAACGAGAAGAACCGCGAACTGTTCAAGGCGAAGCCGGAAGCCTATGCGCCGCAATACGGCGGCTACTGCGCCTATGCGGTGTCACAGGGCTACACCGCGCATGGCGATCCGCGCCACTGGAGCGTCGTCGGCGGCAGGCTCTATTTGAATTACAACGCCTCGGTGAAGCGCACCTGGGACAAGGATCAGGGCGGCTATATCGCCAAGGGCGACAAGCACTGGCCCAAGGTGCTGGAGAAGTGATGGTGCGGATTGCCATGCGCGCCGCCCGCTGAGGGGAGGCCATGACAATGCCGGGTATGCCTCACTCCTTCATCGCCTGTTCGCGCGTGGTTCGGATCGCCGGTACGGCGATCGAGAGGATCAGTCCCAGCGCCGCCAGCAGGAACGCCGCGCTCAGCGGGCTGGTGATCAGCACCATCGGGTTGCCGAGCGAAATCAGCAGCGCCCGGCGCAGGTACTCTTCCATCATCGGCCCGAGCACCAGCCCGAGGATCAGCGGCGCCGGCTCGCAGCCGAGCTTGATCAGCACGTAGCCGAGGCCGGAGAAGATCACGAGCTGCAACAGGTCGAACGCGTTGTTGGTGATGGTGAAGACGCCGATGCAGCAGAACAACAGGATCGCCGGAAACAAAAGCCGGTAGGGCACCGCCAGCAGCCGCACCCACAGGCCCACCAGCGGCAGGTTGAGCAGGATCAGGAACAGGTTGCCGATCCACATCGAGGCGACGATGCCCCAGAACAATTCCGGGCGTTGCGTCATCACCTGGGGGCCGGGCTGGATGCCCTGGATCATCAAGGCGCCGATCATCAGCGCCATGGTCGGATTGGCCGGAACGCCGAGCGTGAGCATCGGTATGAAGGACGTCTGCGCGCCGGCATTATTGGCCGCTTCCGGCGCGGCGACGCCGCGGATGTCGCCGTCGCCGAAGTGGCGCGGGGGCTTCGCCACCTTCTTCTCCACCGTATAGGCCGCAAACGAGGACAACAGCGCGCCACCGCCGGGCAATATGCCCAGCACCGAACCGATCGCGGTGCCGCGCGCGATCGACCACTTGCTTTGGCTCAGATCGGCGCCGGTCGGCATGACCCTTCCGATGCCGGTCACGAAGATCT
>JBOHIG010000265.1:0-13131 GCA_050725815.1 Xanthobacteraceae bacterium
TCCGGAACCCGCGACCAGGTGGGTAGCGAATGTCAAATCCACTCTACTAGCGCCGGGTTCCGTGGCTATTCGTTCCATGGCTATTCGTTCCATGGCTATTCGTTCCATGGCTATTCGCGCGTCGCGGTCCAGGTCCCCGTGCTGCGGCCTTTTACGCGGCCGGTCATCGTGTTGCCGTTCACGCGTCCGCTGTATTGCGAGCCGCCGATACGGAAGCTGATGGTGTCGCCGCGCAGCCGCGCATCCGCGATCGGGCGGCGGGTATCTGCGGATGCCAGTGTGCCGGTCACCTTCTGAAAGGTCTGCTGGAACGTGAGCTCGCCCTCGCCGAGCCGCCAGGTTCCCGCCACCTTGGCCGGCACGACGTAGAGCAGCACGGTGCACCAGTCCTTGCACCTGCCGCCGATCCGCCTGGTCTGGTCGGCGTCCCATTTCGGAATGGAGAACGTGTTGAGCACGATCCGGGTGCCGGGGCGCAGGGTCAGGAATTTGGGCGCCAGTTTGGCCAGTTGGTCCGGCAGCATGAACAAGGCCAGCACGGTGGCCTTGGAGAGGTCGGCTGTGAACATGTCACCCTCGACGAACGTGGCGCGGTCGGCGACGCCGGCCTTTTCCGCACGCTGCTGCGAGAGCGCGACAAGCTTGGGGTTGAATTCGATCCCGAGGGCGCGTGCGCCGCGCTTGGCGGCCGCGATCACGGTGCGGCCGTCGCCGGAGCCGAGATCGATGACGAAATCCTGCGGCGTCAGGCGCACGACCTCGAACATCTTGTCGAGCATATAATTTGGCGTCGGCACCCAGACCGAGTCCTTGCCGGACTGTCCGGGGACCGGCTCGTAGGGCTTGGTCGATTCCTGAGCTGCCGCCACGGCGGCAACGCAGAATACGAGAAGCACCAGCGCCAAGCGCAGCAAATGACGACGACGGTCCAAGCGATACCTCCTATGCATGGCCGGTCGTTGTGGGCGCCGGGTTGTCGATCGGCGTCACGGGCCGGCCCGCAACGATATTCCACCTTTGGCAGGATTCTTCCACATGACTCGCGGCCGAAGTGGGGCGTTCGGCGCGCAACGCGACTACTGCGGAACGGTCATCAGTTCCAGCACGTGATCGTCCAGATCCTTGAAATAGACGCCGCGGCCGCCGCCCCAGTCGTTGAGCTTGCCGTCGTCGAGGCTCCCGGGGGCGCTGCCATAAGCGAGGCCGGCCTTCTTGATGCGGCGGAAGATGGCGTCGAACTCGGCATTGGTGACGTGGAAGGCGTAGTGGTGAACGTCGAATGATTTGTGGTTGTCGAACAGCAGGGTCAGCGTCTTGTTCACGCGCACCGGCGCGAAGTAGCCCTTCGAGCCGCGGAACCGCAATCCGAAGATGCGCGCGAAGAACCGCGCCGATTTGACCTTGTCACGTGCCGGCACGATCAGGTGATTGAGGGTGATCGTCATTGCCCTCCTTAGCTGGCCGCTGCGCCAGCCTTCTGCAAGAACTCCAGCAGCCGCGCATTGGTCGGCTCCTCGGTCTGGCCCGCGACCGGCACGTCCCAATAGTCCGCTTTCGGCAGGCATTCCTCCAGATACCGCGCGGCCGACGTCGCATGGGCGGCGTCGCGGCCCGGCACGATGAGGGCAGGGATGTCGAGCCGCATCAGGTCCTCGGGCTCGGCGCCGGGCGCCGTGTCGCGGTCGAACATGGTGCGCGCCATGCCGGCGACGATCAGCTTGTATTTGTCGACGTCCTGCTTGGCGTAAGCCTCGGCGAAGGTGCGATCGCTCCTGATGACCGAGGCCCACGGTCCGCCGCGCGGATCGGCGCCGAACGGCTTGCCGTCCTTGACGGCCAGCGCGACCACGGCGTCGAGCCCGTTCTGCTGCACGAAAGCGAGGTGCTCGGCAAAACGCTGGTGGCTCGACAGCCGGTACTTCGCGCCGCCCACCGGCCAGAACAGGACCAGGCTCAGCGTGGTGCGCGGATGGATGGCGCCGAAGGCCGCGGCGCAGCTTACGCCCATGCAGCCGCCCATGATGTGCGCGCGCTCGATCTTCAGGTGATCGAGCAGGCCCTTGCCCTGCGCGACGTAGTGCGCCCAGGTAACGCGCTCGACCCGTCCGCCCGACTGGCCGCATTCGCGCCGGTCGAACACGATGCAGGTGTAGTGCTTGGGCAGGTGATCGAGGAATCGGGTTTTGGCGTAAACGCCCTGCGTCGCCCAGGTCTCGATGACGGCATTGAAGCCGCCTGGCGCGTACATCAGCAGCGGCGGCCCGGCGCCCATCACCTCATAACGCGTCGAAATTCCATCGATGACTGCGGTGGGCATGGGCTAATGCAGCCGCGCAGCAACTTGCGGCGTCCAGATTTGTGCCCTCTCCCCTTGCGGGCGAGGGCGCACCAACGCGCGCCGCGATCCGTTGCAGCTCATCACTTGCGTCATCCCTTGATCTGCCGCCCATTGCGCGCGTCGTCGATCAGGGCGGTGAAGGCGGTGAGCGTGGCCTTGGCGCCGTTGAAGTAGGTGTCGGTCTTGGAGTCGATCCACTTTTCGGCGTAGCCGATAGCGGTGTGCGCCATGCGCACGCGCCCGTCGAGCCAGGGCCCGCCGCCGAAGCCGCCGATGACCGGGATCTTCACCGCCTTCACCACCGCCGCGCCTGCTACCGGGCCGGAATTGGTGAAGTCGAGCGCCACCGCGCCCGCGGCCTCCAGCATCAGAGCTTCCTCGACCAGCCTGGCCGCTGCCTGCTCGGTCGCCTGCGCGCCGGAGGAATTCTGCGCGCTGTAGGGGATGCCGTATCTGAGCGCGGTTTGCGGCGTGAGGCCGAACTGCGCGAACACCGGAATTCCGGCGCGGGTCAGTGCCGCCACCGTCTCGGGGAAATCGGCCGCGGCGTCGACCTTGACCATGTCGGCGCCGCCTTCCTTGACCAGCCGGATGGCGGCGCGCAGCGCGCTGTCCACGCCTTCCTGCACCGGCCCGAACGGGACGTCGCAGCTCACCAGCGCGCGCGTCACGCCGCGCCGCACCGCCTTGCAGCAGACCAGGATCTCGTCGAGCGTGACTTCCAGAGGATTCGCGTGGCCCCACAGGTTGACGCCGACAGAATCGCCGACGGAGACGAAGTCCACGCCGGCGCGCTCCGCGATCCGCGCGATCGGATAGTCCCAGGCGACGACGCCGACGCTTTTCTTGCCCTCGCGCTTCATTTGCTGAAGCATGGGGATGGTGACCGGACCGTCGCTCGACGCCATGGGCTTCCTCGTTCGCTCGATTGCGAACGCATAGAAGCGGACCCGGCGCAGGGTTGCAAGGACCGCGCGCAACGCAATCGGGGCCGAGGCTCGTCGGCGCTCCTGCTCAGCGCAGCTTCATGGCCTCTTGCGCGTTGGCGATCACCGACTTGGGCGTGGCGAGCACCTCGCGTATGACCTTTTCCTCCTGTTCGCCCGGAACGAAGCCGATGTTCATCCGAAGCTTCTTGACCTCCGCCAGCAACGCGGGGTCCTTCACGGCGTCGGCCAGCGCCTTGCGCAGGATCGCGACCTGCGCCTCGGGAATGCGCGGCGAGGCGATCACCGAACGGCTGAACGTCAGCGCCTTGGACACGAATGTCGCGATGGCGAGGTTTTCAGGGTCCTTGCCGGCGAGTTCGGTCAAGAGCGGGACATTCGGAAGATCGGGCTCCTTGGTCACTCCGATCTGGCCGAGCGCGTGCAGCTTGCCTTCTTCGATTTCCTTGCCCAAGAGGTTCTTCATCGAGGTCCAGGAGGCGGCGCCGCGGCCGTCGATCTCGCCGCGGTCCATCGCGAGGTGCTGCGCGGGCGCGCTCTTGTAGCCTTGCACGATGACGAATTGGGTGTCGACGAAGCTGTTGTAAAGCATCGGGACAACCGACGACATCGCGCCCGCGCCGGAGCCGCCGAGACGGACCTTGCGTTTCTTGGCGTCCTCGATGGTCTTGATGCCGGACTTGTACCAGGTCGACGTCACCATGTTCGAGCTCGACAGCGCGCCGAGCCAGCGGAATTTTCCGAGCGAATCCTGCAGGCCCTTTCGTCCGCTGGCTTCGAACATCAGCAACCCGTCGCTGACGATGTGGATGACGGTGCCGTCCTGCGGCGCCACCCGCGCCACGTAATTGGCCGCGGTGATGCCGCCGGCGCCCGGCATGTTGACCACCACGAACGAAGGGTGCCCCGGAATGTACTTTCCGAGATGGCGCGACAGCATCCGCGAATAGGCGTCGTAATTGTTGCCCGCACCGCCGTACGACACGATGGTGATGGTCTTGCCGGAGTAGAAATCGTTCGCCGCGGCGATCCGGCTCGTGCCGGCGGCAAACAAGGCGATGGCGGCTGCGCAGAGCAGGGTGCTTGTCTTCATTGTGGTGCGATCCGATCCGGGTTCGGTTGTGTCAGGCAGATGCTTGCGCGGCTGCGTGGCTGCCGCCATTGGCGCGCGCCGCGCGGCGCTGCTGCTTGGCCTCCGACAATATCGTTTCGAGCCCGAACAGCCGCTGCGCGTTGCCGCCGAGGATGTTGCGCTTGGCCTGCTCGCTCAGGAACGGCAGGTCGTAGATCGTCGAGGGCAGTCCATGTCCCAGTGCGGATAGTCTGACGCATAGAGGAGCTGCGTATCGGCATTGACCATCTTGAAGGTCACCTCCAGCGCCTCGCGGTTGCGCACCATCTCCATGGGCTGGCTGGAGAAATACATCTCGCGCATGTAGTCGCTCGGCAGCCGCTTGAGCAGCGGCGCGTCCGAGTTGCGCATCATCCACTCGTTGTCGAGCCGTTGCATCAGGAACGGCACCCAGGCAAGCCCCGACTCGATCCAGATCAGCTTCAGCTTCGGGAAGCGCTCCGGCATGCCGTTGGTGATCCAGTTGGTCAGGTGCAGCATGTTGTGCCAGCAGAAGCCGAGCGCATGCACGCCCATGAAGCGGTTGAGGAGCCGCAGGCCCTCCTCGCTGCCGGTGCCGCTCGCCGAGTGGAAGGCGAGCGGCAGGTTGCGCTCCTGCAGGGCGGCGTAGGCCGGCATGTAGGCGTTGTCATGCACCGACTGGTAGTGCGTGGACGTCACCATGAAGCCGATGACGCCGGGCCTGTCCGCGAACGTCTCGATCGTCTTCAGCGTTTCCTTCGGATTGTGGAACGGCAGGTAGAGCATCGAGCGGATGCGCTTGTCCTCGCTCAGGATCGCGTCGCAAAGCCAGCGGTTGTAGGCCCAGGCCAGTGCGGTGGAGGTTTCCTCGCGCGGCACCAGCGAGAGGTTCAGCATCGGCGTCGGAAACATGCAGGCGATGTCGACGCCCATGGCGTCCATCCAGCGCCGCATCAGCGTGATGTCGCGATGCGGCTTCGGCGGCGTCTTCTCCTTGCGCCGACCGGCGTAGCGGATGATCCGTCCGCCCATCTCCTGGAAGGAACCCTTGCCCTGGTTGAGCCCGCCGCGCGACAGCCCCTGGAAGCGGGCCTCGTGGCGCAGCACCGGATCGTCGATGTATTCGGCGATTTGCGGGAAGGATTCGGTTTCGTAGTGGTGCGAATCCACGTCCACGATCATGAAATCTTCGTAGCGCCGCACGACCGCCTGCTCGGCGGCGTTCGACAGCGCCAGCGTGGTGTCGAACTCGTTGAGGTTTACGTCGCGGTACGCGGACCCGAGCCGGTTGCATCGTTCATCTTGATTTCCTTCGCGCTCAAACCACCACGTAAACCTGATCGCCGCGTTCGACGACCTGGTACTTCTTCAGCCTGATGCTCTTGTCGCCGGCGTGCTCGCCGGTTGTGAGATGGAATGCATAGCCGTGCCACGGGCAGATGATGTGGATGTCGTCGTTGTCGAAGCTCTGGCCCTTGAAGCAGCCACTCTCGTCGATCACGTCGATCACCCGCGGCATTCTGACGCCTTCGCAGACCGGACCGCCCTGATGAGGGCAGTGGTTGCGGTAGGCGAAGTATTTGCCGCCGTGCCGGATAACCGCGACCTGCAAGTGCCCAAGCTCGACGATACGCACCGCGCCTTCGGCCAGTTCGTCTTGCTTGCACACCGGGATGTCGGCCATCGGCGCTTGCCTCCTCGAGCGGATTTCCTATGGTTGATTGATTGCACGGTATCGTCACCAACGGAAGTGGAGGGCTATGACGATGGTTCGGGACAGGTTTACCGCACGCGCATTGATCTGCGCGGCGCTCGTCGTTCTGCCATGCGCGGCCGGTGCGCAACCGCAGAGCTTCGCCGGCAAGACCGTCACCCTGACCATCGGCTACGGGCCCGGATCCGGAAACGACGTCTATGGGCGGCTGATCGCCAAACACATCGGCAGGCACATCCCCGGCAAGCCCAAGGTCGTGCCGCAGAACATGCCGGGCGCCGGCAGCTTCAAAGCCGCGAACTGGCTCTATGCCGCTGCGCCGAAGGACGGCACCGTGCTCGGCTACATCAGCCAGACAGCGGCCACGGAGGAATTGCTGGGAAAGCCGGGCATCCAGTTCAAGACCGCGCAGTTCAACTGGGTCGGCCGCATCGGCTCCTACAACAATGTCACGATCTTCTGGCACACGTCGCGCATCAAAACGATCGCGGACGCCATGAAGATGGAGTCGACCATCGGGGCGACCGGCGTCGGCTCGGCCGTCTACATCTATCCGAACATGATGAACAAGATTCTTGGCGCGAAGTTCAAGATCGTCAGCGGCTATCAGGGCACCGCGCAGACCTCGCTCGCCATGGAGCGCGGCGAGGTGGAAGGCGTCACCATGGGCTGGTTCCCGGTCAAGACCACGAAGCAGGCTTGGCTGAAGGAGAAGAAGGTCAACTTCCTGGTCCAGTTCCTTGCCAACCGGCATCCCGACCTGCCCAACGTGCCGGCTATCGTCGAGCTGGCGCGTACGCCGGAGGAGAAGCAACTGTTCGCGCTGTTCGCCAATGACGGCGAGGTCGGCAAGACCGTCTTCCTGCCGCCGGGCGTCCCCGCCGCCACCGTGACGGCCATGCGGCGCGCCTTCGATGCCATGATGAAGGACCGAGAATTCCTCGCCGACGCCGGCAGGATCAAGCTCGAGATCGGCGCGATGACCGGCGAGAAATTGCAGGAGATGATCGTGCGGGTTTCGCAGACGCCGAAGGCGGTCGTTGCGCGGGCGAAGGCGGTGCTGAGGTAATTGATTCCGCGATTGCGGCGCATGAGAATGCGCCCTCTCCCCTTGCGGGAGAGGGCATCCGCAGCATTGCAACAACAAGAAATGGGTGAGGGGTTATCGTCTTTCGAAATCGTAACCCCTCACCCATGACGCCTCGTGGACGTTCATTCATGCCCTCTCCCGCAAGGGGAGAGGGCACAATAACGACGGTAACGCTCGACGCACGTCCGCAGCACTTCCTCGCCCGGGCGCTTCCACCAGTCGCGCTCGGAGAGGATTTCCACGGCCTGCGGCCCGCGATAGCCGGCCGCCTCGATGGCGCGCCGGATCGGACGGAAATCGATCACGCCGTCGCCCATCATCCCGCGGTCGAGCAGCATATGCCGCGTCGGCACCAGCCAGTCGCAGATATGGTGCGCGAGGATTCGTCCTCCAGCGCCGGCGCGCGCGATCTGATCGAACAGCTCCGGATCCCACCAGACGTGATAGGTGTCGATCGCGACGCCAACGCCGTCGCCGAGTTCGTCGCAAAGGTCGAGCGCCTGCGCCAGCGTGTTCACGCAGCAGCGGTCGGCGGCGTACATCGGATGCAGCGGCTCGATGGCGAGCGGCATCCTCGCGGCCCGGGCATGCGGCAGGATCGCCGAGATCCCGTCCCGCACCATCGCGCGCGCGTCCGCGATGTCGCGCGAGCCCTCGGGCAGGCCGCCGGAGACCAGCACGAGACAGTCGGCGCCGAGCGCAACCGCTTCGTCGACGGCTTTTAGATTGTCGTCGATGGCTTTCTGCCGCCCGATAGCGTCCGGCGCCGGAAACATCCCGCCGCGGCAGAGATCGGTGACGCGCACGCCGTTGTCGCGCACGACCCGCGCTGCTTCGGCAAGGCCGATCCGCTCCACCTGATCGCGCCAGGGCGCGACCGCGGTGATGCCGAGCTTCAGGCAGGCCTCGATTGCCTGCCGTATGTCCCATTGCTCGCGCACGGTGGCGAGGTTGATCGACAGCCCTTCGAGGCCGGTCATGAGAGTCCCGCTGCCGCGAGCGTCCGCCGCATGCGGTCGGCCGCCAGCGGCGGATCGCGCAGCACGCACGCCTGGTCGGCGAGCCGGAACAGGTCGCACAGGTGGAGCAGCGAGCGCGCGCTCTGCTGCCCGCCGACCATGGTGAAATGGTCCTGATGTCCGTTGAGGTAGGCGAGGAAGACCACGCCGGTCTTATAGAAGCGCGTAGGCGCCTTGAAGATGTGACGGCTGAGCGGCACCGTCGGCGCCAGGATATTGTGGAAACCCGCCTCGTCGCCCGACGAGAGCTTTGCCAATGCGGCCGCGGCGGCCGGCGCGATGGCGTCGAAGATACCGAGCAGCGCGTCCGAATGGCCCTTCTGGTCGCCTGCGATCAATTCGGCATAGTTGAAGTCGTCGCCGGTGTACATCCGCACGCCCGCGGGCAGCCGCCGGCGCATCGCGATCTCTTTCTCCTTCGACAGCAGCGAAATCTTGATGCCGTCGACCTTGGGCGCATTGGCTGCGATCACCGCGAGCGCCGTTTCCATCGCGACGCTGTGGTCGCGGGAACCCCAATAGCCGGCGAGTGCTGGGTCGAACATCTCGCCAAGCCAATGGATGATGACCGGCTCCCGCGTTTGCGACAGGATGCGGTCGTAGACGTTCAGGTAGTCGTCGGGCCCGCGCGCGGCCTTGGTCAGCGCGCGGCTTGCCATCAGCACGATGCGGCCGCCGAGCGCCTCCACCGCCTCGATCTGCTCCTCATAGGCGTCGATGACGTCCGCAAGCCGGATGTTGCCGTTGGCGGGCAAGTGATCGGTGCCGACGCCGCTCGCGATCAAGGCGCCCGGTACATCGCGTGCGGCCTCGAGCGAGCGGCGGATCAGCTCCAGCGCGGTCGGCCAGTCCACGCCCATCCCGCGCTGCGCGGTGTCCATCGCTTCGGCGACGCCGAGCCCGAGGCTCCAGATGTAGCGCCGATAGGCGATGGTCTTGTCCCAGTCGATGGCCGCATCGAGCCACGGGTCGTTGTCGGCAAGGGGATCGGCGACGATGTGGACGGCCGAATAGGCGATGCGGCTGGCGTTGCCCGACTGCGCCGCGCCGCCGCTCGCGGTGTCGAGCGGCTCGTTTTTGACGGCGTAATCTTCCAGTTGGCGGTCCGAGGTGGGGAGGCGGAGCCTGGTCATGTCCGCTGATTCTCCGCATCTCGCTGGGCGCGCATGAATGTGCCCTCGCCCCGCATAGCCCGTCGCAGACGGGCGTGAACGCCCTTTTGCTGGGGAGAGGGCGGCGCGGAGGTGTCGCGGAAAGGACGGGGTGAGGGGGACCATCCGCGTGCGCAGCGTCTGCCGATAGTCCCCCTCACCCTGGCGGCGATTGTTGAAGCGCGTTGCTGCCCTCTCTCCGCGACCGGGGCGAGGGCGCAATAACGACCGCTCAGACGTTTTGCATCATCACGCCGCATGCTTCGCACTTTCCAGCGTCAACGCCGGAACGTCGATCCAGCGCCGCTCGGCCCAGCTCCGGTAGCCGAGCTCCGCGAGCTGCACACCGCGCGCGCCTTCGAGCAGGTCGAATGTCCACGGAGCGTCCTCGACGACGTGGCGGATGAAATCCTCCCACTGCTGCTTGAAGCCGTTCTCGTAGCTCTGGTTTTCGGGCACCTCGTCCCACTGCTCGGCGAATGTCATCACCTGCGGCTGGTCCGGATTCCACACCGGCCGCGGCGTGTTCACCCGATGCTGGACGAAGCAGCGATGCAGGCCGGCGACCGCCGAGCCGTGGGTGCCATCGACATGGAAGGTCACGAGATCGTCGCGCTTGACCCGTGTGCACCACGACGAATTGATCTGCGCGACCGCGCCGCCGGCAAGCTGGAAGGTCGCGTAGGCGGCGTCGTCCGCGTCTGCGGCGTAGGGCTTGCCGGTCTCGTCCACGCGCATGGGGATGTGTGTTGCGCCGAAGCAGGACACCGCTTCGACCGCGCCGAACAGGTTGTCCAGCACGTAGCGCCAGTGCGGCAGCATATCGAGGACGATGCCGCCGCCGTCCTTCTTGCGGTAGTTCCAGCTCGGGCGCTGCGCCGGCTGGCCCCAGTCGCCCTCGAACACCCAGTAGCCGAACTCACCGCGCACCGAGAGGATGCGGCCGAAGAATCCGGAGTCGCGCAGCATCCCGATCTTGCGCAGGCCGGGCAGAAACAGCTTGTCCTGCACGACGCCGCTCTTGACGCCCTTGTCCTTCGCGAGCTTGGCGAGCGATAGCGCCTCGTCGAGCGTCTCCGACACCGGCTTCTCGCAATAGACGTGCTTGCCGGCCGCGATCGCCTCGCGAATGAGAGCGACCCTCATCTGGGTCGAGCCGGCGTCGAAGAAGACGGTATCGTCCTTCGACGCCAACGCGGCTTCGAGCGACTTGGCCGTGCGCTTGATCCTGTGCTGCGCGGCGATGGCCGCGACCTTCTCGGCGTTGCGGCCGACCAGCACCGGGTCCGGCATCACCTTGTCACCGTTCGACAGCGACACGCCGCCCTGGTCGCGGATCGCGCAGATCGAGCGCACGAGATGCTGGTTGTAGCCCATGCGCCCGGTGATGCCGTGCATGATGATGCCCAGTCGCTGCGTGGTCATGGCGAACTCCTAAGTAACTATTTGTTACTAACGGCCACAAGTCTCGACCAAGGTCAATTTCGGGCACAGCAGTGCAGCGGTTGTTGCGTACTCCCTCTCCCGCTTGCGGGAGAGGGGTGGGGAGAGGGCATGCTTGCACGGATCGTCGTTTGTCCCCTCTCCCTGTCCCTCCCCCAAGCGAAAGGGTGTCCACGCCCGTCTTCGACGGGCTATGCGGGGGAGGGACCACGCTGCCAAGCACGTTATCATGACAACGATCGTCATGGTGTTTCATGGTTTCAGATACCCGCGCAGCACCGTCTTGATGTGCTCGCCACGGTACCGCAGCTCGGCCGGCGCCGCGAGATCGCGGCCGAAGATGGTCGAGAGCGTCCAGCGGTTCGACAGGTAGAAGAAACCGAGCGAGGCGATGCTGATGTAGACGTGGACCGGGTCGGCATCCTTGCGGAACGCGCCGAGCGACGCGCCGCGCTTGAGAATCTCCGAGAGCGCCGACACCAGCGGCGAGTGCAGATTGCGCACACGCCCCGAACGCTTGAGGAACTTCGCGCGATGCAGGTTCTCGGTGTTCAACAGGCTCAGGAATTCGGGGTGCTTGAGGAAGTAGTCCCAGGTGAAGTCGACGAGCGTGTCGATCGCCGCCATCGGTGCGAGATCCGCGAGGCGAAGCTGCGCCTCGGCGGTGCGGATGTCCACATAGGCGCTTTCGAGCACCGCGAGATAGAGCCGCTCCTTGCTGCCGAAGTAATGGTAGATCATCCGCTTGTTGGCGCGGGCGCGGGCGGCGATGGCGTCGATACGCGCGCCGCCGTAGCCCTTGTCGGTGAACTCTCTCACCGCCGCGTCGAGGATGGCGGCGCTGGTGCGTTCCGGATCGCGCGTCGCCTTTTTTGTGCGCGCCGCGCGCGAGGCAATATGCCGGTTCCGCACGGCGTGCATGCTTCCTCCGCTCATTCCCGCGCAAGCGGGAATCCAGGGCTGCGCCCAGTGACGTTGCGGTCTGCCGCCCGGGGTCCCGCTTGCGCGGGGACGAGCGGAAAGAGGGGAGGGCGCGCCTCTCAGTTGATCTTGACGCCCGCGGCCTTGATCACCTTGCCCCATTTCTCGACATCGCCGGCATGTAGCTTGCCGAGCGCTTCCGGCGGACGCAGCGCTGCGGGCGGCGCCTCGGCGCCGAGCTTGGCGAAGCGCGCGCGGGCCGTGGGATCGTCGACGCCCTTCATGACGGCGGCGTTGAGCTGCTTGACGATCGCGGGCGGCGTGCCCTTGGGCACAAACAGCGCGTTCCACACCACCATCTCGGCGTCCGGATAGCCCGCCTCGGCCATGGTCGGCACCTTCGGCAGCGCCGGCGAGCGCGACGGCGCCATGACCGCCAAGGCCTTTACCCCGCCGGCATTCACCTGGCCCATCACGCTGGTCGACTGGTCGCAGACATAGTTGATCGTGCCGGTCAGAATGTCCGCCACGGCGGCGCCCGAGCTCTTGTAGGGCACGACCGCGGGCTTCACGCCGACACGCGAGTTCAGCAGCGCGCAGGCGAGATGCGAGGTCGAACCGATGCCGGCATTGCCGTTCTGCATCTTTCCGGCGTTCGCCTTCAGGTGCGCGACGAATTCCTTCATCGTGCCGGGAAGGTTCTTCTGCACCACCAGCACGATCGGCGCGGAGGCGACGATGCCGACCGGGTCGAAGCTCTTGATCGCGTGCACCGGCAGCTTCGGATAGATCGTCGGCGAGAAGCTCATGGTGCTCATCGGGCCCAGCAGCAGCGTATAGCCGTCCGGCGCCGCGCGTCCGGCGCGCGTCATGCCGGTGGTGCCGGCCGCGCCCGATGCGTTCTCGACGATCACGCGCTGGCCGAGCGTCGCGGTGAGGCGCTCGCCGATCACACGGGCGACGATGTCGGTCGGGCCGCCGGCGCCGAACGGCACGATGATGGTGATGGGCTTCGTCGGGTACGCTTGCGCCTGCGCTTCGCCCGCGAGCGGCAGGACAGCGAGGCTGAGCGCAACGCCGGTCAGGAGATGCTTGATCATGACGCTTCCTCCGGATGATTTTCTTGCTCATGGACGATAGGAAACCGCCGGACGAGCGTCAATCCGTAAGTAACCAAAAGGTTATATCGCAGCAAAATGTCCGGCAGCGCTGTAGCCCGGATGGAGCGAAGCGAAATCCGGGAACGGCGTCCCGGATTCCGCCATAGCGCGAGGACGCGCTATGGCTTCATCCGGGCTTGTATGGGGACGTGGTTGTCAAGAGGCGTGATTGATCAGGACATGGTTTTGCTCTTGGTTCTTGTCATGGAGCGTGATGCGATCATGTGTTGGCGCGCGCTGTGAGCGGCGTGACGT
>JBOHIG010000266.1:0-26459 GCA_050725815.1 Xanthobacteraceae bacterium
CGGTTCCGCGCAGGCTAGTGGAGTGGATTTGACATTCGCTACCGGTTTGCCGTGGGCTCGCGATGCGAATGTCAAATCCAAAACTCCACTGGCAACCTATATTTGCTAGTGGTCCTTTGCTTCTAACCTTCGCAAGGTCGCCTGCCCAAACGGGATGCGAATGTTAGAATCGGACCACTAGCCGCTCTCGTCGCGCGCGGGCGCGCGCCTTGGCACGTGTCCGCTTACAAGGAGGGACGTCGCGATGCCGACCATTCAATCGAGCCGTCTCGCCGCCCTTGTCGCACTGGGCGCGGCTGCTTTCGCGATCCCTCCGGCTGCGGCCGAGTCGTTCTATCAGGGCAAGCAGGTGCGCATCTTCACGATGGGCAGCCCAGGCGGCGGCTACGACACCTATACGCGCACGGTCGCCGCGTTTCTGGAGAAGCGCATCGGTGCCAGGCTGCTGCCGACCAACGAGCCGGCGGCCGGCGGTATGATCGCGATGAACCGCACCATCAACGCGCCGCCCGACGGCCTGACATTGTTGCTTACAGGCGGCGAGGGGTTGGTGACGGCCCAGCTCTATGGGCTATCCGGCGTTCATTACGACGTGCGCAAACAGATCTTCCTCGCGCGTGTGTCGGGCGAGGACAAGGTCGCAGTGGTCGGTGGGCCGTCGCCGATCAAGACCGTAGACGACCTGAAGAAGCTTCCGCGTCAGGCGCTGTGGGCCGGCTCCGGCAAGGCCGATAACAATTCCGATTTTTCCGCGATAATGTGTCATGCGCTCGGCGCCAAGTGCAAGATCATCCTCGGCTACAAGGGCACCGGCGGCATGAACATCGCGATCCAGCGCGGCGAGGTCGACGGCCGCGTGATCTCCGACGAGGCTGCGGCGCTCTACGGCACCAAGTCCGGGATGCGTGTCGTGACAGTGCTCGCGCGCGATCGCTCCGACAAGTTTCCGGACGTGCCGACGATCTTCGAGGCGGGCAAGCTGTCGCCGGAGGCGGCGCGGCGGCTCGACTGGCGAGCCAGCATCGCCAGCCTCGGCCGCGTCATCCTGGTGACGCCGGGTACGCCGAAGGACCGCGTCGACTACCTGCGCAAGGAGCTGGCGGTCATCCTGCGCGATCCGGAATTCATCGCGCAGATGAAGAAGCGCAGGCTCGCGGCCGGCTATGCCAGCGCCGAACAGGTGCAGGCCACGGTCGAGAGGGCGATGACCACGCTCGACGCCAAGGGCCTCGCCGAAATGAAAGACATTGCGCTCAACCGCTACTACAACTGACGCCACAACGCGGCGGCTGCTGACGCACTCGCCTGAGGAGTATGAGAATGTCCGGCAAGCTCAACCATCTCGCCATCACGACCGACCACTACGCCACGATCGGCATGTTCTACCGTGCGGTGTTCGGGATGAAGGTTTCGGGCGACACCTCGCGCGAGATGTCGGCCATCTCCGTGGGTGACGGCTATGTCGGAATGACGATCATCCCGCGCCGTGGCGGCCGCAAGGCGGGGCTCGACCATTTCGGCATCGAGGTCGAAGACCTCGACAAGGTGCGCGAGAAGATGGCGAAAAAGCACCCGGATATCGAGATCGTGAAGCGGCCCGGCAACCGGCCGTTCGCGAGCTACAGTGCGCACGACCCCGCGGGCAATTATTTCGATCTTTCCCAGCAGGGGCACGAGAACCGCGCCGAGGTCTACGCAAAGGGCGAGTGGAAGCAAGACAACACGATCAGCCATTTCGCGCTGCGCGCGCGGCACGCGGGCAAGATGGCCGAGTTCTATTCCGACATGTTCGATCTCGAAGCGCGGAACGTGTCAGGCGAGCCCGACAGCTATCATCTTACCGACGGCCGCGTTACGCTCACGATCCTGCCGTGGACGATCTCCGCCTTCAACGGCGCCGGTATCGAGCAGCCGGCGATGGATCACATCGGATTCCGGGTGCCGAGCATCGACGCCTTCAGGAAAAACCTCGCCGAGGTCGAGCGGCAGAATCTTCAACTTCGCCCCAAGCCGATCGACTTCGATTCCGAGGGCGTCGCGCGACTCAAGCTCCTGGCGAAGTGCCCGCACGGCAGTTATCACCTTGCCGATCCTGACGGCACCCTGATCGACGTCGCGGAAGACCATTGATATGTCCTGCGCGGGCATAGCCTGTCGAAGATGGGCGTAAACGCCCTGGTGACCCGCGCGCATCTTTTGCGAAGGAGAAGATGGATTGCCGGGACAAGCCTGGCAATGACGCAGCGAAGTGCCTTACTACGCCCCGCGCACGCGGTCCGCGAGCGCCAGCGCATCGGCCGGCGGCGCATCCGCGCGCCAGGCGACGTGACCGTCTGGGCGCACCAGCACCAGCGCACGCTCGTATAGGGCAGCAATGGCCGGGTTGCGAACTTCCAGCACCGACAGCGGCACGCGGCGCTGCCTGAGCGCACTTTCGATGGACGAGGAATCAGCCGCGCTTTCGCCCATGCGCAGCAGCACGAAACCGCGGCCGAAGGCGTCGATGATGGAGCGTCCCTCCGCCAGCCAGGCGTGCGGCGCACGGCTGCCAGGTCGCGCGGTCGGGTGATAGTCGGTGACCGTGTCGGGCGACGCCGGCGTGCCGTCCGGCCAGATGATCGGCGAGGGGTCGTAGCGGTAGCCGAGCGCGAGCCCGTCGGTGATAACTTTGCGCGTCTGCGCCGGGACGATGATGTCCGCGAGGGACTGGCGGGCGCGCGCGCCCTCCGGCGAGTCGTCGGCGATTGCCGCCCCGGCGACTGCTCGCGGTCGTGGGCGTTGCTCAGGTCGGCGTGGCCGACGTTGCGCTGGCCGATCGGGCGGCGCTCGGCCTCGTAGGAATCGAGCAGGGCATTGCCTGCCCAGCCGGCGTGGACCGCGCCGAGCTTCCATCCGAGATCGATCACGTCGCCAAGGCCGGTATTGAGACCAAGGCCGGCGGCTGGATGGTTGAGGTGCGCGGCGTCGCCGGCGAGCAGAATGCGCCCGGCGCGATAGCGGTCGGCGACGACGTTGCGCGCGGTCCAGCGGCGGATCGAGATGATGTCGTGCGGCACGCGCTTGCCGACGATCTCGGTGAATAGACGCTCCGCATCGATCTGGTCGGGCGCGTCGTAATAGGGCTTGCCGCGGATGCCGAAGCGGTAGAGCTCGCGACCGTCCAGGCAGATAAGATTGCGCCATAGCCCGCGCGGCTCGACGAAGTTGATCAGCGCGGCCTTGCCCATGCTGTGGTGCTTCCACAGCTCGGGCACGCGCACGAAGATGCTCAGGTGATAGCCGGTATAAGACGATGAACCGCTCATGCCGATGCCGAGCGCGGTGCGGATCGGGCTATGACCGCCGCTGCAATCGACGAGATGGCGGGCGGCAATGCGCTGCTCCTCGCCGCTCGCGAGGTCGCGCACGGTTGCGATCACGCCGTCGCCGTCTTCGACGAAGGATTCGAAGCGGCAGCGGAACCGCATGGTCACCGTATCGAAGCCCGAGGCAAGCTCGCGCAGGATCGGATCGAGCCAGATCTGGTTGCATCGCTGCGGACGTTCCGGACTGTCGGTGCCCGGGCCGTGTCCGCCATGATGTGGGCGCTCGATGCGCGCGATCTCGAAGCCGGTCAGCGTCGTGCAATAGAGCGCGGTGTGCGGGAAGTCCTCCGGCGTGCCGGCTTTACGCACTGCGTCGGCGATGCCCCAGCGCCGCATGAATTCCATCGAGCGCGCGTTCAGCACGGTTGCGCGCGGATGGTCGGCCGGGCCCTCGCTCTGCTCGACGATGATGCAGGGTACGCCGCGGCCGCCAAGCTCGGCGGCGAGCGCAAGGCCAACCGGTCCCGCGCCCACGATCAGGACCGGTGTTTCGACGGTCAGGGAGGGCATCACCCGAAGTGTGTTGTCAGCGGGACTTGCCCTGCTTGGCCTTGGGCGGTTCGAGCGCAACCTTGGCCCGATCCAGAAGGGACTGCGGCGTGTTGATCATCCCGTTGACGATGCTCGACACGCGCTCCCCGGCCAGCGGCGTAATATCCACGTTCAACTGCTTGGCTTCCGTCAGGAAGGCTTTGTCCTTCAACATATCGACGAATGCCTTACGCAGTGCGGAAACGCGCTCGGCGGGCACGTCCGGAGTCGTGAAGAAGGGCCGGCCGATCGCCGGCGGGGCCGAGATCAGCCTCAGGATCTGGCGCTGCTCTTCGTTCTTGGCCAGTTCGGACATCAGAGGCACGTCCGGGAGGTCCTTTTCCCGCTCGGCGCCGGTCTGGAACAGTACGTTGACCTTCTTGTCCTTGACCCAATGCTGAATGCCGATGTAGCTGGCGCCTGCGCGCGCCTGGACTTCGCCGCGCTCCATGGCGACATCGAGTTCGGCCGTGCTCTTGTAACCCATGACGATCTTGAACTTGGTGCCGAGCACCACGTTCATCGTATTTGGATAGATAAAGGTACCGGAGCCGACGCCGGTCGCGCCGGTGACCAGTTCGCGCTTCATCACGTCGTCGATGGTCTTGAAGCCGGAATTATGCCAGGCAACCGTGAGCAGATTGCTGATGCCGGTGGAGCCGATCCAGTTGAACCGGCGGGCATCGAAGCGAACGCCTTTGCCACCGAGCGCCTGATGCAGCGGCACGCTGTTGTTGACAAGCGCGATGACGGTACCGTCCTTTTCGGCCTGATTGTACATGTAGTTGGTCGCCAGCATGTGGCCGCCGCCCGGCATGTTCTTTACGATCATCGTCGGCTGGCCCGGGATGTATCGGTTCATGTGCCTTGCAACCAAACGTGCCGTGGCATCGAACGGTCCGCCCGCGCCGGTCGAGGTGACCACGGTGATGGTCTTGCCTTTGTAGAAATCGGCGACGCTGTCCGCCTTGGCGGGCGCGAGCGACAACATGGCGGCGACGGCGGTTAGTCCGAGAGCCGGGCGCGAAAACGCGGACATGGATGCAGGTTCCTGTTTGCTTTGAGCGATATTGGAGGAGCAAATCGTCGCCGTCAGAATACCAGAGGCGGACTCCGGTGTTCCAGCGTCGAATTGCCTCGGTGCGCGGCGATGGGCCGCGCCGTCGCGCACCAATTGTGGGTAGGTCGTCGTCGCGTCGAACGAAAACAATTGTGCAGGCAGCCTCGCGTTATTCCCAGATCAGGACGTTGGGCAGCGGCCGATCGACTTGCCTCAAGATTGTGTAGCCGGCGCCGGCAAGGCCGCGAAACAGGCCCAGATTGAACCGACTCGTTCCGCTGTTCCAGCGGTAGTCTCCGGTCGAAGTCGCGGTTTCCACGACTGCCATCAGCCGTTGCGATGCGAGTTCGCGAAGATCGCCGCGACCAAGGGCGTCGCCGGCTTCGCAGAAAAATTCGATGGCGCCCAGCGTCCCGCAACACAGCGTGTCCAAGCGCCCGGGCCAGCCTCGTTCCGCGCCGGCAATGGCATTGTGGAGATCCGTTGTCAGGACTTTCAAATCCGGCATTCCGGATTTCGTCATGGCAATGCGCGCGAGCCCAACCCCAATCGCTCCGTGGCACCACTGGCATGGCCAGGCCGGATTGCTGCTGTTACGGAGATCGGGCCAATTGTTGCGGTCGGCATTGTAACTCGAATTCTCAAATGCGATGCATTCTCGCGCCGCGTCGGCGAATTCCTCCTGTCCTGTGGCCGACGCCAGCGATGCCAGCGCATAAGCAAAACCTGCTGCTCCGTGCGACATGCCGTTGAGGGGACGCTGGCCAGAACCCGGCACGCTCCAGCTTCGAAGGCCTTCCGGTCCGGCGCGGTGTTGGGCGAGCAGATGCCGACCGCATTTCGTGGCCCGCCCGAGGACATCGCTAGACTGATTCTGGCGATATAGACGCAACAGACAGAGGATTGCGCCGGCGCTGCCGCCCATGACGTCGAGGTGCCGATCTGCCGCAATGAGGTCGTCGGTGAACTGCTCGGCCGCCACTTCGGCGTCGGCCAGCAACTCATTGTCCGGGAGCAGGTTCGACATGACTGTCAGCGCATAGACGATCGAACCCAAGCCGTTCCCGCCGCCGATTCCCAGCGTGCGTGCCATCCGCGCGGCATTGCGGCTTCTCAGGTTCTTTCGCAGATGAGCGAGCGACGCCAGCGCCAGTCCGGCTGAAGGCTGTCGTCGCGCCACGGAGGCGTGTGCGGCCAGGAAGAGCGCAATGCCGCACACGCCGTTATAAAGTTCCGGGCCCAGAGCCACGAGCTGTGACACCTCCGAATCGCCCGGCCAATCGAGACCGACCCAGGCGGCGCTCGGCCCTCGGCGGATGGCATGGCGCGAAAGGTGCTCGGCGATGGCGTCGGCTTGCGCGACGAGCACCTCGCGTGTCGGAGCGGTTGCCGCCTCCGGGCGCAGGAGCGCCTTCGGCTCCGTCCGGATCGCGTCCGATCCGGTCGATCGCGAAACCTGCCCCGTATTCTGTCGGATGATCTCGGCCTGCCAGTCGATCTCGCGTTCGTCGAGACCGAGGAAGCGTGCCCGGGTGCGATCCAAGCCCGAAATCGAGTCTGTCGTCAGCGCGATGCCGTTCGCATCGCGGATCTCGTTTCCGTCGGCCGGCAACACGAAGTGCGGCACGTTCAACGCGACAAGAGCCGCACGCTCGGCCGATTGCAACGGCCAAACGGGATCGGTCTCCTCCCAGTCCGTCAGCCGGGCCACAAAATCGGCCTGCGCAGACCAGACGACCCCATCCTCCATGGTTCGGTGATCTTTGAGGCGCTGGAGCAGCATGGCGTAGAACCTGGTGGGGCGAAGAATCTTGCGCACGGGCACGCCGGCGAAATCCTTGAGCAGGTCGTCATGCCCTGCGTTTCCGGTTCGATGCAGCAGGAAGGTTGCGTAGTCCTCGAAGCCCGCGACAAAGTCGTCGATATGGTCGCCGAACCTGGCATAACGGCCGTCGACGTGTGGCAGATTCGGAATAACGCTGCCGACCTCTGTCGCTTTCGACGGCCGCATCGTGTCGGAATTGATGTCGTTCCAGGCAAGCCTGGTTGTGGTGGCCCAGTTCGAGGTCACCCCTCCGAACTCGAAGATGCTGTTGTCGGGAGCCTTTCCGTAAGCGGGAAGCAAGCCAACCACCAGGACCGAATTGGCGACTGTCTCCATGGCGGCCTCGAAGGCATCCGCCTCGCTATCTTCAGTCTTGGTGCGGCCGGGAATTGCCTGGAGCATCATTTCAAGATCAATCGGGACCGGATGATCGCCGGCTGCGACAATGTTCTCCTGGTGCAGGTCGGTGCCCGAAAAGCAGTAAAAGAGCGCAAGCCAGGCGCCCGCCCGCCGGAAGAATCGTTTGCAGCCGTGCGCGTCACTGCATCCGATATGATCGACGAACTCGGTCCAGCCGTAGCTGTCCCGTACCAACGTACGCGCCGCCTTGAGTTCGACCGGAGCGCCATCGGCGTTCAATCGCTCGACGAGGTCATGCCAGGCAGCATCGAGTCGAAGATCCTTGGGCTTGTATACGGTTCGCGAGCCGTCTTCGAAGACGACGATCTTGACCGTGCGACCTTGGTTATGCGGGTCGGACAGCTCGCCTTCAATGCCCACGATCTGGCTGTGCGTCCCGGAGTGAAGCAAAGCCCGGCGGACGGTCGCCAGATCGTGACCGATGCGCACGACGAGTTCACGCGACGTGTTGATCCATTGCCGCGTGATCGAAGCCATGAGGCGCAACAAGACCGGCTTGTCTTCGAATAGGCGCCGGAAGCCGCCGGCTCTCATGGAGGCGACGAATTCGTCGTAGAGCGATGACGCTCCATCTCCTGGAGGCCTCGTCCCGTCGGCCTGTCTGTCGGCCTCCCGCGCCTTCGCAAACCGTTCGTAGATCGCCGGCGCAAGCAGGCCGGCCAGCTCCCTGAGCAGCGACTGCCGCAGGCAAGCGCGTGCGGATTGGTTCAGATTGTCGGAGGCCCGTGCATCGGCGGATGCCCACAGCAATTTCTCGGCACCTTGGACGACCGGGATAAGCAGGTGTTCGAACGGGCACGGCTCGGTTTCGCCAGGCGCGATGCTGTCGGTCGGCTGTTGCAACGCGGCCTCGATCCAGATTGCGTCGTCGATCCACGCGGGAACGGAAGCGGAAGACTTGCGACGGACGGTGCCAAATTTCGCCAGCACTTGGCCGACCGACAGTCCATCCCGCTCCAGTCGCTGCTCGAACAGCGACCAGTCGCCGCCTGCACACGAGCGGCACCAGGCGGCCAGTCGCCGGCCGGCCAGATCGCCATCGCTCATCTTGCCCGGCAACGGCTCGAACGCATCCGACAGCAGCTCGTCGATGGTCGCGGCGCGAACCATCAATCGCTCGTACAAGGCTTCCATGCTGTATCCCCCGGAATCGGAGGTTGCGAAGGGCGTTTGTCTTGCGCGAGTCAGCCGAAATTCGCTGCTTTCGTGCATACAACGCAGGTTTCTGGATCAAAATACATCATTACAGCTCCACGCGAGCGTATTGGGAGGCGCCAACATGTATTCTATTTAACTTTACATGGTTATTGCCCGGTGATTAGATTTGTCACAGCGCCCTTTGTTTAACTTTTGCCCCTGAGAGCCGCTGGCGCCAACTTGCGGGCGCTGACGTCAACGGCTGAAGAAAGGACCAATGCCGTGAATCACGTCACCATTGACCTCAACGAGGCAGACGACGAGGTGCTCAACATCGACGTCTCCGACGAAGCGCTGGAAACCGCGGCGGGCATGTCGGCAGCCGCGCAGGCGGGTGCCTCGCTGTGGTCGTCGTTTACTGTTTCGGGCTGTACCTGCGTAAGCTGACATGGTGGGTACGCTCGGGGGCACGCAACCGACCTGATGTAGACTGCAACAACATTACAAAAACGAGATAGCATCACCGGAGTGAGGTGGGGAATATGTTTCATGTTCCCCCTTTTTCCCGACGGCGGCCGAAGCGCGTTGCCGGCCATTCGCGCCAGCGCCGCTCGCCTAGCAGGGACCGACGTTAGCGCTGGACTATCGTCGCTTCATACATGCATTGGGCGCCGGGGCCCGCTCATATTGCCTCGGTCCTTGTGCGCATAGAGATTCGGTTGCCAAAGAGGACGCTGCCAATGACCAACGAAGCCACGCATCGCGGAGCGCCCCCGGCATCGGAAAGCAGCCGTGATAAGGAAGCGGCAAAGCTCGTCGACTATTTCTGTTTATGGTCGGGGGGCGCGGGCCTCATTCCGCTGCCGCTTGTCGACATGGCCGCAGTAGGCGCAGTGCAATTGCAAATGTTGCGAAAGCTGGCGGCCCTCTACGATGTCCGGTTTTCGGAGAATCTCGGCAAGTCCGTCCTTGCAAGCCTCGTGGGCGCGCTGATCCCGGCGTCCAGTGGCATGGGACTGGCAAGCATGGTGAAGAGCGTGCCGCTGGTCGGCACCGTCGTTTCGCTCGTGTCGATGCCGGTTCTATCTGCGGGCGCGACCTACATTATCGGCCGGGTGTTCATGCAGCACTTTGCGTCCGGGGGGACGCTGCTCGATTTCAACCCGCCCGATTATCGTGAATTCATCAAGGAGCAGACGGACCGGCTCAAGGCGAAGCTCGACGCTCCGTCCGGTTCCAGCCATGCGTCCGCTGCGAGCGCCCCGCAGAACAAGGGGTCGAAGAACCCGAGCGTCTAAGGGCATCCGTGCGCCGTCTCCGTGACAGCATCCCGCTTGGCCTCTACCGGGCTGAAGCTCGTTCGCGCGGGATGATGGGATAGGCCGATTGGATGTCGTTCTTCGGACTCGCGCGCCGGGAAATTCAGGGGTCTCTCCCGCGACTGATGTTCATGTCCGCGCTTGGCGGCATCAGCACGGCGGCAATTCTCGTTTCAATCAACGCGGGCGCCAAGTTCGCGGAGATTGGCCAGTCCGATCTGTGGTCGGCATCGCTCTTCCTCATCTCCCTCATTCTTTACATAAAGTCGCAGAACTACATCATGATCGCGGCGACCGCCGAAGGCGAGGCGATCATCCACCGGATTCGCGTGCGCATTCTCGACCAGGTCCGGCGGTCGGAGCTGGCGGCGATCGACGAGATCGGGCGCGCGGACATCATTGTGGCTGTCACCGAGGACACGGCGACGCTCACGCAAGCGGCGAACCTCCTTTCCTTCGGTCTACAAGGGGTGGTTTTGATCGTCTTTGTTGCGATCTATGTCGCGTACTTGTCGCTGATCGCATTCGTGCTGAGCGCAATCATTATCGGCGCCGCGTCCATTCTCTATTACGCAAAGAGCGACGAGCGTTCCGCGGGCATGCAGGAGGCCGCCAAATGGGAGAGGCAGGTGGTCAACCGAATGTCCGATCTCCTGGAGGGGTTCAAGGAGGTCCGCCTGAACAGCGCACGCAGCAACGACCTGATCGATGCCATTCGCGAGGTGTCGCGACAAGCAGCCAACATGAAGATCTTTACGCAGAGCGAGAACGTCAAGCAACTGGTCTTCACGCAGGGCGCTATGTATGTGCTGCTCGGCGCCATCGTGTTTGTCGTCCCGATCATCGGCGAAGCGGCGGCCAGCGGGTCGACGATCAAGAATACGATGGCTGTCCTCTTTGTCGTGGGTACCTGTTTCGGTCTCATGCAAGCGGTGCCCGTGATAGCGGCGGCGGACGCCGCCGCAGACCATATCGCGCAACTGGAGGAGAAGCTTCGAGCGGCCATCAGGTCGCCGCAGATCGAAGCGGCGAGATCCGCGCCTCAGTTCGAAGCCATCGAATTCCGCGACGTGGTCTTCCATTATTTCGACAAGCCCGATGAGCCCGGATTCCAGATCGGCCCCATCGATTTCTCGCTCCGCCGAGGCGAGCTTGTGTTCATCACCGGAGGCAACGGCTCCGGGAAGTCGACCTTCATGAAGGTGCTCGCCGGTCTCTATGCGCCCACTGGCGGGACAATTGCGCTCAACGGCGCCGGGATCGGCGACGCGAACCGCGAAGACTACCGGTCGATGATTGCCGCTGTGTTCTCGGACAACCACCTTTTCCAACATTTGTTCGGAATCAGGGATCCCGATGAGGCGGACGTCAGCCGGCTGCTGAGGGAGTTTGAGCTCGATAAGAAAACGCGTCTGATCGACCGCGAATTCAGCACGCTTGACCTGTCAGGTGGGCAGCGCAAGCGGTTGGCGCTGGTCGTGAGCCTGCTGGAGAAGCGTCCCATTCTGCTGCTCGACGAATGGGCGGCAAATCAAGATCCGGAATTCCGGCGCAGGTTCTATCATCGTATCTTACCGGAATTGAATAAATCCGGGTTGACTGTAGTAGTAGTGACGCACGACGACCGCTATCTCGAGGAGCTGGACTTGCCGGCCCGCACGCTGCGAATGGACGAAGGGCGATTTGCGTAACGCGGGATCGAGCCGGTCGCATTCAGTGGAGAACGACGGATGATTGCGTTTCCCTGGTCGCGCAGAGCCGATGCTGCCGGCAATCCGAGTATGAGCCGGCGAGCGGGGCGGTTTGTTTGGCGGCACCTCACAGGTCTGTCGCTGTTCGTGCTGATCGCGATATTTATCGTGATCGTTCTCGTTCCTCTTATGGTGGTGAACGTACCGAGCGGACAGGTAGGCGTCCTCTGGAAGCGTTTCGGCGGTACCGAGCTCGATCCGCGGTATTTGAGGAACGAAGGCCTCAACATCATTCTGCCGTGGGACAAGCTGTTTCTGTACCAATTGCGGATTCAGTCCGCGACGCAAACCTACAACGCAATCTCTTCCGATGGCGTGAACTTGACTGCTGCCATCAACATGCGGTTCAGGCTGCGGCGCGAATTCATTCCCCAGCTTCACCAGGCGATCGGGCCGGACTACGCGAATCTGCTCGGCCCGGAAATCGCCAGCCGGATGCGCGAGGTCATCTCCCAGTACACCGCGGAGCAGGTCTATTCGACCGAGCGCCAAAAGATCCAGGAAGAGATCAAGAACCGGGTGATCGCGAAATTGGGCGAACGATTCCTGGAGCGGGATGGCGTTACGCCGTATCGGATACCGATAAGGGACGTGGGCGTGCTCTACGACACGCTCCTGCACGAGATAAGGCTGCCGGACGCTGTCGTCACGGCGATCAATCGCAAGGCCGAGCAATATTATATCTCGCAGGAGTATGTTTATCGCGTCGAGCGCGAGAGGAGGGAGTCCGAGCGCAAGAAGATCGAGGCGGAAGGCATCCGCGACTTCCAGCAGACCGTCAGCCAGGGAATCTCCAACTCTTACCTGCGCTGGCGCGGAATCGAGGCGACGCTCGAGATGGCGAGGTCGAACAACGCAAAGATCGTGATCATCGGCGGTGGGAAGGATGGGCTGCCCATCATTCTCGGCAATGTGGACGGTCCAGTTGCGCCGCCACCAGCCGCGGCGCCCGGGGGCGGTGCAGCCGCGCCGCCATCGGGGACGGCGCCCGGTTCTGGCGCGCTGCCAGGGGCGGCCGCGCCCGCACCCGGCGGAGCTGGCCCTGCCCCTGCCCAGGGGTCAAAGCAGGACAATCGATCGCAACTGCCGTCGGGCTATTTCAACGCCGAGAATCTGCTCTCGAGACTTTGGCCGCGGTCGCCGGCGACACCGGAGTCGGGCGCCGCGCCGGGCCCGCGACCGGAGACGTCAGACGGCAGCGGGGCGCGCCGATAATTGTAATTTTTCCGCCGCGCGAGAAAGCGCAATACGGAAGCTTGAAATGAGAATTTAGGATACCTAAAAGCCATGAAAGAGCGCAGGTCAGCCCATCGCACTCAATGGGCGGCTCAGTTCGCAGTAGCGAGCGAGCTATGCAAGCGAAATTACCAAGTCGCACTGACACTCGGAAATCATCCGGCTATTGACCTGATGGTGATCAGTCCGAAGGGCACTCCCTTCCTCATAGATGTGAAGGGCTTGTATAAGCCGGCATTCTGGGGTGTTCGAGAAAAGCCCGAGCGAGATAACCTGTACTATGTATTCGCTCTCGTCCCTGATACGGGAAGCAATCAGTTTTTCATTCTTACGCAAAGACAAGTGAATGAAGGGATAGGTCGTTATCGAGAATCAGGACTCGCTCGCGGACGGACGGAGCAGAAAGTAGCTTTGTTCACCGGAGTCCCTTGGAACTATGTCCAGCCCTTCACAGACTGGAATGCTTTGCCCGACTAACCGAAACGCGAACGAATTCTCCAACTGACCACCCAACTGGTCCAAGCTGTTCTTAGTCGATTTTCGGAAAAGCAGAAGTGGATCAAGTGGCTGGGGGACTAGGATTCGAACCTAGATTAACGGAGTCAGAGTCCGCTGTTCTACCGTTGAACTATCCCCCACCGGGGAAATGTCCGGTGCTGACCGGCGCCAAGTCAGGCTGGAATGCCCAGGATATAAGAGGTTTCGCGGGTACGGTCCACCCCTTTTGCCGTTTCGCCCAGTTTCGCGGCCCTACGGCGCCGGCTTGCGTGTGGTCGAATAGGTCACGGTCGCGATCGACAGCAGCGCGCAACAAGCCATGAAGAAAAAGATCTCGCGCGGATAGCCGCGGTCGAGCATCTGGCCGAAGATGATCGGCGACACGATCCCGGCGAGATGGAAGCCGGTGGTCACGAAGCCGAATACCCGGCCATAGGCGCCGGGCGGGGTCGCCGAGCGCACGATCATGTCGCGCGACGGCATGGTGAGCCCGTTGAAGAAGCCGACGCTCGAGCACAGCGCGATCAGGATCAGCGCGGGAAAGTCGATCAGCCCGACCAGCACGCACACGATCGCGGTACACAGGAGCCCGATCGCTGTGATGACGCCGAAGCGCGAGGACCAGCCGGTCAGCATGCCGCCCACCAGCACGCCGATCGCGCTCATGGTCAAAAGGCCGGTGAGGGCGGTGTTGGCGACGCCGATCGGCGTGCCGTGCAGCGCGCCCAGCGTCACCACGAGATAGTTGTAAAGCCCGCCGCCAGACATCGAAAGCAGCACGAAGAAGAAGAGGTTGGCGAGGATCGGCGCCGACAGCAGCAGTCGCCAGCCGTCATAGGCCGGCGTGGCTGGCTTGTCGCTGCGCTCCTTGACGGCCAGCTTCGCAGGCTCTGCCGGCTCGGCGGTTGCGAGCATGACGATCGCGGCGACGAGCCCTAGCGCGGCCGCGGCGAGGAATGCGCCGCGCCATCCCACGACGGTGTGCAGATAGACCAGTGTCGCCGGCGCCGCCGCGTTCCCGAGCATGCCAGAGAAGGTGTGATAGGAGAATATGCGCCCGGCGCGTTCGGCCGGCACATATCGGCCCAACAGGGAATAGTCGGCCGGGTGATAGACGGTGTTGCCGAGTCCCGCGAGCGCGAACATCGCGACGAACACCCAGAACGAATTGACGAGGCCTGCGATGGCGAATGCGCTGGCGCCGATGAGGAGGCCCGCGACCAGCATGTAGCGCGCGTTCCATTTGTCGACCAGGAATCCAACCGGCGTCTGCAACACCGTGGAGACGACATGGAACGCGGTCAGCGCGAAGCCAAGCTGCGTGTAGCTCACGCCATAGTCCTCGCGCACGAAGATGAACAACGGCGCGAGCAGCAGGATGTAATAGTGGCTGACGAAATGCGCGAAGCAGACGCTGGTGACGAGCTTCGTCTCGGCGGTGCGCGGAGTGGGCAGGGGAAATTCGACGGCCTGAGTCATTTTCTTCCTGGTTTCATTGCGCGCGGGTCGCGCCGCCCGCCGCCTGGATGGCCTGCCAGACGCGGTGCGGCGTTGCCGGCATGTCGATGTGGCGGATGCCGTATTCGGAGAGCGCATCGACCACCGCGTTCATGATCGAGGTCAGTGAGCCGGCGCAGCCGGCTTCGCCGCAGCCCTTCACGCCGAGCGGATTGGTTTTGGTCGGCACCGGGTGATCGACGACCTCGAACGGCGGCGCATCGACCGCGCGCGGCAGCGCGTAGTCCATATAGGAGCCGGAGAGGAGTTGCCCCTCCGAATCGTAGGCGGTCATTTCCATCAGCGCCTGGCCGATGCCCTGCACCACGCCGCCGTGCAACTGGCCCTCGACCACCATCGGGTTGATGACGGTGCCGAAGTCGTTGACGCAGGCGTATTTCACCACTGCGATGGCGCCGGTTTCCGGATCGATCTCGACCTCGGCGACATGGCAGCCGTTCGGGAAGGTGGCGGCGGCGCCTTCGCTCACGTGCTTGACGTCGAGCGAGGTGGGAATGCCCTCGGGCAGGTTGATGCCGGAGCGGAGCTTCTGCGCCAGCTCCACGATCCCGATCGCCCGGTCGGTGCCGGCGATGACGAAGCGGCCCTTGCCGAATTCGATGTCGGCGGCGGAGGCTTCGAGCACATGCGAAGCGATCTGCTTGCCTTGCTCGATCACCTTGCCGGCCGCTTCCACGATCGCGGTGCCGCTCGACATCATCGACTTCGAGCCGCCCGAGCCGCCGCCGGTGACGAGGCGGTCGCTGTCGCCCTGCACGACGCGGATCGTCTCGAACGGCACGCCGAGCCGGTCGGCGAGCACCTGTGCGAACGGGCTCGCGTGGCCCATGCCGAAATCCTGCGTGCCGGTGACCAGCGTCACGCCGCCGTCGGCGTCGAAGCTGATGCCGCCCATCTCCTTGGATGGCGGCGCGGTGACTTCCAGGAACGAGCCGATGCCGAGTCCGCGCAGCTTGCCGCGCTTGCGGCTCTGCCGCTTGCGCTGCCGGAAACCCTTGGCATCGGCGACCGCCATCGCCTCGCGCAGCACCGCGGCGAACTCGCCCGAGTCATAGGTCATGCCCGAGGCGGTCTTGGCCGGCAGATCGCGTGGCCGGATGTGGTTGCGCCGGCGCAGCTCGAGCCGGTCGATCTCCATCTCGGCGGCGGCGGTGTCGATCAGCCGCTCCATGTAGTAATTGCCCTCGGGCCTGCCGGCGCCGCGATAGGCGGAGACATGCGTGGTGTTGGTGAACACGCATTTGGTCGAGACCTCGATCAGCGGCGTGCGATAGACGCTCTGTACGTTCTTGACCGCGTTCTGGGTCGAGGGCATTGGCCCGACATTGGCGAGGAAGCCGCCCATGTTGCCGAAGCTCGTCAGCCGTACCGCCAGGAAATTGCCCTCGGCGTCGAGCGCAAGCTCGGCGGTGACACGGTGGTCGCGGCCGTGGCTGTCGGAGACGAAGCTGCCGGAGCGCTCGTCGGTCCATTTCACGGGCCGGTTGAGCGCGCGCGCCGCGTGCAGCACGCAGAGATATTCTGCGTAAGGCGCGGCCTTCATGCCGAAGGAGCCGCCGACATTGCCGGTGAGGACGCGGACGTCCTTGGGTTCGACATTCAGCAGCGCCGCAATGTTGCCTTTCATCCCGAACACGCCCTGCGAGCCGGTGTGGAGCGTGAAGCGGCCGTTCTCGAAGACGCCGACCGCCGCGCGTGGCTCCATCGGGTTCACGACCACGCGGCTGTTGACGATCTTTACCTTGGTCACGTGCGCGGCCTTGGCGAATGCAGCGGCGACCGCGTCGGCATCGCCGTAGTGATAATCGAGCGCTATGTTGTTGGGAACGTCGTCATAGATCTGCGGCGCGCCCACCTGCGTCGCCGCTTCCGGATCGGTGACCGCTGGCAGCGGTTCGATATCGACTTCGACCGCCTCGGCGGCGTCCTTCGCCTGCAACAGCGTTTCGGCCACCACGAAGGCGACGGGATCGCCGACGAAGCGTACCTTGTCGGTCGGCATGGCGCGCCGCGTCGGTTTCTTCATTTCCGAGCCGTCGCGGTTCTTGAACGGCACAACGCACTTGAACGTGCCGTAGCCGGCGAGATCGGCCCCGGTGTAGACGCCGAGTACGCCCGGCAGGGCGCGGGCGGCGGCGGTGCCAATGCCGCCAATGACGCCATGAGCATGGCGGCTGCGCACGATCACGGCATGGGCCTGCCCCTCGACGCTGACGTCGTCGGTGAAGCGACCTTCGCCACGCACGAGCGTCGGGTCTTCGGTGCGCAGCACGGGCTGCCCGACCGCGAATTTCGTGATCGACCAATTGTCCGGATCGTCTTGCAGGTTCATCGGGCGTCCTCGGCCGGCGCAGGCGGCCCATCGCGGTTGCAGCGCAGTCCCGCGATGTACCGGAACCTGCCAGAAAGCGACGCATTTGGCTGGGGATCGGGCGCGCGGGACGCTATGAAATAGAGGACTCTTCCCGTGCCGACAAGGACTTGACCCGCAGCCATGCATTCGAGGTGCATCTGTTGCGCGAATGTCCTCCGCTGCTACACTTGCCGTGATTTGAATTTGGACATCGCGGTCCCGTCGAGCCGGGCTCTGGGGCGGCAGGAAGGCTTTCGATGAACGACGAGGCCCGGCGTGCCGGGGACCTCGATTCGGGGCGCGACCGCAGACCGCGCCGGCGCTCGCCATGGGGGCGGCGGCCGCAAGCTTTTGCGCGCCATGACAGTCCCGAGCGCGACGCCCGCGCGACCTATGCCGCGCTCGATCTCGGCACCAACAATTGCCGGCTGCTGGTGGCGCGTCCGACCGGGGATGGATTCCGCGTCGTCGACGCTTTCTCGCGCATCATCCGCCTGGGCGAAGGGGTGTCCGCCTCCGGCCGCATCAGCGATGCCGCCATTGTGCGCGCGGTCGACGCGCTGGCCGTCTGCCGCGACAAGATGGCGAACCGCGGCGTCACCCGCGCGCGGCTAATCGCGACCGAGGCCTGCCGTTCGGCCGAGAACGGCGCCGAATTCCGCTCCCGCATCATCGAGGATGTCGGGCTCGAGCTCGAGATCGTCGATCGCGAGACCGAGGCCGAGCTTGCCGCCACCGGCTGCACGCCGCTGATCGATCCCGACGCCGACGGCGTGATCCTGTTCGACATCGGCGGCGGCTCCTCCGAGCTGGTGCGGCTCGGGCGCTCGGCGCCGGTGCCGCGCGGGCCGCCGCTGCCGGTGATCGAGGGTTGGGCCTCGCTGCCGGTTGGGGTCGTGACGCTCGCGGAGCGCCACGGCGGCCATCACGTGACGCGCGAAGTCTATGAGGCGATGGTGACGGAAGTCGCCGGCCACCTCGCGCCCTTCGCCGCCGCCAACGGCTGTCCGGCGATCGACCGCATCCATTTGCTTGGCACGTCCGGCACGGTCACGACCATCGCCGGCGTGCAGCTCGAACTCAAGCGCTACGACCGCCGCCGCGTCGACGGCTGCTGGATGAGCGACACCCAGGCCACCGAAGTGATCGAACGGCTGATAGCGATGACGTTCGACGAGCGCGCCGCCAATCCCTGCATCGGCGCCGAGCGCGCCGACCTCGTGCTGGCCGGCTGCGCCATCCTGGAGGCGATCCGGCGCGAATATCCCTGCCGGCGGGTGCGCGTCGCCGATCGCGGGCTGCGCGAGGGGATGCTGGTGCAGATGATGCGCGCGGACGGCGCCTGGGGCGGCGAGGCGACTGCACCGTGACGACCGGCAGCCGTCGTCCGCTCAAGGCCCGGGTGAAGACCGCCAAGGGCCGCAGCGTGTCCTCGAAGCTGTGGCTCGAGCGCCAGCTCAACGATCCCTATGTCGCCCGCGCCAAGAGTGAAGGCTTGCGCTCGCGCGCCGCCTACAAGCTCATCGAGATCGACGGCAGGCACCGGCTGTTCAAGCCGGGCATGTCGGTCGTCGATCTCGGCGCCGCGCCGGGCGGCTGGAGCCAGGTGGCGGCGAAGCGCGTCGGCGCGGGCGAGGGCAGGGGCCGCGTGGCGGCGATCGACATTCTCGAGATGCCGGCGATCCCCGGCGTCGAGTTCCTGCATCTCGATTTTCTCGATGCCACCGCGCCCGACAAGCTCAAGGCCATGCTCAAAGGCGAGGCCGACGTGGTGCTGTCCGACATGGCGGCAAACGCGACCGGCCACCGCAAGACCGATCATCTGCGCATCATGGCGCTCGCCGCGGCCGCGGCCGAGTTCGCCCACGAGGTGCTTGGGGCCGGCGGCGCGTTCCTGTGCAAGGTGTTGCAGGGCGGCACCGAGGCGACGCTGCTGGCGCAGCTCAAGCGCGACTTCGCCAGCGTGAAGCATGTGAAGCCGGCGGCCAGCCGGGCGGATTCGGCCGAGCTCTATCTCCTGGCGACGGGTTTTCGGGGGCCGCGTGGCTCTGCCTGAAGGCGCCGCAACGCAGGACAAGCCGCCGGCGCCGAGCCGGATGTTTTCGCTTGCGCTCGCGTTCACCGCGCTGATCACCCCGCTTGCCGTGCATATCTTTCTGCCGGTGATCCCGGCAGTGAAAGCCGAACTCGCGCTGTCCGACGCGGAGGCGCAGTTCGCGTTCAGCATCGCGCTGTTCACCATGGCCTTCGCCACCCTTGCCTACGGTAGTCTGTCCGACCGCTTCGGACGCCGTCCGGTCCTGCTGTCCGGCCTCGCGCTGTTTCTTGTCGGCAGCGCGATCTCGGCGGTGGCGCAGAGCGTGACCACGCTGGCATTCGGGCGGATGGTGCAGGCGATTGGCGCCGGTTGCGGGATGACGCTGGTGCGCGTGATCGCGCGCGACGCCTACCGGGCCGAGCATCTGGTGCGGGCGATTGCGTACCTGACCATGTTCTACACGCTGGGGCCGATGATCTCGCCGTTCGTCGGCGGCGTGCTGATCGATACGCTCGGCTGGCGCGCGGTGTTCGGCTTTGCGCTCATCGCCGGTGGGGCGATTACGATCACGGCCTATATGGCGATTCCCGAAACCCGGCCAAAACGCGAGGCGACGGCAAGCGAAAGCGGCATCCTGCGCAGCTACGTCTCGCTGTTGCGCCGCCCGGCGTTCGCCGGCTTCGTCCTGCAAAGCGGCTTCAACACCGGCGCGTTCATGACCATGGCCAGCGCCGCGTCGATGCTGATGAAGGAGCAGTTGCAGCGGTCTTCGACCGAGTTCGGGCTCTACTTCCTGATGTTTCCGGTCGGGTTTTTCATCGGAAACCTGCTGTCCAGCCGGGTCGGCAACCGCGTGTCCAACGAGACGATGGTGCTCGCTGGCGCGACACTGGCGATGACGTCCATTCTGGTGCAGGCGGGCTTCCTGCTGAACGGCGTGCTGACGCCGATCACAATTTTCCTGCCGGGCTTCTTCCTCACCATGGCGCAAGGCATCGCGCTGCCCTACGCGCAGGTCGGCGCGATGGCGGCCGCGCCGGGTCTGGCCGGCACCGCTGCCGGCGTCGGCGTCTTCATGCAGAATTTCTGCGGGGCGATCTTCACACAGATCTACGGACTGGTCGCCGACGGCACGCCGCGTCCCATGGTAGCGGTGATCGCGATCAGCGGCGCGCTCGGGCTGCTGGCGGGCGCGTTGCCGTTCTTCCTGGTACGGCAAGGCGGGCGCGGCTCAGGGTGAATCACCCCTGCTTCTGATCGCTCGGGTCGGTCGGGCCCGGCGATTGACGCGAGCCGCGCCGCGATACCTCGGCGCCGGCGTCGGCTGGCAGCCGCCAGAACAGCAACGATGTCATCGCCGAGATCAGCCCGACGGCGATCCAGGCCGGTTGGAAATCCGCGGCCGTCACGGCCGTCCCGCCGCGGAAGCGCAGTGTCATCTCCACCAAGGACGCGCCGAGCGCGACGCCGAACGTCAGCGACAATTGCTGCGCCACCGCCACCAGCGACGTCGCGCGGCTGAGATAGCGCGGATCGATGTCGGCATAGGCGATGGTGTTGAGGCTGGTGTATTGCAACGACCGGAAGAAGCCGCCGATCATCAGGATCGCGACGATCCAGGCGAACGACATGCCGGGCGTGAATATCGCACAGGCCGCAACCATGGCTGCGCTGACGACCGCGTTGACGGTCAGCGCCATCCGAAACCCGAAGCGCCGCAGCACCATCGGGATGATGGTCTTCATGCCGAGCGCGCCGAATGCGTTGGATACCGTGATGACGCCGGACTGGAAGGCGGTCAGCCCGAATCCGAGCTGCAGGAACAGCGGCAGCAGGAACGGCATGCAGCCGACGCCGGCACGGTAGAGCGAGCCGCCGATCACGGCCGCGCGCAGCGTCGGAAACCGTAGCAGCGAGAGATCGAGGATCGGCGCCGGTGTCCGTCGTGCATGCAGCACATAGGCGAAGCCGGCCGTCGCGCCGACCGCGAGCAGCGCGACCACGATTCCGGTGGGCAGGAAATTCAGCCCGAGTACCGATCCTCCGAAGGCGAGGCCGGCAATGGCGAGGCCGGCGAGCGCAGCGCCGACCGGGTCGAATGGATCCGGGTTCTCCGGTTTCACGTCCTCGATATAGATCGTCGCCAGCACGATCCCGGCGAGCCCCATCGGCACGTTGATGATGAAGATCCAGTGCCAGGAGACAAAGGTGGTGAGGAAGCCGCCGAGCACCGGGCCGATCAGCGGGCCGAGCAGGGCCGGAATCGTGACCCAGATCATCGCCACGACCAGCTCGCGCTTGTCGATGGTGCGCACCAGGATCAGACGCCCGACCGGCGTCATCATCGCGCCGCCCATGCCTTCCACCATGCGCGCGATCACGAACTGGGTGAGCGAGCCCGACAGCGCGCAGCCGATCGAGCCCACCATGAACACGACGATCGCGGCGCGGAACACGGTGCGCGCCCCGAAGCGGTCGGCGGTCCAGCCGCTCACCGGCAGAAACACCGCGAGCGAGAGCAGGTAGGAGGTGATGGCGAGCTTGAGCTTGAGCGGCTCGGTGCCGATGTCGGCGGCGATCGCGGGCAGGGACGTCGCGATGACCGTGGAGTCCATGTTCTCCATGAACAAGGCGACCGCCACGATCAGCGGCACGATTTTGTTGGAGAGCATGGGACCGTCGGAACTCTGGCGTGGATGGCGAGGGTAGCAGAATTCGCCGTAGCACGGGGAAGCAGGCATTGTCCGGACGCAAAGAATGCCTATCTGCTGTGCCGGCGCCGATTGGACCTATGCCCGGTTGGGAGGCTTCCGATGATCTACATCCTCGCGATCTTTCTGCCGCCGCTGGCGCTGCTGCTCAACGGGCAGCCGATCTCGGCCATCGTCAACCTGATCATCATCGTGCCCTGCATCATCTTCGGGCTGGTGTTGCCGGTGCTGTTCTTCATCCCGTCGGCCCACGGCGTACTGGCGATCTACATGAAGCGGGAGGACCGCAAGCACCGCGAGATCGTGGACGCCATCGAGAAGCATGGTCCGCCACCCGGCTGGCGGCAGTGAGCGGCTCCAAGTTCGGCGGGATTTTCGCCGCTGCGGTGCTGAACCGGCGCTCACGAGGATCACGGCAAAATTAACCACACCCCGCTCGGGCGACGGCCTAGGAATCGGGGGGCGGCCGTGCTAACGACCTCCGCCAACCCAAAACGGGCCGTCGATTCGCGTGCGGGGCGCTTGCTCCCGCCGCAGGCCGCAACTCATCCCGGCAATCGATGGCGACGCCCGCAAGGCGGGCAGGAGTTGGCGATGGCCGTGAATCCGCAGACACCCCCGCGCGAGGCGCTCACCTTCGACGATGTCCTCATCAAGCCGGGACTGTCGGAGCTGCTGCCCTCCGACGCCGACATTCGCACGCGGATCACCCGCGACATCCCGCTCAATCTGCCGATCATCGCCTCCGCCATGGACACCGTGACGGAATCCGATATGGCGATCGCCATGGCGCAGGCCGGCGGCATCGGCGTTCTCCACCGCAATCTCGAGCCCGAGGAGCAGGCGGCGCAGGTCCGGCAGGTGAAGAAGTTCGAATCCGGCATGGTGGTGAACCCGGTCACCATCGATCCCGGCGCGACGCTGGCCGACGCGCTCGACCTGATGAAGTCCCACCGCATCTCCGGCATTCCGGTGGTGGAGGGGGCGGGCAACGGCTCGTCCGGTCAAAAATTGGCCGGCAAGCTGGTCGGCATCCTCACCAATCGCGACGTGCGGTTCGCGACCGACCGTCGGCAGACGGTTGCGGAGCTGATGACCAAGGACAAGCTCATCACCGTTCGCGAAGGCGTCGATCAGGAGGGGGCCAAGCGCCTCCTGCACCAGCACCGCATCGAGAAGCTCCTGGTGGTCGACGAGAAGTATCGCTGCGTCGGCCTCATCACCGTCAAGGACATCGAGAAGGCGGTCGCCAATCCCAACGCTTGCAAGGACGAGCAGGGGCGGCTGCGGGTCGCCGCCGCCACCACCGTCGGCGACAAGGGCCACGAGCGCACCGAGCAGTTGATCGAGGCCGGCGTCGACCTCGTGGTGGTGGACACCGCGCACGGCCACTCCAGCCTGGTGCTGGCCGCGGTCGAGCGCATCAAGCGGCTCTCCAATGCGGTGCAGGTGGTCGCCGGCAACGTCGCGACTGCCGAGGGCGCCAGGGCGCTGATCGACGCCGGCGCCGATGCGATCAAGGTCGGCATCGGCCCGGGCTCGATCTGCACCACGCGCATCGTCGCAGGCGTCGGCGTGCCGCAGCTCACCGCCATCATGGATTGCGTCGAGGCCGCCAGGAAGACCGGCACCCCGGTGATCGCCGACGGCGGCATCAAGTATTCCGGCGATCTGGCCAAGGCGCTCGCCGCTGGCGCCGACATCGCCATGGTCGGTTCGCTGCTCGCCGGCACCGACGAGACGCCGGGCGAAGTGTTTCTGTGGCAGGGCCGCTCCTACAAGACCTACCGCGGCATGGGCTCGGTCGGCGCGATGGCGCGCGGCTCGGCCGACCGGTACTTCCAGCAGGACATCAAGGATTCGCTCAAGCTGGTGCCGGAGGGCGTCGAGGGGCAGGTGCCGTACAAGGGCGCGGCCGCGACTGTGCTGCACCAGCTCGCCGGCGGGCTGCGCGCCGCCATGGGCTATGTCGGCGCCCGCACCATCGACGATTTTCATGCCAAGGCCGAGTTCGTGCGCATCTCCGGCGCGGGCCTGCGCGAGAGCCACGTCCACGACGTGACCATCACGCGCGAGAGTCCGAACTACCCGAGCAGGGTCTAATTTCTCCCCGGAGGGGAGGGTGGCTCGCGCAAAGCGCGAGCCGGGTGGGGAGTACGCCGATGACCGCATCCGCCATCCTCTGGCCCATGCTCGCCCATATCGGCTGGGTGTTCCTGCTCTATGCCTGGCTCACGGTGGCGCGCACGCGCGCGGTCTGGCGCGGGGAGGTCGACTATTCGGCGTTCGAGTTCGGCCGCGAGGAGCCGCCGGAGATCGCGCGCATCACCCGCAACCTCGCCAATCAGTTCGAGCTGCCAACGGTGTTCTATGCGCTGGTGGTGCTGCTGGTCGCGCTCGGCAAGGCGACGGCCTTCGATGTCGTCGCCGCCTGGCTGTTCGTCGCCGGCCGCGTCGTCCACACGCTGGTGCAGACGCTCACCGACAACGTGCCGCTGCGCGGGCAGGTGTTCATGATCAACTTCCTGGCCGTGGTGGCGCTCGCAGGCCACGTCGCGCTGCTGGCCGTCGAAGGTGTCGGAAAGTAGACTGGCTCAAGCGTATCTGAACGAGGTCCATGATGACGCTCCAGTCGGTGCTGCTTCCGCTCTTCGTTCTGGTCGTGCTGACCTTCGTGCTGATGGTCTGGGCCGCCTACCTGCGGGTGCAGGCGCTGCGCAGCCGCGCCGTCGCGCCGCGCGATGTCGCGCTGCGCGAGCCGAACTGGCCGCCGCACGTCCTTCAGGTCATGTACGCATTCCAGAACCAGCTCGAGCTGCCGCTGCTGTTCTATGTGCTGACGATCCTTGCATTGATCACCAAGCAGGCCGACTTGTTGTTCGTGCTGATGGCCTGGGTCTTCGTCGCCCTGCGCGTCCTGCACGCCGCCGTCCATGTCACGGATAACGATTTCAAGCGGCGCGGACTGCTGTTCATCGCGGGCGCCGTCGTGCTTGCGGCAATGTGGACGATCTACATGCTACGCATCTTGCTATCCTGATTCCGACACGTCCCTCCGTTTCACTTTCCCTCCACCCTGCACGCGTGGTGCCAGAAACATGCCCAAGATTACCCGAAGACAAGTCGTCGGTGGCGCCGGCTCCGCCATCCTGATTGGAGGCGCCGGCATCGATCCCGTTCGCGCGGTACCCAACACCACGTCGCGGCTGACCGCGGACGTCTGCATTGTCGGCGCCGGCTTTGCCGGTCTCGCCGCGGCCTGGCGGCTCAAGCAGGCGGGCGCGAGCGTGGTCGTGCTCGAGGCGACGCCGCGCGTCGGCGGCCGCTCCTATACCGTCACGCTGCCCGACAAGACCTTCGTGGATTGGGGCGGGCAATGGGTTGGTCCCACGCAGGACCGCTTCTACGCCCTCATCAAGGAGATGGGCGCCGAGACCTATCCCTCGCCGAACATCGGTCGCGCGCTCCAGCGCAGCATCGTCGATGCCGCGCGCTACGACCGCCTCGACGAGTCGAAGGACGAGAACTATCCGGGCGCAGGCGAGATCAAAGCGGTCTATGACAAGCTCGACGCACTCGCCGAGAGCCTCGACGTCAACGCCCCATGGACGCACAAGGAGGCCGCGCGGTTCGATTCGCTCACTTATGCCGAATGGCTGCGGCAGAACGTCGAGAACGAGGCCGCGCGCCATTTCTGCGGCGTCGAGGTCGGCTCGGTTCCGTGCGCAAGTCCCGAGGAAATATCGATCCTGCATCTCGCGTGGATGCTCAAGGCCTGCCGCGGCATCGGCAAGCTGTTCGTCGACGCGCAGCAGGATCGCATTGTCGGCGGCACGCAACCGGTGGCGCGGCGTCTCGCGCAGCGGCTCGGCGGCGACGTGGTCAAAACGCGCGAGCCGGTGCGGCGCATCGAATGGAACGACAAGGGCGCGCTGGTGCAGTCGGACAACGTCGCCGTGCAGGCGCGCCATGTCATCATCGCGATCCCGCCGAACCTCGCCAACGGCATCGAATTCGAGCCGTCACTGCCGACCAATCGCGTGCAGGTCACGCAGCGCTGGCCGCAGGGACTGGTGATCAAGGTGGCGATGGTCTACCCGACGCCGTTCTGGCGCGACGACGGGCTTTCGGGCACCTCGTTCGATCCGCTCGCGGTGATGTCGGAGACCGCCGACTCCAGCAACCCGGAGAACGTGTCGAAGGCCGGCATCCTCACCGGCTTCGTCTATTCCGATCAGGCCCGCAAGGTTTCGCCGCTGGCGGAGGACGACCGCAAGAAGCTTCTGCTCGGCGAGATGGTGCAGCGCTTCGGGCCCAGAGCCGCCGCGCCGGTCAACTACCACGAATCGAATTGGACGATGGCGCCATGGACGCGCGGCTGCTTCACCGGCTTCCTGACGCCGGGCGCGACCGCGCTGCTCGGCCCCGCGATGCGCGAGCCGGTCGGCCCGATCCGCTGGGCCGGCACCGAGACCGCGACGCACTGGCCGTCGTTCATTGACGGCGCGATCCGCAGCGGCGAACGTGAGGCTGCGGCGGTCCGCGCGGCTTGACCATGACCATTCTCGTCACCGGAAGCGCGGGCCATCTCGGCGAGGGGCTGATGCGCACTTTCGGAGCCCAGGGGCGCGCGGCGATCGGGATCGACGTTCTCGCCTCGCCGTTCACCACGCTGGTGGGCTCGATCACGGACCGCG
>JBOHIG010000267.1:0-1719 GCA_050725815.1 Xanthobacteraceae bacterium
CCGCGGCCCGGTCCGCTGCAGCGTCAGCGTTTTGCGCCCGCGTCAGAGCCCCCTGGGCCGCCGCAACTGCGGCGGCCGCCTGCACTTGCCGGCCGTGGCGAGATGTAATGGAGCTGACGTTGGCCAGATGGTTGTTCTGCTCGATGGTCAGGTTCGCGTTCTGAGCGTCGATCAGTCCCTGCAAGCGATTGGCCTCGGCGGTGTTACCCGCGTTCTGGGCGGCGCGCTGCTGGTCTTTCAGATTCGAGATGTTGTTCTGGATCGTGTTTTGCGCTCCCCTGGTCCGCGCGTCTTCGGCTTCGAGAGCGGCCGTGGGATCCACGGGGGCGCCGGCTTCGGCTGCTGCTGCCTGTGCGTTGGCCAAGTCGGATTGCGCGTTGGCAACCCCCGCGCGGGTCACGGAATCGGCGTACGCCGCCGACCCTCCGCCAAGAACGAAGGCGAGCGTGCAAGCGATCCAGATCTGTGATGCGAGTCTCATGGTCAGTCTCCCTAGACTTGGGACCTAATCAACGGATCGATTGCGGCGAGCGGCATGCTGGCGGCACAGTCGTCGACAGGTCGTTTCTCACTGGGTGGCAGCCGCATAGAACAGCTGTTCGTTTTTTCGTTACCGGACCGCAGGCCCGGTTCGTTGCCCATCCTGAAGTCATCGGTGCACGGCACGTCGTCGATCGCGACAAGCGTCATGCCCGGAATTGTCTCGCGATGCACGGGATCGGTACGGCTCGCCGCCCGTCGATCGCAATCGGCAATCGGCTGAGCGATGTCCTGCCGAGCGTAAGCAGGGGCGCAGTTGACGGCCGCCAACGCGGCCTCGGCCAAGCGCAACATTGAAATTCCCTCCCAACGATCCCGGCTATCAACCTGAACCGTCGGTCACTTAGTCGGACCGCATGACGGACAGGTTCGAAAGTCGGGTCGTCAGCATCGCGGACGCAAGGGCACGCCCGTCAGCCAACCGCGACGCAAGCCGTCCCCCTGCCTGCGGTTCGCGGGCACGAACACCAATGGTGTCACTGTTATTGTATGTTGCGCTTGTGCGACCCCCCTGTTCCGGGGGTTCGGACGCCGGGTCAACAGCGGCGGCGTAAGGACCATACCCCAATTCGATGCCCGGCAATGGCCATCGGTGCCAACTGGTAAATGCGCCGGCGCTTTTGCGCCGCCGACGGTGCGCTGCGGGGCTGCTGCTTACGCCTGCCGCGCGGGCGTGCGCACGACGAGACCGTCGAGCTCCTCGGTAACCTTGATCTGGCACGAAAGCCGCGAGTTCGGCTGCACTTCGTAGCCGAAGTCGAGCATGTCCTCTTCCATCGGCGAGGGCTCGCCGGCGATCGCGCGCCAGGCTTCATCCACATAGACGTGACAGGTGGCGCAGGCACAGGCGCCGCCGCACTCCGCCTCGATGCCCGGAACGTTGTTTTTGATCGCCGTCTCCATGACGGTCGAGCCGACCTCACCCTCGGCAGTGCGGGTGGTGCCGTCGTGATCGATGTAAGTGATGGTCGGCATGAGCGATTGCGGCTGGCTTTTGCGGGAGGACGGTTAGCGGGGCGTCCTATAACCGCTCGCGACTGGCAATGCCAGAGAGGAGGCAATGCCAGAGGAGTGTGCAACCGTTCAGGCGCGCAGGATCGCGCGGATCGCGGTCTGCGCCTCGGCGACCGCGGCGGCGAGCCGATCGACCGCCGGCGCAAGATCGTCGGTGTGCAGGGC
>JBOHIG010000268.1:0-2605 GCA_050725815.1 Xanthobacteraceae bacterium
GCCCGGCCGTTGGAAGATCGCGATGGCGACCGCCGGGTCGAGATTGAGATAGGAGTTCGACGAGTAGTCGACGGCGGCCAATTGAATCTTGGCGACGTCGCGCAGCCGCACCACCGCACTCTCGGTCTGCTTGACGATGATGTTTCCGAATTCCTCGACGTCCGTGAGGCGCCCTTGCGTCTTCACCGCGACCTGGAACGCGGTCGGCTGTGTGATCGGCGGCTGGCCAAGCACGCCGGAGGCGACCTGCACGTTCTGCCCCGCCAGCGCCTGCGTCACGTCGGCGGCGGTGAGGCCGAGCGATTCCAGCCGCTGCGGATCGAGCCAGACGCGCATCGAATAGTCGCGGCTGCCGAACACCGTGATCGAGCCGACGCCGTTGATGCGGGCCAGCGGGTCCTTGATTTCGAGCGTCACGAAATTGGAGATGAACAGCGTGTCGCGGGAACGGTCGGGCGAATAAAGATGCACGACCATCATCAGGTCGGGCGAGCTCTTGGCGACCGTCACGCCGATGTTGCGCACGTCTACGGGCAGGCGCGGCGTGGCGATGGCGACGCGGTTCTGCACCTGCACCTGCGCGATATCGAGATTGGTGCCGAGATCGAAGGTGACCTGGATGCTGAAGCGGCCGTCGGCGGTCGAGTTCGAGGACACGTAGAGCATGTTCTCGACGCCGTTGATCTGCTCCTCGATCGGCGCCACCACCGTCGAGGCGACCACCTCCGCGCTCGCGCCCGGATACTGCCCGGACACGTTGATGATGGGCGGCGCGATCTCGGGATACTGAGCGACCGGCAGGCGGAGAAACGCCACCCCGCCCAGGATCACGAACACGACCGACAGCACGGACGCGAAGATCGGGCGGTCGATGAAGAAATGCGAAAGCCTCATCGCGCGCCGCTCACTTTGCCGGGGCGGGCGAGGCGTTTGCCTGCTCTTTGCTGGCGACCGCCTCCTCGGGGGTGACCGGCGTATTCGGGCGCGCGTGCATCAGGCCCTTGACGATGATCCGGTCTTCCGCGGTCAGGCCGCTCTTGATGACACGCAGGCCGTCGACCACCTGCCCAAGCGTCACGTAGCGCTGGCGCGCCACGTTGTCCTTGTCGACGACCAGCACGAACTTGCGCGCCTGCTCGCTGGCGATGGCGGCGTCGGGCACCAGCAGCGCGGCATAGGTGGGCGAGCCCGGCACGCGGATGCGCGCAAACATTCCTGGCGTGAATATGCCGTCCGGATTGGCGAACACCGCGCGGCCGCGGATGGTGCCGGTTGTCCTTTCGATGACATTGTCCACGAAATCCAGGTAGCCGCGATGGACGAAATCCTTCTCGTCGATCAACTGGAGCGCGACGATCACGCTGCCCTCGCGGCCCGTGACCTCCTTCCCGGTCTTCGAAAGGCGCTCGTAACGCAGGTAGGACGCTTCGTCGAAGGTGAACTCGAAACGGATCGGGTCGAGCGAGACGATGGTCGCAAGCAGCGTCGTGCTGCCGGCGGTTCCGCCCGTTACCAGGTTTCCGGGCGACACGCGGCGGTCTCCGATCCGGCCGGCGACCGGAGCCCGCAGCTCGGTGAACTGCAGGTCGAGCTCCGCCTGGCGCACCGCGGCCTCGTTCGCGGCCACCGCAGCCTCCGCATTGCGCTTGGCCTGCGCGCGCTGCTGGTATACTTGCTCGGCGATGGTCTTGTCGCGCACGAGCTGCTCGCCGCGCGCGAGGTCGGCTTCGGTGTAGATCAGGTTCGACTTCGCCAGCGCGAGATTCGCGCGCGCCTGCGCGAGCGCGTTCTGGAACGGCCGCTTGTCGATCGTGAACAGCAGCTCGCCTTCCTTGACGGTTTGGCCGTCGGTGAAGTGGATCTGCTCGAGGTAGCCGGAGACGCGGGCGCGAATCTCGACAAAATTGACCGCGACGAACCGGCCGACGTATTCGTCGTAATCCACGACGCCGCGCTGGACCGGCTTCTGGACGGTCACCTTGGGCGGCGGCGGCGCGGCTGGAGCGCCCTGCTGATTCTCCCCGCAAGCGGCCAGAACGACCCCGAAACCAAGCAAAATGGTTAATATCGCGGCGCGGGTGGGACTCGGCATGAGGCACTTGTACACGGCGGGGGTCGCGGATAGCGCCTGTTGCGACGCTGGCCGGTTCATAGCCCGGGTGAATTGGTGATCCATCGCCCGGGATTCCAGTAGTTTGACCACTCCATGGCGGCCCATTTTGGGACGAATACCGGCTTCGGTCCGGGTGTGTGTCGAATACACCACATGCCGCCAAAACGAACGTCGTGCGATTGCTTAACAATCCGTTGCGGGCTTAAATCGCCAAGGAAGTCCGTTGCTTAGGGGCACGGGGAATGTCGTCCGCTTGGTGCCGATGGATCGCGGCGCTGGCGACGCTGTTGTTTGCGTCGCTGCCGGCCGCTGCGCAGATTCCGGCGAGCGAATTGCCCGGCCGGCAGCGCGAACGATTTGTCGAGCCCAAAGGCCCGCTCTCGCAACCGGCCGGCGCCGCCATCTCATTGCCGAGCACGGTCGCGCCGGAGGGTGCAGACCGCATCATGCTCGTCGTGCGCGCGGTGCGCGTTACCGGCTCAACTGTTTACA
>JBOHIG010000269.1:0-6783 GCA_050725815.1 Xanthobacteraceae bacterium
GGGTGAGGGGGTTCGAGCCTATCGAATCCGTAACCCCTCACCCCACCCCTCTCCCTATGGGAGAGGGAGCCCGCAGAATTTGCCGCAACCTTTTCGTTTCAATACAAGCAATTCCATGCCGCCTGCATCCAACACCACTGACGACTTCTCCGTCTCGCTGCAGACGGTCGGCAAGACCTTCGACAACGGCGTCACTGCGCTTGACCGCCTCGACCTCGATGTGCGGCCGGGCGAGTTCGTCTCGCTGCTTGGCCCGTCCGGCTGCGGCAAGTCGACGGCGCTGCGGCTGATCGCGGGCCTCGCCGAGCCGACACGCGGCATAGTCGAGCGCACCGGCCGCCTCGCCGAGCATCGCAGCGGCGATATCGGCTTCGTGTTCCAGGAGCCGACGCTGATGCCGTGGGCGACGGTCGCCGGCAATGTCCGCCTGCCGTTCGATCTCTCCCGCACCCCCGCCGCCGGGACCGACGCCCGCGTGGCGGCGGCGATCGCGCAGGTCGGCCTTATGGACTTCGCGCACGCCTATCCGCGTGAGTTGTCCGGCGGCATGCGCATGCGTGTGTCGATCGCCCGTGCGCTGGTCACCGAGCCGCCGCTGCTGCTGATGGACGAGCCCTTCGCCGCGCTCGACGAGATCACCCGCTTCAAGCTCAACGACGATTTGCTGGCGCTGTGGCGCAAGCTCGGCAAGACCGTGGTGTTCGTCACCCATTCGGTGTTCGAGTCGGTTTATCTCTCGCAGCGCATCGTGGTGATGACGCCGCGCCCCGGCCGCGTCTCCACCGAGCTTCGCATCGACGCGCCCTATCCGCGCGACCGACAGTTCCGCACCTCGGCGGAATACGCTGCGCTGTGCCGCGAGGCCTCCGAGGCGCTCGCCGCCGCGGCGAAGGCCGGGGCCTCATGAGCGCCCCCGCCGATACGCCGCGCGAGCGTAACCGCGGCGAGGACATGCTGCGCATGCTGCTGCCGGTCGCGGTGCTCGCGTTCGGAGTGCTGGCCTGGGATCTGGTGGTGCGCCTCAACGGGCTGCAGCCCTACGAGCTGCCAGGACCGGGGCTGGTGTTCCGGACTCTGGTGGCCGACTGGGGGCTGCTGTCGGACTCGCTAATCATCACGCTGGTCACCACGTTTCAGGGCTTCTTGCTGGCTGCCATTGGCGGCATCGGGCTCGCGGTGCTGTTCAACCTGTCGCGCTTCGTCGAGTACTCGCTCTATCCTTTCGCGGTGATCCTGCAGGTGACGCCGGTCGTGGCGATCGCGCCGCTCTTGCTCATCTACCTGCCGCAGCCGGCGGCGGTGCTTGCCTGCGCCTGGATCGTCGCGTTCTTCCCGGTGCTCGCCAATACCACGCTCGGGCTCAATTCGGTCGACCGCAACCTCGTCGACCTGTTCCGCCTCTACGGCGCATCGCGCGATCAGGTGCTGATCCGGCTGAAGCTGCCGGCGGCGCTGCCTTACATCCTCGGCGGCCTGAAGATCGCCGGGGGGCTGTCGCTGATCGGCGCGGTGGTCGCCGAGATCGCGGCGGGCTCCGCGGGCGCCGGCTCCGGGCTTGCCTACCGGATCGCGGAGTCCGGCTATCGGCTCAACATCCCGCGCATGTTCGCGGCGCTGGTGTTGTTGTCGCTCGCGGGCATCGTGATCTTTTTCGCTCTGTCGCTGCTGTCGTACTTGCTGCTGCGCAAGTGGCACGAGAGCGCGGTCAGACGCGACACCTGATCTGTTTCCGGCCGCATTGCGGGAGTATGATGACCCTGCAACGGGCGCCGAATAGACGCCCGCACCAAGACATCAGGGAGGTCCATCATGCGCAGCGTATCCCGTGCACTGCTTGCGGTTGTCGCATGTCTTCTCACGCTCGGCGGCGGGGCTTCCGCGCAGCAGCCACCGGTGCCCCGTTTCCAGCCCGAACCGTTCTGGCCGAAGCCGCTGCCGGAGAACTGGATTCTCGGGCAGGTGTCCGGCATTGCGACCGACCGCAACGATCACATCTGGATCGTGCATCGGCCGCGCACCCTGCACGACGACGAGAAGGGCGCGACCTTCAATCCGCCGCGCACCAAGTGCTGCAAGCCGGCGCCAGCAGTGCTCAAGTTCGACGCCGAGGGCAACCTGCTCGCATCGTGGGGCGGAGCCGGCAAGGGTTTCGACTGGCCCAAGAGCGAGCACGGCATCCACGTCGATCGCGACGGCAATATTTGGCTCGCCGGCAACAACCGCGAGGACGGCCACATCCTGAAGTTCAGCGCTGACGGTAAATTCCTGCGGCAGATCGGAAAGCCCGGCGGGGCCACCGCCTCGAACGTGACCGACCACCTCGGCAGCCCGGCGCACATGGTCACCGACGATGCCGCGAACGAGCTCTACGTCGCCGACGGCTACCGCAACCGGCGCGTCATCGTGTTCGACATGAAGACCGGCGCCTATAAGCGTCACTGGGGCGCTTATGGCCAGCGGCCCGGCGCCGACGACAAGCTGCCGCCCTACAACCCGGCCTCGCCATCATTGTCGAAGACCTTCGGCAACCCGGTCCATTGCGTGCGGCTGTCGAACGACGGCCTTGTCTATGTCTGCGACCGCGTCAACGACCGCATCCAGGTGTTCCGCAAGGACGGCGCCTTCGTGAAGGAATTCCGGGTCGAGGAAAAGACGTTGCAGAACGGCTCGGTCTGGGACCTCGTGCTGTCGAACGATCCCGGCCAGCGCTTCATCCTGATCGCCGACGGCGCCAACGGGCAGATCCACGTCATCTCGCGCGAAGACGGCAAGCTGCTCACGCAATGGGGCCGCCACGGCCGCCAGCCCGGGCAATTCAAGTGGGTGCACAACCTGGCGATCGATTTGAAGGGCAATCTCTACACCTCCGAGGTCGGCTGGGGCCGGCGGGTACAGAAGTTCCGCCGGGTCGAGTAGCGCCCCTCCCTTATCCCTCCCCCGCTTGCGGGGGAGGGCAGGGTGGGGGAAGGCTCACGCCCCAAGCGTGAGCCGCACCGCGACTCCCAGCGCAGCCATAATCAAGACCGTCTCGATCAGCCCGCGATGGAGATAAAATGCCAGCAGCGCCGCAATCGCAGCCAGCGTGGCCGTTTTGAGGTCGAGCGACAGAAGATCGAACGCAAACCAGCGCAGGGGTCCAAAATACGTTTCGGTGACCTGGCCGAACAGAACGTGCAGCGCGAACCACGCCGATAGATTGAGGATGACCCCAACAACCGCGGCCGTAATCGCGGCAAGCGCCCCGGACAGTCGCTGATTGGCGCGCAATTGCTCGACGAATGGAGCGCCCGCAAAAATCCAGAGCATCGAGGGCACGAACGTCACCCATGTCGTGAGTGCAGCGCCGACAATACCGGCCGCGACCGGCGAAAAGGGCGCGGCATCGCGATAGGCAGCGAGGAAACCCACAAATTGCGTGACAAGGATGAGCGGCCCCGGGGTCGTTTCAGCAAGGCCCAGGCCATCGACCATCTCCGACGCGGTCATCCATCCGTAGGTCGAAACCGCTTCCTGCGCCATGTAGGCAAGAAGTGCATAGGCTCCACCGAAGCTCACCACGGCGAGTTTTGAGAAGAACAGGCTGATGCTCGCCAGCACGTGGTCCGGACCGAGCGTCAGCGCCACAAGCGCGACCGGCGCCCACCAGACCGCGAGGCCGGTCAGCGAGGCAACCGCCGCCTGCCGCCAACGGTCAGGCGCTGGCGGTACCAGGACGCCCACGTCCGCCTTGAGGCCAAGCAGGTCCGGCGAAGCGCGTGCCACCAGATATCCGACGATCGCGGCAACGATGACGATCAACGGGAATGGAAGTGCAAAGAAATAGATGCCGATAAAGGCCCCTCCAGCGATGCCGAGCAACAGATTGGTCTTGAGTGCACGTTTCCCGATCCGGATCAGAGCTTCGAGCACGATAACAAGGACCGCAGCCTTGATTCCGAACAGCGCGCCATCCACCAAAGGAATGCCGCGCCCAAGCGCGTAGGCGAGGCTCAACCCGAACATGACAATTGCGCCCGGCAACACGAACAGGATGCCGGCCGCAAGTCCGCCGCGGACGCCGTGTAGCAGCCAGCCGACATAGGTCGCGAGTTTCTGCGCTTCCGGCCCCGGCGACAGCACGCAGAAATTCAGCGCGTGCAGGAATCGCGGCTCGTCGATCCACTTCTTCTCGTCGACCAGGATGCGATGCATGGTCGCGATCTGCCCGGCCGGTCCGCCGAACGAGATGCAGCCGATCTTGAACCAGACGCGGAGCGCCTCGCGGAAGGAGGGCAGCGCTGCTGCGGCGGCCGTCGCCGCGTATGGCTGGGACTGGGTGCTCATTGGGCTAGGCTCGCAGCAAGCATAGGGCCTCCTCCATAGCGAAGGAGACGGTGCTTGGGCCCGCAAGCCTTGGGTCAGCGGGGCGACCGCCAGAGCCCCGACAAGCCAGGAATATCGCGATTCCACGCGGCCAACAATCCCCGCTGGCTTTATTGATTTTGTGTGTGATCCCTGAGATCAAGCCCGTGGGCAGGCTGGTCCGAAAACCGGTTTCCACTTTTCGGGATCATGCTCTAAGTTCCGCCCAGCCAAGTGAATTTCACAATTCCGAGGATCGTTCATGGCGACAGTCGAGGACCGCGCCCAGAAACCCGCCGCGGCCGGCATCAACGACGACATCGGCGAGGAGATGCGGCTGCGCCTCTACCGCACCCAACTGGTGCTCCGCGAAGCCGAGCAGCGCGCTTTCGATCTGTTCCTGCAAAACTTGGTGAAGGGCACGAGCCATCTCTCGCTCGGGCAGGAGGCGGTGGCGGCGGGCTTCGCCTGCGCCATGCAAAAGGGCGATCTCTCGTTCTGCACCTATCGCGGCCACGCTCATACGCTCGCTCGCGGGGTCCCGGTGGAGAAGGTGTTGGGCGAGCTGATGCAGCGCGACAACGGGCTGATGCGCGGCAAGGGCGGCTCCATGCATCTGACCTCGACCGAGCACGGCGTGATGGGCTCCTACGCCATCATCGGCGCACATCTGCCGATCGCCTGTGGCGCGGCTTGGCGCGCGCAATATAAGGGCACGAAGGACGTGTCGGTCTGCTTTTTCGGCGATGGCACCACCAATATCGGCGCGTTTCACGAAGCGCTGAATTTCGCCGTGGTTTGGAAGCTGCCGGTGATCTTCGTGTGCGAGAACAATTTCTACATGGAATACACGGCGATCGGCGACGTCACCGCTGTCAAGCATCCGGCCGCCGACCGCGCCGCGGCCTATGGCCTGCCGCGCATCGTCATCGACGGCAACGATGCCGACGAGGTCTTCCGCACCGCGCGCGGCGCCTACGACAAGGCGCGCGCCGGCGGCGGGCCTTCGCTGATCGAGTGCCTGACCTACCGCCACAGCGGCCATTCGCGCGCCGATCCGGCCAAGTATCGCCCCGAGGGTGAGCTGGAGAAATGGAAGGAGCGCGACCCGGTCGTGCTTTACCGCGAGCGGCTGCGGCAATTCGGGGTGGGCGACAAGGCGATCGCGAACATCGACAGCGACGTGCGGCGTATCGTCGACGACGCGACCGAAGCCTGCAAGGCGGCGCCGATGCCGCCGCTCGACCTCCTGACCACCGACGTCTACGCCGACGGGGGGTTCGCATGGCGGAACTGACCTATCGCGACGCGGTCGCGCGCGGCATTGCGCAGGAGATGGCGCGCGATCCCGACGTCGTGTTCCTCGGCGAGGACGTGGCCAAGGCCGGCGGCGTGTTCAAGGCGACGGTTGGACTGTTCGAACAGTTCGGTCCGTTGCGCGTACGCGATACGCCGATCTCCGAGCAGGCGATCCTCGGCGCTGCCATGGGCGCGGCGATGACTGGCCTCAAGCCGATCGCCGAGATCATGTTCTCGGATTTCTTCGCGGTGTGCTTCGACTACATCGCCAACGAGTTCTCCAAGAGCCGCTATATGTCGAACGGCCAGCTCAAGTGTCCGCTGGTGGTGCGCACCGGCAACGGCGCGGGCTCGCGTTTCGGTGCGCAGCATTCGCAGAGCGTCGAGAACTGGTGCATGATGATCCCCGGGCTGAAGGTGGTGGCGCCATCCAATCCGCGCGACGTCATCGGCCTGATGGCGGCGGCGGTGCGCGATCCCGATCCGGTGATCTTCTTCGAGCACAAGTCGCTCTATGCGACCAAGGGCGAGGTGCCCGAGGGCGAGATCGTGGATTCGCTTGGCACCGCGGCGATCGCGCGGCCGGGCAAGGACGCGACCATCCTCGCGCTCGCGCTCATGGTTCCGCGCGCGCTGGCGGCGGCGGAAAAGCTCAAATCGGAACACGACATCGACTGCGAGATTGTCGATGTGCGCTCGCTGGTGCCGCTCGACACGCAGACCATCCTGGGCTCGGTCGCGCGCACCCACCGGCTGTTCACGGTCGAGGAAAACCCGCGGCTGTGCGGCTGGGGCGCCGAGCTCGTGTCGATCGTGGCCGACGAGGCGTTCTACGAGCTCGACGGCCCGCCGGTCCGCATCACCACGCCGCATATCCCGCTGCCGGCCGCCGACATCCTGGAGGACATTGCACTGCCGACGGTGGATCGGATCGTGGAGCGGGTGCGGCGTTCGATGGTGGGATAGTCTATGCCCCGATTAGGTTTGCCCGATGCGTTGAGGTATTTCTTTTCGCCGTTCGTGCTTTTTTTCTATCTTGCAATTTACGATCATGACCTTACCACCTCCCTGCAATCAATATTTGGACCGATCGGGGTCGCTGCTTTTCTAGTTGCAGGAGCTGCAATTTACTTGGTCTATAGA
>JBOHIG010000270.1:0-2823 GCA_050725815.1 Xanthobacteraceae bacterium
CCACGCCACTAGGCTGGCTGCGATGATTCGACTCTGGCGACCGAACGGCTTCGACCGGATGGCAGGCGTCCGCGGGATGCGGGCTTTCCTTGTGGGAACCGCATGTGCGTTGCTGGCGGCCGGTTTCGCCGCCGCGCAAGAAGCCATACCGATCGTGCCGCAAAGTCCCGAAACGGCGCCGTCTGCTGCGCCTGCCGCACCCGCAACGCCCGCTGAGCCGGCGCCTGCCGCACCGGTGCCCGATCCCAATTATCAGCCCGGCTTTCTCGATGCGCTCGGCCGTTGGTTCGGCGCCTCCAAGACGGCGATCGATTCGCAGGTCAAGAACACGCAGGACACGCTGAGCTCCATCGGCGGCCAAGCCAAGGACGTTGCCGGCGTGGCCGGGCAAGCCGCCGGCACGATCGTCGGGCTCTCCGGCACCCGCGTCGTCACCGGCCGCCAGGTTTGTGTCGTGGCGTCGAACGGGGCGCCGGATTGCGCGCCGGCTGTCGATGCGCTGTGCAGCGCCCAAGGTATGCGCGTCGGCCAGAGCCTCGAGATCAACACGTCGCAGAAATGCCCCGTCCGGGTCTGGCTCTCCGGCCGGACGCCAAAGGCAGGCGAGTGCCGCACCGAGACGTTCGTGACCCGGGCCGTCTGCCGCTGATTTAGCGCGACCGCCCCGATCAGCACCGACGACCGTTACCGTACGCAGCGCCGCGAGGCGCTAAACTCGCTGGATGAAACCGGCCGTGCGGATGATAGTGCCCCGTTTCCGAAGTTCGTGATACGCCGCAGCACACTCTGACACGAACTTCGGAAACAAAGGGGCACTAGCAACTCTACGATTCTAGTGCCGCTTTTCGATTTGAAGTTCCTGGTCGAATTTGCTGCAACTGCTGTAGGAACTTCAAATCGGCGGCACTAGACTGCCGCTCACAACAATCTTGCTTCAATCAGGGAGGTGACGATGACGGCGGATACGCTACGCAAGCTCACAGTCGCGGTGGCGGCAACGGGAGCCTTGATGGCAATGACGCAAGGCTCCATTGCACAGAGCAAGCTCAAGGTCATCGTCTTTCCGGGTCTGTCGAATCTCGCGCAGTTCGCGGCGTTGTCGCAGGGCTACTACAAAAAGCGCGGCCTGGACGTCGAGCTGATCAACACCCCGAACTCCACCGAGTTGCGCCAGGGGCTAGCGGCCGGCCGCTATGACATCGCCCACGGCGGCGTCGACAACGCAGTCGCCCAGGTTGAGAACGACAAGACCGACCTGTTCGTCTTCATGGGCGGCAACACCGGCCTCAACAGCCTCTACGTGCAGCCGGAGATCAAGTCCTACGAGGACCTGCGCGGCAAGACCATGGCGGTCGACTCGCCGAACACGGCCTTCGCGATCATTCTCTACAAGATGCTGGAGGTGAAGGGGCTTAAGCGGAGCGACTACAAAGCCCAGAAGGTCGGCGCGACGCATCTTCGCGTGCAGGCGATGCTGAAGGACAAGACCTATGCCGCGGCGATACTGAGCCCGCCCCTGTCGATCCGCGCCCAGCAGGCCGGGTTGAAGGATTTCGGCACCGCCGTCAGTGTGATCGGGCCTTATCAGTCGGACGCCGGCTGGGTGCTGCGCTCCTGGGGCAAGGCCAACAGCGATACCGTGGTGCGCTACATCCAGGCGAATGTCGAAGGCATCCGCTTTGCGCTCAATCCGGCCAACCGGGCGACGATGGTCGACGTCATGTCATCGCGGCTCAAATTGCCAAAAGACATCATTGAGAAATCCTTGCAAATTGCGATGGATCAAAAGGGCTACGCGACCGACGCGCGCTTTGACATGGAGGGATTCCGCAACGTGCTGAAGCTGCGCGCCGATATGCTCGGAACCTGGGGCGGTAAGCCGCCGGCGCCGGACAAGTATCTCGACTTCTCCTACTACAATCGCGCGCTTAAGGGACTGTGAGCGGAGACGCATGAGCTTCTTCGAACGCCTGAAGGCGTCGTCGCCAGCCGAGTGGCGCAACTATACGGAGCATCCCTTCACCGCCGGAATGGCCGACGGCACGCTGCCGGAGGCCGCGTTCCGGCACTACCTCGTGCAGGACTATCTGTTCCTGATCGAGTTCGCCCGCGCCTATGCGCTCGCGGTCTACAAGTCGCCGCGGCTTGCAGACATGCGCGAGGCGGCCGCCGGCCTGGCGGCGATCCTTGACGTGGAGATGAACCTTCACGTCAAGCTCTGTGGGGGCTGGGGCGTTAGCGCCGCCGCCCTCGAGCGGGCGCCGGCCGCGGCCGAGACGCTTGCCTACACGCGCTATGTGCTCGATGCCGGGATGCGCGGCGATCTGCTCGCGCTCAAGGTCGCGCTCGCGCCTTGCGTGATCGGTTACGCGGAAATCGGCACGCGGCTCGCGGCGCAGGCCAAGGCTGCAACCCCCAACAATCCGTATCGGGTCTGGATCGACGAATATGCTGGCGCGCCCTATCAGGAGGTAGCGGCGGCGGCCCGCGCGCATCTCGACCGGCTGGCCGAGCGCTATGTCACGCCGGCGCGTGAGGCCGAGCTGGGTGAAATCTTCAAGGAAGCGACGCGGCTGGAAGCGGCGTTCTGGGAGATGGGATGGCGCGCCGGGTTGCGCTGACGCCGCGTGGCCACGATCGGCCATTAGCCTGGAATGGTGCCCTGGCCAGACTCGATGTGAGGTAATTATTGTTATATTTCAAATAGTTATTTTTTGAAATTGTGTCATACTCACACGACTACTCACAGCTTTTTCGCCGGTGCGGTTCGACTCCAAATTTCCCAAAAAGTTTCCCGCAACCCTCATTCGCAACGTGGATGAC
>JBOHIG010000271.1:0-2490 GCA_050725815.1 Xanthobacteraceae bacterium
TCAGCAGCGTCTTGTCGGCGGCGTTCTTCACCAGGTCGGGCGCGAACGGCACGTCCTTCAAGTCCGGGTGCGGGGCTGCGCCATACTGGAACAGGATGGCGACGGTCTTCTTCGGATACCAGGTCGGGCGCTGGATTTTCAGGCTCGACCAGAACGGCGACGTCATGGCGTTGACCTCGCCGTTCTCCATCGCCAGGAGGATTTCGAGCTGGCCGGGATAGCCGCCGACCAGCCGCGCCTTGAGCCCGAGGATCTGGTTGAACAGCCGTCCGTAGAAGGCCGGCGTCGAGCCGGTGCCGGTCACGCCCGCGATCAGCTCGCGCGTCTGCGCCTCGCGCAGCGTCGTCACCTTGGCGGTGTGATAGACGATATAGAGCCCGACCTCGGTGGTCGGCGTGCCGAGCCAGTTCATCTTCATCGGGTCGAAGCGGGCGGCTTTGTTCCCGATGAGCGGCTCGAACGGCACGGTGTTCTGGATCATGCCGAACACGGTGCCGTCGGCGGCGGCGACCGAATAGATGTGGTTCGCCGCCGTGATGCCGCCGGCGCCCGGCATGTTCTGCACGACGATCTTGGGGTTTCCCGGGATGTGGCGGGTCAGATGACGGGCGACCGCGCGCGCATAGACGTCGTAGCCGGTGCCCGCGGTGGTGGACACGATCATCCGCAAATCCTTGCCCTTGTAGAAGGCAGCCGCCGTCTCGGCGCCGGCGGGCGCAGCGGAGAATCCGGCAAGCGCGGCGATGGCGAATGCCCATCGCCCCGCATTCTCGCAATAGCGGGAACCGATCGTCCAAATTGACGACTCTGTATCCGCGGCAATGGATTCCCGCTTGCGCGGGAATAAAGGCGGCGATTTCCTCATGGCGCTGAACCCCAACTGGCCATTGGTCGGACGCGCCGTCATTGTCTGCGTCATGCCCCGGCTTGTCCAGGCCAACTCGTTCTGTCGCTCCGCCGTCGGGGCCGCCCTGCATCCTCGTTGCAAGATTGCCCGTTGGCGCGGCCCGGCGATGACGGAGAACGACGCGGGCGCGTGCATTTCCACGTTGCGTAGAGCGGGGATTTTTCGCACAAGACGCGACAGGCATGCGCCGCATCAACGCCATACCGGAAACCGGGGACTGACCTTGTCCGAAACCGTCGCCTCGATCGTGGCCGCACACCGGGCGCGCACAATGCTGCCGGAAGAAACGGTGGCGCGCAGCTTTGCCCGAATTCGCGCCCTTGGCGACGATGCCGTCTTCATCAGTCTTGTCGATGAGGTGGAGGCGCGGGCCGAGGCGCGCGCGCTGACCGATACGACGGCCTCTGGGCGGGTGCTCTATGGCGTTCCGGTCGCCGTCAAGGACAACATCGACGTTGCGGGCTTGCCGACCACCGCGGCGTGTCCGGGGTTCGCGTATAAGCCAACACAGGACGCGACGGTGGTGGTGCGGTTGCGCGCAGCCGGCGCCATTGTCATCGGCAAGACCAATCTCGATCAGTTCGCCACCGGTCTGGTCGGGGTGCGCTCGCCCTATGGCGTGCCGCGGAACCCGTTCAACGCCGACGTCATTCCGGGCGGATCGAGCTCAGGTTCGGCGGTGGCGGTGGCCGCCGGCCTGGTGCCGCTCGCGCTCGGCACCGATACGGCCGGTTCGGGGCGCGTGCCCGCCGGCCTCAACAACATCGTCGGCCTCAAGCCGAGCCTCGGCCTGGTGTCGACGCATGGCGTCGTTCCGGCCTGCCGCACGCTTGATTGCGTATCGATCTTCACGCTGACCGTCGACGACGCGATGACGGCGCTGGAAGCGATCGCGGGCCCCGATCCGGCCGATCCCTATTCGCGGCCGCGGACTCTTGGATTGCCCGGCGCGTGGGCGAACGGCGTGCGGATCGGCGTGCCGCTTGCGGACCAGCGGCTGTTCTTCGGCGACCGTACGGCGGCCGCGATCTACGAGGCGTCGGTCGCGCGCATGGCGGCGCTCGGCGCGGCAATCGTGCAGATCGATGTCGAACCGTTCTACGAAGCCGCTCGGCTGCTCTACGAGGGCCCCTGGGTGGCCGAGCGCTTCATCGCTGCGCGCGATCTGCTCACGTCCGATCCCGGCGCGGTCCATCCCGTCACGCGTGAGATCATTCTCGGCGGCGCCCGGCCCAGCGCCATCGACGCATTCGCCGCATTCTACAAGCTCGAGGAGCTCCGCCGCCGGCGCGACGGCATCTTTCGTTCGATCGATGCGCTGCTGCTGCCGACTGCGCCGACCGTCTATTCGCTGGCGCAGGTCGAGGCGAGCCCGATCGAGCTTAACAGCCGCCTCGGCACCTACACGAATTTCGTCAATCTGCTCGACCTGTGCGGGCTCGCCGTTCCGGCTGCGATCCGCCCCGAGGGCGTTCCCTCCGGCGTGACGTTACTGGCGCCGGCGGAACGCGACGCGGCGCTGGCCACGCTCGGCCGTGCGTTTCACGCCGACACCGGCCTCACGCTCGGCGCACTCGGGGTGG
>JBOHIG010000272.1:0-22982 GCA_050725815.1 Xanthobacteraceae bacterium
GCGGGTGCCTACGGTCTGATACCCGTGCGCCTCCAAAAGATCGTGGAAGAGCTTCATATTGAGCTCATTGTCCTCCACAATCATGACAGTCTTGGCCATCCGGCCCCTCCGCAGCCCTGCCCCCAGCCGCGACCCCAGGGGACCTCAGGCTGCCATGCCCCGTCGGGCATGGTCGGCAAAAAGCTAGTTCCCATTTGTTACGGAAACGCAAACGGTCAGGTCATGGCGCAAGCGCCGCAATTGACGAAGGAATTGGCCGAAATGGTGGCGATTCAAGCTCTTAGCTTTATCGCCGGCGAACCAGATCGGCTCGACCGCTTCCTTGCGCTCACCGGCATCGGGCCTGAGTCACTGCGCGACGCAGCGCGCGCGCCAAATTTCCTGCTCGGCGTGCTCGATCATGTCACGGCCGACGATTCGCTGCTGCGCGATTTCGCGGCCCAAAACGATATAGACCCCGAAACCGTCGTTCGCGCTCGCGATGTCATTTCGGGCGGCCGCCCCGAGGTACCATAGGGAAGCGATTCCGCTATGCCCGGCCTCTGCCGAGATTGTCGCCACGACGTAGCGGACCAGGCGGCGCGCTGCCCGGGATGCGGTTCGCCGCGGCTGCTGCGGCATGCTGAGTTGGGCACGCTGGCGATCGCGCATGTGGACTGCGACGCCTTCTACGCGACAATCGAGAAGCGCGACGATTCCTCGCTGGCAGACAAGCCGGTGATCATCGGCGGAGGTCAGCGCGGCGTGGTGCTGACCGCCTGCTACGTCGCGCGAACCTTCGGCATCCGGTCCGCCATGCCGATGTTCGAAGCCCGCAGGCTCTGTCCCCACGCCACTATCGTACGGCCCGATATGGCAAAATACGCCGCCGCTGCACAGCATGTGCGCGCAGTCATGCGCGACCTCACGCCGTTGGTCGAGCCGGTGTCGATCGATGAGGCGTTCATCGATCTGTCCGGCACCGAGCGCTTGCACGGCGTGACGCCGGCGAAAACACTCGCCGCGTTTGCGGACCGCATCGAGCGCGACATCGGAATCACTGTTTCGATCGGACTGTCCTGCAACAAGTTCCTTGCCAAGATCGCATCCGACCTCGACAAGCCCCGCGGCTTCGCCGTGCTCGGTCGCACCGAAGCGGCAGCGTTCCTGGCGCCACGGCCGGTAACGCAGATTTTCGGTGTCGGCAATGCCGCGCAAGCGCGCCTTGCGCGCGACGGCCTCTCGACCGTGGGCGACCTGCAAAAGCTTGGCAGGATCGAACTCATACGCCGCTACGGCGCCGAGGGCGCTAGGCTCTACCGGCTTGCCCACGGCCTCGACGATCGGCCGGTCCGCAGCGACCGCGAAACCAAGAGCGTATCGGCGGAGACGACGTTCGACCAGGACATTGCCGGCTTTCGTGATCTCGAGCTACGGCTGTGGCGGCTCTCCGAGCGGGTATCGGCGCGGCTCAAGGATAAGAAGCTCGGCGGCACGACGGTGACGCTCAAGCTCAAGACCGCGGACTTCCGCACCCGCACGCGGGCCCAGTCTTTCGAACGCCCGACCCAACTTGCGGCGCGGATTTTCGCCGCCGGGCGCGACCTGCTCGGGCGCGAAACCGACGGCACGCGCTTTCGCCTGATCGGGATCGGCGTATCGTCGCTGTGCGAGGCGGACGGAGCCGACCTCGCCGATCTGCTCGATCACCGCACCGCGGAAGCTGAATTGGCCATCGATCGCTTGCGCGAGCGCTTCGGCGACGACGCGGTGTTTAGGGGACTCGCCCTGGACGGCAAGGATTAGGATCCGACCTCAAGGACACGACTTGCTGGTCTTGGTCTCAAAGTTCGAGAGTTCGCCGCGGATCGAGAAATCGTTGTAGTCGAGCACCAGCGCGCGCGATACGCCGTTCTCGTAGAGCTCGAACGAGATCGCGTAGATCGGCGTCTGCTCGCCCGGCTTGGCGGCCCGGTCGAAATAACTCACCGTCACCGGCCAGCGGGGGAGGCCCGCCAACACCTTCTGTCCCGCGGCAGCATCAGTGGGCACACGCTCGGATGGGGCGATGGCGCGCCCGATGACGGTCAGCGTGTTGTAGACCTTTTGGCCACCGTCGGAGCCATCATAGACGGGAAACTCGAGGATGGTCTTGCCCTCGCGCGCCGCCACGATGATACGGCGGACATGTTCGGTCGGAAATACGATTCCCGCCTCTAGATCGAGCTTGTGCTGCTTGGGTTTCGTGAGCGCCAGCGCGACCAATCCGGCGTGACGTTCGGCCTTGCCGTCGACCGCCTCGACGAGACGCTGGTTGAGATAGTTTTCCGAGTTGAAGCGGTACGTCTTACCGGCACCCTCCTCCCAGGTGTTGGAGCGAAGATCGCTGAGCGTCACCCGGCCTTCACCGTTGTCGAGCTCGGTGACCTGGCGGAACTGTAACGTGTAGCCCTCGCAGACGCTGCCGGTGAAATCGTAGAGGATGCGGCCGCGGGCAGCGACCGCAGTCTTGCCCCGTGTCTTGGCAAGCTGGAGGTCGTAGACGGCGCGATGCGCGAGCAGTTCGCCCCGCGTGAACGCTGCGGTCGGCCGCGGCAGGGTAATTCCGGCAAGAACCGTCGCGGCCAGCAGGGCCGCGGACGTGGCCAGCAGTCGCTTGCCGAAGGTCGTCATTGCAGTTGATCTCCTAAAGCGCTTCCGGATTCCGGGCGCGGATTCGCGCTGGAACATAGGGGCGGCGGCCTTCGACCGCAACGGTGCCAGTCGTGTCTTGAATGTCGGCAGGCGATCGGCGAAGACTGGCCCGCGACATCGGCGCACAAGACATCGGCGCACAACATGAAATCCAAGGCGTAGGAGACTGTCATGGCTCAGGTCGAAGCAAAATTGGTCCAACTCGGTATCGTCCTTCCGACCCCTGCCAGCCCGATCGCCAATTATGTCGGATTTGTGCGCACCGGCGGATTGCTGGTCGTGTCCGGGCAAATCTGTCTCGGCGCGGACGGCAAGCTCGTCGCCTCCGGCAAGCTTGGCGCCAACGTATCGGTCGAGGACGGCCAAAAAGCGGCACGCGCTTGCGCCATCAACCTGCTCGCCCAGGTCAAGATTGCACTCGGCGATCTCGACAAGCTGGTGCGGGTCGTGCGGCTTGGCGGTTTTATCAATTCGACTCCGACCTTCCTCGACGGCCCCAAGGTAATGAACGGAGCCTCCGATCTAATGGTCGAGGCACTGGGAGACAAAGGACGCCATGCCCGCACTACGGTCGGTGTCGCGTCGCTGCCGCTCGATGCCGCCGTCGAGGTCGAGGGGCTATTCGAGGTGGCGTAAGCTGCATGTCCGCGCTCGATTGGCTGACCGCCCGCCCGGTGGCGCACCGCGGGCTGCATGACGGCGCCGCCGGCGTCATCGAGAACACGGCGTCGGCCTTTACCGCGGCGATCGCCGCCAATTACGCGATCGAATGCGATCTCCAACTCGCGGCGGACGGTGAGGCGATGGTGCATCATGATGATGCACTGGAACGGCTGACCGAGGGCACGGGCGCCCTCGCCTCACTGACCGCCGCGGAGCTCAAACAGATTCCATTGCGCGCTACGTCCGACCGCATGCTGACGGTTGGCGAGTTGTGCGATCTGGTTGCGGGTCGGGCGACGCTGGTGATCGAGCTCAAAAGCCAGTTCGACGGCGACCTGCGGCTCGCCGCTCGTGCAGCGGACGTGCTGTCGCACTATGCGGGACCGGCCGCGCTGATGTCGTTCGATCCGGCGCTGATCGCGGCACTGCGGGCACTCGCGCCGGAACTGCCCCGCGGTATCGTTGCCGAGCGCAATTATAGCCATCACGAGTGGAAAGGTCTGTCCGCCCGCACCAAACGCGCGCTCGCCTGTTTCCAGCATGCGCTCAAAAGCCGTCCGCAATTCATCGCCTATTCGGTCAAGGACTTGCCCGCGCCGGTACCCCGACTCGCGCGCCATGTGTTCAGACTTCCGGTCCTGACCTGGACGGTGCGCACGGATGTGGACCGGGCGCGTGCGGCGCGCTACGCCGATCAGATGATCTTCGAAGGATTTCGGCCTTGAGGCCGGGCTAGGCTGCGCGCATTGATGGCCGCGACTGAAATCACACTCCGCGCAGCAAACGCGATCGCCGAAATTCCCGCGGCGGCCTGGGATGCCTGTGCCAATCCGGAGGCGCAAACCGGCGCACAGGAGGCCTCAAGATTTTCTTATAACCCTTTCATTTCTCATGATTTCTTATCGTCGCTGGAGATCTCCGACTCGGTCGGCCGGCGCACCGGCTGGCAGCCGATGCACCTCGTCGCCGAAGCGCCCAGTGGCGATCTTGCCGGTGTCGTTCCCTGCTATGTGAAATCGCATTCGCAGGGCGAATACGTCTTCGACCACGGCTGGGCCGACGCCTTCGAGCGCGCCGGCGGCGACTACTATCCGAAACTCCAGGTGGCCGTGCCGTTCACGCCGGCAACGGGACGCCGTCTGCTGGCGCGGCCCGGCGAACAGGCCGAGGCGGTGCGCGGCGCGCTCGCCGATGCGCTGGCCGCAATCTGCAAACAGTCGAATGCATCCTCGGTGCATGTCACGTTTCTGCCCGAGGATGAATGGCGGCTGCTCGGCGAGCGCAACTACCTCTTGCGCACGCACCGGCAGTTCCATTGGGAGAATCCCGGCTACGATTCTTTCGAAGCTTTCCTGGGCGCTCTTTCGTCTCGCAAGCGCAAGACCATCCGCCGCGAACGCGCTGATGCGCTCGACAATGGCATCACGGTGGATTGGCTCACTGGCTCCGACCTCACCGAAAGCATCTGGGACGCCTTCTTCGATTTCTATATGGACACCGGCTCGCGCAAATGGGGCCGGCCCTATCTCACCCGCTCGTTCTATTCGATCGTGGGCGAGAAGATGGCCGACCGCATTCTGCTCGTCCTCGCCAAGCGCAACAGCCGCTATATTGCCGGCGCCATCAATTTCATCGGTTCGAATACCCTGTTCGGCCGCCATTGGGGCTGCATCGAAAATCACCCGTTCCTGCATTTCGAGCTTTGCTACTACCAAGCCATGCAATACGCGATCGAACATAAGCTTTCCCGCGTCGAAGCCGGCGCCGGCGGCTCGCACAAGATCAGCCGTGGCTACATGCCGATGACCACTTATTCGGCGCATTACATCGACAATCCGTCGCTGCGCCGCGCGATAGCCGATTTTCTGACGCACGAGCGAAGGCATGTAGCGGCCGAAATCGACGAATATGCGGAGGCAGCCCCGTTCCGGAAGGGATGACCGCGGCCGCAACATGACATAAGGCTACGAGCCAGCCAGGCCAGCGTGGAGGCGACCGATGCACGCCTACGATTCCAGCAATATCTTCGCCAAGATCCTTCGCGGGGAAATCCCCTGCCACAAGGTCTATGAGGACGAGAAGGTGCTGGCCTTCCTCGACATCATGCCCCGCGCGCCGGGCCATACGCTGATCATCCCCAAGTCGGCCGCTCGTAACATCCTCGACGTCGCGCCGGACGACTTGACCCACGTGATGCGGATTGCACAGAAGATCGCCCAGGTCAGCGTGCGGGTGTTCGGGGCCGACGGAGTCACGCTCCAGCAATTCAGCGAAAGCGCAGGCGGCCAAGTGGTGTTCCACCTCCATGTCCATGTGATTCCGCGCAAGGACGGGATCGCAATGAAACCGCCCGCGAGCGTGAAGGAGGCCCCCGAGGTGCTAAAGGAACAGGCGTCGAAGCTGGCCGCGGCGCTTGCGTGACATCGGACTGATCCGTGAATCGCAAAGAACGCCGCGCGGCACGCAAGCAGGGCAAGGTTGACAGCGCGCTTGCGCGCGCCGATATCCGCGCCACCCGCTCCTTCATCGCCGATCGCGGCTACGGCGACAGCCCCGACGGGATCCGCCGTTGCCGGCAGGACCTGCTTGCACACGCCCCGGGCTCGGCCCTGCATGACGTGACACGCTACTTCGATTTCTTCAGCACCAGTGAATGTCGCGATCTGCTGTTCCACGTGCAGGAGCATCAGATGACCATTCCCACGATCAAGCAGTTTCTCCAGGAGAACGGGCTGACCTTCCTGGGATTCTCAGGCCTCGCGAGCAGCGCTTATCGCGCTCGCTTTCCCGAAGACCGCGCCATGACCAATCTCGACAACTGGCACGCATTCGAGCGGGACAACCCGCTTACTTTCGTCGGCATGTACCAGTTCTGGCTGCAGAAGGCCGGCTGACGCGGTCGCTCACGGCGCAAGCAGGAACCCGGCCGCCAGCAACGCGGCCTCCCCGGTTGCCACGCCGGCGAAAACGGAGCGCCGGGCCAGGACAAACGCCAGGAAGCCGCATGCGATCGCCACCAATCGCGCTGAAAGCGGCACGGCGGCGCCGAGCGATCCGGGCGGAAAGAACACGAGCTTGGCGATAACACCCGCCAGCACCGCGGTTGCGACCGCGCGCACCCAGGTCAGCATCTCGGACTCCTCGTCGAGACCGCGCGCGACCACGACACCAAGCAGTCGCCAGATATCGCTCGGCAGAAAACCGACCAGCACCAGTACGAGATAGGGCCAAAGCTCGCCGCTCATCGCACCGCCTCACGCAGGCGATGCACGCCATAGGCCGCCGTGCCCGCGACGATGCCGGTCCACATCAGGTCGAGGCCGACGCCCCAATAGGTCAGCAGCGGGCCGATGACGAGGCCGAGCGCCAGCGCCACGCGGTCCACCAGCGAGCGCGCATTGCGTGCGGTCGACACCAGGAACGACATCGGCGTGAGAAACAGCAGCGTCGCCGTCAACAGCGGCGGCAGCGATCCAGTCAGGTAGAACCCGACGATACAGCCCACGTGCGCCGCCATCATGAATCCGATGCCGAGGCCATTGCAGTACGCGATCCGCCGTTCGCGCGGCACCGCCGGCAGCAGGCGGAACGATTCCACCCACATGCTGGCGGCGGTGAAATGCGCAGGCAGCAGCAGATCACGCGTGCGCGTTTGCGGGCTGCGCAGCAGCGGCAGCAGAGCCACCACCATCGGCAGAAACCGCACGCCACTCAGACCCACCGCCATGGCGGTTTCGAACAGAGTCGCGCCGGTGCCCAGCGCCGAGATCATGATGACCTGTGCGGGTCCGGCCCAGACCAGAACGGTCGAAAACATAGTCCAAGTGAGCGTGAAGCCGTAGTCGTGGGCCAGCGCACCGATACCGACATAGGTACCGATCAGGACGAGAACGAAAACCGACATGCACGAGGCGCGAAGACCGGCGAAAAAGGCCGCTGTCGCCGACAATTTTGGGGGCTCGGACTCAAGAACGGACGACATGGCAGATCCTGCAATTGCCGTCCTGTTCCCACAGAGCGCTGGCGGGTGCAATTAACAAGGGCCCGACCCGACGAATGCAGCCCATGCAAAAAGCGAAGGCCGGACTTTCGTCCGGCCCCGCATCAAGCCGCGTACGCCTTACACCTTCACCAATGGCACTTTCGGCACCGAGCCGCGTCGTGGCGGCGTATTGTCGCCGCCACCCCCACCCTTCGGGCCGGATGGCTTGCCGCGCCTGGCTGACGGCGGACGCCGCTTCGGCTTGGCGCGCGGGGTGGGCGCCGGGACCTTGTCCGGCTTGGGCGTGACGGGCCCGTCGAGGAACTCGAAGCCGAGCTTGTCGAGGCCGGACTCCTCATCCTTCGTCAGGACCACGCGCACATGGCCGCCAGCCTTGAGCTTGCCGAACAGCACCTCGTCGGCGAGTGGCTTCTTGATGGTTTCCTGGATCAGCCGCGCCATCGGGCGCGCACCCATCTGCTCGTCGTAGCCATGAACAGTCAGCCATTTTGAAGCGTCGTCACTGAGCTCGATGGTGACGTCGCGGTCGCCAAGCTGCGCCTCGAGCTGTAGCACGAACTTATCGACCACCTTGGAGATGATCTCGGGGTTGAGGTGGCTGAAGGTGATGATCGCATCGAGCCGGTTGCGGAACTCGGGCGCGAACATCCGGTTGATCGCCTCCGAGTCGTCGCCCTCGCGCTTGATGCGGGTGAACCCATAAGCCTGCTTGGCCAAGTCGGCCGCGCCGGCATTCGTCGTCATGATCAGGATGACGTTGCGGAAATCGACCTGCTTGCCGTTGTGATCGGTCAGCTTGCCGTGGTCCATGATCTGCAGCAGCTCGTTGAACAGATCCGGATGCGCCTTCTCGATCTCGTCAAGCAGAAGCACGCAGTGCGGATGCTGGTCGACGCCGTCGGTGAGCAGGCCGCCTTGGTCGAAGCCGACATAGCCGGGCGGCGCACCGATCAGCCGCGAGACGGTGTGGCGCTCCATGTATTCCGACATGTCGAAGCGGATCAGCTCGACGCCCATGGACTTGGCCAGTTGCTTTGCGACCTCGGTCTTGCCGACGCCGGTAGGTCCCGAGAACAGGTAGCAACCGATCGGCTTCTCGGGCTCCCGCAAGCCCGCACGGGCGAGCTTGATCGAAGCCGAAAGCGCGTCGATCGCCTTATCCTGACCGTACACGACCGTTTTGAGCGTCTGGTCGAGATGCTGGAGCACCACCGCATCGTCCTTCGACACGGTCTTGGGCGGAATCCGCGCCATGGTGGCGATCGTGGTTTCGATCTCCTTGATGCCGATCGTCTTGCGCCGGCGGCTTTCGGGCAGCAGCATCTGTGCCGCGCCCGACTCGTCGATCACGTCGATGGCCTTGTCGGGCAGTTTGCGGTCGTGGATGTAACGCGCTGATAGCTCTACCGCCGCCTTGATCGCTTCGCTGGTGTATTTGAGCTTGTGATAGTCCTCGAAATAGGGCTTCAGCCCCTTGAGTATCTCGATCGCATCCGGAACAGTCGGCTCGTTCACGTCGATCTTCTGGAAGCGGCGCACCAGCGCGCGGTCCTTCTCGAAATACTGGCGGTATTCCTTGTAGGTGGTCGAGCCGATGCAGCGCAGCGTGCCGGACGCCAGCGCCGGCTTGAGCAGGTTGGAGGCATCCATCGCGCCGCCAGAGGTCGCCCCCGCGCCGATCACGGTGTGGATCTCGTCGATGAACATGATCGCGCCGGGATAGGCCTCAAGTTCCTTGATCACCTGCTTCAGGCGCTCCTCGAAGTCGCCCCGGTAACGGGTGCCGGCGAGCAGCGTGCCCATGTCGAGCGAGAACACCGTCGCGTCCTTGAGCACGTCGGGAACCTCGCCGTGCACGATCCGGCGAGCCAGACCCTCCGCGATCGCCGTCTTGCCAACGCCTGCATCGCCAACGAACAACGGATTATTCTTCTGCCGGCGGCAAAGCACCTGGATGGTCCGACTGATTTCGGCCTCGCGCCCGATCAGCGGATCGATCTTGCCCTCACGCGCCTTTTTGTTGAGGTTGATGCAGTAGGCTTCTAGCGCATCGCCTTTCTTCTTCGGCTCGTCGCCGCTCTTGGTGTCGGTCTCATCCTCGACGCCGCGCACCGGGCGCGACTCCGACATCCCCGGCCGCTTGGCGATGCCGTGGCTGATGTAGTTGACCGCGTCATAGCGCGTCATGTCCTGCTCTTGCAGGAAATAGGCGGCGTGGCTCTCGCGCTCGGCGAAGATCGCCACCAGCACGTTGGCCCCGGTCACCTCCTCGCGGCCCGACGACTGGACGTGGATGACGGCGCGCTGAATGACGCGTTGAAAGCCGGCGGTCGGCTTGGAATCCTCGTTGCCGTCGCTGACCAGGTTTTCCAGCTCGGATTCCAGATACGAGGTCAGGCTCCGACGCAGCTTGTCCAGATCGACATTGCACGCGCGCATGACCGCCGCCGCATCCTGATCGTCGATCAGGGCAAGCAGAAGGTGCTCAAGCGTCGCGTATTCGTGGTGCCGCTCATTGGCAAGCGCCAAGGCGCGATGGAGCGATTGTTCCAGGCTGCGCGAAAATGTGGGCATCTCAGTGTTCTCTGCGTTCCTTATATAGCCCTAGCGCTACTTCTTTTCCATCACGCATTGCAAAGGATGCTGGTGTTTGCGGGCGAAGTCCATCACCTGCGTCACTTTGGTTTCGGCGACTTCATAAGTGTATACGCCGCACTCCCCGATCCCGTGCTGATGGACATGCATCATGATTCGATAAGCGGCTTCATGATCCTTGTTGAAGAAGCGCTCCAGCACATGCACGACGAATTCCATCGGCGTGTAGTCATCGTTCAGGATCAGCACGCGATAAAGGCTCGGACGTTTGGTCTGCGGCTTGGTCTTGGTGATAACGGCGGTGCCGGGCGCGCCCGACTCCCCCCGACGCTTGCGGTCCTCGTCGGCGAGGCGCGGCTGCGGCGGGGGTTTGAAGGTCGCGGTAGCGGCACCGGGGATTCTTCGGCTCATGGTTACTTCAGCAAGTCCAACCAAACAGAAAGTACGGGGGACGCCAGCAGGTTCCTCACTATCATAATGATCGCGCGGGAGGGCTGCCAGACGGCTTACCCTCGCGAATCATTGGAGATTCTGGCCCAAAAACGACCCGGACGGGGCCATAAAGCGGCAACCGCCCTTTAAATAGGTGCAAATCCCTTACAGACAATTCGCGGCCAATTTGACTGAAATTTGCGTGGTTTCTGGCACAAAGTTTCAAGTGGCCAGTCACATGATCGGAAAAAATTACCACCAGACAATCTGCGCACAGGACCCACGATCATGTTGTTTTCCCGGTTTCTCAAGGACCGAAAGGCGGGCGTCGCGCCCATGCTGGCGCTGGGCTTCATTCCGCTTATCGGCGCGATCGGCGCCGCCGTAGATTACAGCCGCGCCAACCTGGTCCGCAGCGCCATGCAATCCGCGCTCGACTCGACCGCATTGATGCTGTCCAAGGACGCTCAAGGACTGTCGGCGGGACAGCTCTCGGACAAGGCGAACGCCTACTTCACGGCCATGTTCAACCGGCCGGAGGCCTCCAATGTTCAAATCAGCCAGCAGTTCAACACTCCGCAGCAGGGTAGCTTCAGCCTCACCGTTTCCGGTTCCGCGACGGTCAACACCGTGTTCTGGCGGCTGATGGGACAGTCTGACGTCACCATCGCTGCCACCGGCGAAGTGATCTGGGGTATCAAGAAGCTCAATCTCGCGCTCGCGCTCGACAATACCGGCTCGATGTCCTCGAGCGGCAAGATGACGGCCCTCAAGGAGGCAGCGCACAACCTTCTCGACGTCCTGAAGAAGGCCGAGAAGACTCCCGGCGATGTCAAGGTGTCGATCGTCCCGTTTGCAGTCGACGTCAATGTCGGCACCGCGAACGTGGATGCAAGTTGGATCGATTGGGAAGATTGGGAGGCCGTCAAGGGGACTTGCAGCAGCAGTTACTACAAGTCCAAAAGCACATGCGAGGCGAACAACAAGATTTGGACGCCCGCAGATCACAGCGTGTGGAATGGTTGCGTGAACGATCGCGACCAGAACAATGACGTTCTGGCGACCGCCACGGGAGACGGTCAGTCGACCAAGTACCGCGCCCACCAAGCCTCCGCCTGCCCGACGTCAATGATGGCGCTGTCCACCGACTGGACCGCACTCAATTCCAAGATCGACGCCATGACGCCAACCGGCAACACCAATGTCACCATTGGTCTGCAGATGGCCTGGCAGACGCTGTCGCCCGTGGAACCGTTCAGCGCGCCGGCGCCCTCCCCTGATATCGACAAGGTCATCATCTTGCTGACCGACGGCGACAACACGCAGAACCGCTGGACCTCCAGCCAATCGTCAATCGACGCGCGGACCGAGAAGGTTTGCACCAACGCCAAGGCGGCCAACATCAAGATCTATACAATCCGCGTGATCAACGGCAATGCGACTTTGCTCAAGAACTGCGCCAGCAAGCCCGAGATGTATTACGAGGTGCAGCAAGCGGCGCAGCTCACCAGCGTGTTCAGTTCGATCGCGCAAAACCTGTCGAACCTCCGTATCTCGAAATAACGCAGACGACGCTCGCACGAAGGTTGCGGATAGCTGCCGCCTGCCCGCGCACCGGCACGCGTCGTCAATTGCACCAACCTTCGCACGCAAAATGCAGCCAATTATCGGCGAGTTCTAGTGAAGGTTTCTCATTCCGCTTTACAGCGGCTTCATGGGCGAACTTTACGAACGAGCCCGGGTTCCATCTCGGGTGCCGGATATGGGTTGCAGCCTTTTCCTCGAAACGATTCGCAGTGCCGCACGGCGATTTCGCTCGTCTGAACGCGGCAACGTGGTCATGACCTTCGCACTGGCGACCATTCCGATGGTCGCTTTCGTCGGCAGCGCCGTCGACTACAGCCGAGGCAACTTGACCAAGGCGGCGATGCAGTCGGCGGTCGACTCGACGGCGCTGATGCTGTCGAAGGACGTCCAGAAACTGACGACCGCACAATTGAACCAGAAGGCCACCGACATCTTCAATGCGCTGCTGAACCGGCCGGACGTCTCGGGCGTCACCGTCACCCCGACCTTCACCAATCCGAGCGGCGGCACGTACAAACTAACCGTGACCGCCAAGGCAAAAATTTTGACGTCCTTTATCAAGGTCATCGGCCAGGACGATCTCAATGTCGAGGTGTCGTCCCAGGTGCTTTGGGGCATGAAGAAGCTCGAACTGGCCCTGGCGCTCGACAACACCGGCTCGATGTCTTCGAGCAACAAGATGACTGAACTCAAGAAGGCCGCGAAAAACCTGATCACAATAATGAAAAACGCCGCCAAGGATCCCGGCGACATCAAGATTTCCATCATTCCATTTGCCAGAGAGGTCAACGTCGGCACCGGCTACGTCAACGCGAATTGGCTGCGATGGAACGAATGGGAAGGAAGCAATGGAACCTGCTCCAGCAGCTCGTACAAGAAAAAGAGCAGTTGCGAGTCCAACGGCAAGATTTGGACGCCGGCCAACCACAGCAACTGGAACGGCTGCGTTATGGACCGCGACCAGGACTACGATGTACTGGATACGACGCCGACGACAACGATCAAGGCGACGCTGTTTCCAGCCGAACAGTCGAGCAGTTGCCCCGTGTCGTTGATACCGCTCTCCTACGATTGGACGTCCCTGACAACCAAGATCGACGCGATGCAGCCGACGGGCAACACTAACGTGACCATCGGCTTGGTGTGGGCGTGGCATGCTCTGACGTCGAACTCGCCATTGCCCGAGGCCGTAGCCCCGAACAGCGGTCTGGACAAGGTCATCATTCTGTTGACGGACGGACAGAATACCGAGAACCGGTGGAGCACGAGTCAGGCTCCGATAGATGCCCGCACCAAAAAAGTTTGCGATAACGTCAAGGCCGCGGGCATCAAGCTGTACACGGTCCGCGTCATCGACGGCAACGCATCCCTGCTGCAGCAATGCGCCTCGAAGTCGGAGATGTATTTCAATGTAACCAGCGCATCGCAGCTCGACGGTGTGTTCAGCACCATCGCCAAGAACCTGGCCAACCTGCGCATCGCAAAATAGCGACGCTCCCTGAATGGCGCTTGGTATGCAACCGCGCGCTCCCTCAGCTCGCGGCCGCTCATCATGCGCAGGCCCATATGCTTAACGGAACATTCCGGTATTAGCGGCAATTCTAGCGGGACATTTGAGTATTCCTAGAGTATGACTTGAAATATCAGATACCATTCAATTGTTATGCATTTGCATCGATGTTTTCGCGTCGAGCTTTACTCGCTTTTCACAGATTGAATTTACGAATCGAGCCACCAAAAACCAGTGGTGGCAGCCATGGCTCGCTGTTCCTTTGTCGAAAGACTCCGCACGCTCATGCACGCCTTCCGCGCGTCTCAGCGCGGCAATGTGGCCATGACATTCGCGCTGGCGACCATTCCGATGATCGGCTTCGTCGGCGCCGCGGTCGACTACAGCCGCGGCAACCTGGCCAAGGCCGCAATGCAGGCCGCCGTCGATTCAACCGCGCTGATGCTGTCGAAGGACGCGCAGAACCTGACAACGTCCCAGTTGAATCAGAAAGCGAGCGACATCTTCAAGGCGCTGTTCACCCGGCTGGACGTGACCGGCATCACGGTCACGCCAACCTACACAAATCCGAGCGGCGGCAATTACAAGCTGACGGTTGCCGCGACCGGAAAAGTCGCAACCTCGTTCACCAAGGTCATCGGCCAGCAGAACCTCAACATCGACGTTTCCTCGCAGGTGCTTTGGGGGATGAAAAAGCTCGAGCTCGCCCTTGCGCTCGACAACACCGGCTCGATGGCGTCGAGCAACAAGATGACGGAGCTCAAGAAGGCCGCCAAGAATCTGCTCATGACTTTGAAGACGGCAGCAAAGAAGGACGAGGATATCAGGATTGCAATCATTCCGTTTGCCCGGGAAGTCAATGTCGGCACGAGCAACATTAATGCCACTTGGCTCCGCTGGGACGAGTGGGAAGCCGAAAACGGCGGCTCCGGCGGCGGTGGAATGTTCTGCATTTTTGGCTGGTGCTGGAATGGCACGTCCTGGGTTCCGCAGGGGTCCGGAGGATCGGGGTCGTCGAACCACAGCAGTTGGAACGGCTGCGTCATGGACCGCGACCAGGATTACGACGTGCTCGACACCGCACCGAGCACAAGTATCAAGGCCACGCTCTTCCCGGCGAAACAGGCGTCCAATTGCCCGGTATCGCTGTTGCCGCTGACGCCGGTATCGAGCCAGCACGGCACGCTCGTGAGCAAGATCGAGTCGATGACCCCGGTCGGGAATACCAATGTCACGATCGGCCTGGCCTGGGGCTGGCACGCGCTGACGCCGAACTCGCCGCTCACGGAGGGCACCGCGCCCTCGCCCGAAATCGACAAGGTCATCATCCTTTTGACCGACGGCCAAAACACCGAAAACCGATGGAGCACGAGCCAGAGCGAGATCGACGCCCGCACCAAGAAAGTCTGCGACAGCGTCAAGGCTGCCGGCATCAAGCTCTATACCGTTCGCGTCATCGACGGCAATGAGGCCTTGCTCAAGGCTTGTGCCACCAAGCCCGACATGTACTTCAATGTCAGCAGCGCGACCCAACTCGACGGCGTGTTCAGCGCGATCTCGAAAAACCTCGCTAAACTGCACATCGCCAAGTAAGTCGGGCAGGATTGCCGAAACGACAACAGCCCGGCCTCGCGGCCGGGCTGTTTGCATTTAGGCTTTTGCGATGCGATCAGCGCGTTGCGGTGGTCTTCGTCCACTGGCTTTCGAAGGGCTTGTAGGCCTCTTGGAAGACGTCGGCATAGAGTTGGCCGACCTTGGTCGCCTGCGAAACGAAACCCTCGTAGGCAGTCTTGAGGTAGTCCGTTTGAACCTCGATCGCCTTGTCGAAGGACTTGGCGGCGAAAAGCCTCTCCGAGGCGGCGGTGCCGTCCTCGAACGCCTTCTTGGCATAGTCCGCCGTGTCCGCCGCGATGGCCTGGAAGCCCTTCGACACCACTCCGAACGACTTGATCGTGGCGTCGAGATTGTCCTTGCCGAGATTTTGGGCGTCGTCGAAATTCCTAACCATTGATGACCTTCCTGGCCGGGATGGCCGGCTGCTGGCGTGAGATACTGCGCGCCGGTCGCGTCCCCGGCGCATCTCATATATTGCACTGCACAATAAATGTCAAGGAATTGACCGCAGCGCACCATAGGGGCCAGCCATGGCCCTTTAACCGTTTGGCAAGGGCCCTGACCTAGCGTGATTGACTGTGATGTTGCGGCAACGCCCACAAATTGGCGAGCGCCCGGCGAGCGGACCCGGAATGGCCGGGGAGATGGGGCACGGTCCCGAAATCCGCCGCTTTTGCGCCGCTCCTTAAGCGCCGCAGCAGCGCAAATGACAGGGAATGCCGGGGCGTGTGTAAGTAGCGCCCAGGCATAAAGGGGACCGGGGGAGCAGGCATGTTGCGTTGGCGTACCGAAGCCCCGTACGGGCTTCGCTGGGGCTTGCTGGGGCTTGCCGCAATCGTCGGTGTGGTGGCGATCGGAACCGATCCGGCCGACGCCCGGTCTCGCCGCAAGCGCACGGCGACGAGCAGCTACAGCCCCGCCTATGCCGCCATCGTGCTGGACGCCAATTCCGGCCGGGTCCTGCACTCGTCTCATCCCGATGCGCTGCGTCATCCGGCCTCACTGACCAAGATCATGACGCTCTATCTGTTGTTCGAGCGTCTGGAGGCCGGCCGCATCACCCTCGGCAGCCCGCTACGGGTTTCCGAGCACGCCTCCGAGCAGTCACCGACCAAGCTTGGCCTCAAAGAAGGCACCACCATCAAGGTCGAGGACGCGATCAAGGGCATGATCACGCGCTCGGCCAACGACGCCGCGGTGGTCGTTGCGGAAAATCTCGGAGGCTCGGAGAGCGCATTCGCGCGGATGATGACGAGCAAAGCGCGCGCGCTCGGCATGGGACGCACCGTCTATCGTAACGCCTCCGGCCTGCCCGACGATGCGCAGGTCACGACCGCGCGCGACCAGGCCATTCTAGGGCGTGCCATCCAGGAGCACTTCCCGCGCTACTACAAATATTTCTCCATCCGTTCGTTCAAGTATCGCGGCAAGACCATCGCCAACCACAACCGCCTGCTTGGAAAAGTGGAGGGTGTGGACGGCATCAAGACCGGCTTCACGCGCGCCTCGGGCTTCAATCTCGTCACCTCGGTCCATCGCGACGGCCGTTACATCATTGCGGTGGTGCTCGGCGGCAAGAGCGGCGCGGCTCGCGATGCCCGCATGCGTCAGCTTGTCAGTGGACATATCCGGGAGGCCGCGACCCGCCGCACCACGCCAATGATCGCACGGGCCGGAGCAAAGCCGGAGCGCAGCACGAGCGGCGGCTATGCGCTGGCAAGCGCCAGTAGTGTTGCGGTCCCAGCCGCTCGCTCACGCACGGCACCGTCCGCGGGTTCGGCCGACCCGATCCGGCCGGTGCCGGTGCGCACGCTGTCGGTGCGGCCCGGCAAGACGACAAAGACCGCGTCGGCTGCACCCTTGCACTTGCCGTCGGCCGTTGCGCCGCCGGAGACCGCTGCACCCGACACGATCAAGGCCGCTCAGCCTAAGGCGCAAGCGCCCGCGTCTGTGGTTGCGCGCGCGGGTATCCTCGGCGTGCTGCCGCGGACGGCTACCGCCTATACCAGCGAGCCCGCGCCGGCGACGTCGTCGGTCGCGTCGGTCATGGCCGCAACGCCAGCGGCGGCCGCGCGCGTCGAGCAACCGAAAGCCAAGACCCGCAGCGGCTGGATCATCCAGGTTGGAGCCTTCCCGGACGTGAACGAGGCCCGTCAGCGCCTGACAGCGGTCAAGGGCAAGGCCTCGCGCCTCCTCGCGTCCGCCGATCCGTTCACGGAGCCGGTCAAGAAGGGCGCCACCACGCTCTATCGCGCGCGCTTCGCCGGCTTCGACCGCAAGCAGGCCGAGGCCGCGTGCAAATTCCTCAAGCGCAACGATGTCGATTGCCTGGCGATCAAGAACTGAGGAAACACACAGGGAACCGCGACAAAGGAGCAGGAGCCGAGGACACTCGAGTAGCGTGCGGAGTAGTTAGCGATGGCGGCGGAGAAGAACGTCCTTGGCCTCATTCACCCGGGCCGCGAGATACGTCGACCCCCCTTGGTCGGGATGCAGTTTCTTCATGAGCGAACGGTGGGCGCGCCCGATTTCTTCGGCGCTCGCCCCCGCCTGCACGCCAAGGATCTGATAGGCCTCCTCTTCCGTCATTTTGCCGCTGCTCCACGCCGGCGTCCCCTGCCCCGCCGCCGCACCACCCTGCGCGTCGTCACGCCAGCCGGGCGCGCGGCGGTCGAGATACGCCATCAGTAGCGCACGGCTCTCCTCGTCGATGTCGGCGAGGCAGGCAGTGATCGTGGCGACGTCGAGCACGTCAAGACTCTTGCCTTCATGCGGGCCGGCGAGAATGGTGCCGCGCATAGCGCCGGAGTCGTGATCGAGCTCCATTTCCAGGAAGGCTGCGCGTACCCGCGATACTTGGCCTGACCGCTTCTGGGTGCGCGCGCCCCAATTGGCGGCGCCCCATGGCAGCCAGCCCAACAGGCTCAAGCCCAGAATTCCCAGCGTCACCGCGAGGTCGACACGGCCGCGCACCGCCAGGATCGCAGCACCGCCGAGCGCGCCGACGCCGCCGGTCGCCTTCAGCACGACGGCCACCGTGCGCGGATTGGCTTTGCTGAACCCGTTCAGCACCAGCAGCACCAGCGCCAGGATCACGATGCCGAAGATAATCGTCGCCATCGCTATCTCATCTGCTCGATGAGCTTGATCGCGCCGGCATTGCGCCGAGCGGAGAGGTCGGCGAGCGCGCGCATGCCGCCGGCCGCATAAGCGGCGACGGCGCGCAAGAGCTCGCCAAGCTCATGCGCCGCGCCGGGATCGAAGCGGCAATAAGCGCCCTTGGTCAGGCGCGCGAGTTCGCGAAAGGCTTGCTCGGCGACCGGATCGTAGCCTTCCTGGAACATGAAGGCCGGCACGCCCAGCAGTCCAAGCTCGCCCGCAGCCTGGCAGAGATCGTCGAGCTTCTCCTCCATGGCGTCGCCGACAAACACCAGCGCCTGCACTTTCGCCTTTTCGGTTTCCTTGCGCGCGTGGGCGATGACCTTACGAATCTGGGTATGGCCGCCGCGGCAGTCGATCCGGGTCATCAGCTCCCCGAGCCGCTCGGCCTGCGACACCCATGGCGAGGCGCGGCACTCGGTGAGGCCGCGATAATAGACGAGCTGCACATCGAGCCCACCGATCGAGGCCGCTTCGCGGAACATGTCGGATTGCAGCTTGCAGGCCGTATCCCAGAGCGGCTGACGGCTCATGGTTGCGTCGAGCGCGAAGACCAGCCGCCCGCGCAGGCCGGAGCCGGTCGCCGGCCCGAGGTCCTTCACCTGCTTGAGAAAGGCGCCGATCTCGGTGCGCGAGGAGGTCGTTGCGGGCTCTCCTGCGCGACGCACCGGCGTCCCGTCGGGAGGTTTGGCGGCCATGGCGAGAACACCCTCCGGAGGCGATTTCCGCCCGGCCATAAAGTGGGCATATCCGGGGATCGGCGCAATGGCCGGAAATTGGCCGGACGCCGCCTATTGCTCGATGACGTCGTGGAGCTCGAGCGGCTGATCTTGCGCGGAAAACCATTCCGCGCGCGCGGCAGCCCGGCGCTGGCCGCGCTCGTCGAGCGGCAGCCGGAGCTCGCTGATGAGGCCCATGACTTCCTGGCGCGCGGTTATGTGGGCAAGGTTCGGGCGGGCGCCCAACGTCTCCTCATCAAGCGTATCGAGCGCGGTAAGGCCGCGCGGGAAGAATTCACGATAGACCACCCGCTCGGCAAATCCGTCGGCAAAGCGGAAGCCCAGCCTGGATCCAAGTTGATCCAGCCCCTCACCAAGCAGACGCCGGTTGCGCGAGCCGAGCATGGAGAGCCGGTTGCGAACGACAATCCAGTCCATCTGTACGCCGTCCACCAGGCGACGATGCCGGCGGGCGTCGCGAACCATTTCCGCGTAGTGACTCACGCCGGTGACCTCATAGGTCGTCGGATCGACCGTACCGAGCACATCGAAATCCACGAAACTGTCGTTGAGTGGTGTGATCAGCGTGTCCGCCATGGAGTGGGCGAGCCGCATGAGATAGCTGTCGGCACCCGGCGTATCCACCACGATGAAATCGTGCGACTGCTCGACCGACGATACCGCCTCGACCAGGCCGGCGAACTCGATCGCCTCATTTTCGTCAAGGCGCAAAGTCGAACCGCGCCCGATGCAGAAGTGGGTCGGCACCCTGAGGTGCAGGCCGGTGTGCCTGCCCCAATTGCGCCGGTTCTCGATGTAATGTGTGAAGCTCTTCTGCCGGGAGTCGAGGTCGATGGTCGCGACCCGCTGACCCACATTCATCAGCGCGACCGCGACATGCATCGCGGTGGTTGACTTGCCGGAGCCGCCTTTCTCATTGCCGAGCACGACGACGTGCGCAGACGAAGGCCGTCTCGCATCGATCAACATGGCCGCCACCTCACTGCGGTCATTCCTATTCGGGTGCGGCAAAGGGTCAAGACTCGGCGGCGCAGCGCTTGGTTTAATGATTAATTAACGCCGTGATTTGCGGTCGAAGCCCCATTAACTTGAGCCATAATGGCTGCCTCCGACCAGGCCCGTCAGTTCCATGGCTCGACCGCCCCGCATTGTCCGCAACCTTCCCGTTTTGCGCCGAGCCGTTGGCGCGTTTCGCCGTGGCGGCGGAACCGTTGCACTGGTTCCGACCATGGGCGCGTTGCATGACGGCCATCTTGCGCTGGTGCGCCTTGCGCGCCGCCGTGCGCGCCGGGTGATCGTGTCGATCTTCGTCAACCCGGCGCAATTCGCCCCGAACGAAGATTTCTCGAGCTACCCACGCGACCTCAAGCGTGATGTTGCAGCGCTTGCGAAAGCCGGCGTCGATCTGGTCTGGGCGCCGTCCGTCGGCGCCATGTATCCAAAGGGTTTCGCCACCCGTATCGCGCCCGAAGGCCCGGCGAGGGCCGGCCTGGAAGACGCTTTCCGCCCGCACTTTTTCACCGGCGTCGCGACCGTCGTCGGCAAGCTGCTGATCCAGTGCGGCCCGGATGTCGCGGTGTTCGGCGAGAAGGATTACCAGCAGCTCAAGGTGGTCACGCGGCTCGCCGCCGACCTCGATCTGCCGGTGAAAGTCGTTGCCGCGCCGATCGTGCGCGAGAAGGACGGTCTCGCGATGTCCTCGCGCAATGTCTACCTGTCGGCTGAGCATCGCGCCGTCGCGTCCACCCTCTATCGAACGCTCAAGGCTTGCGCCGCCCGCATCGCCGGCAAGGAGAATATCGCGCGCGTGCTCGACGAAGGCGCTGCCGCGATCGAGAGCGCCGGCTTCATCGTCGACTATTTCGAGGCGCGCAACGCCGACACCTTGGCGAAAGTCGAAACGCTGAGGGAGGATCCGATCCGGCTTCTCGTAGCCGCGCGGCTCGGCTCGACGCGGCTCATCGACAATGTGGCCGTATCAGGAGTCAGGAGTCGGTGATCAGTAATCAGACGTGCCTCTGGTACGCGCACCTGATTACTGACATCTGATCGCTGATTCCTGATCAGCCAACGCTTCGCCGATCCGAATTTTGAGGTTTTCGGAGAACCTTACCCCTGATTCCATCTGGAGATGGAGCGTCGGGGAGGCGCCTCGGGAGCTTGCGAGGCTCCCTTGGGAGCCCCTTGCGATCGGGGCTCCGCGTGTCTTGCGAGGACACGCGACCCTCAAGTTGGAGGGCCTGCGCCTCCCCGGCGCTCCACCGCGGCTTCCGAGCAAAGGTCACGTGCACCTGCTGCGGCTTCCGCATCCGGATCAACGGTAGCGCCTCATGAGCGCGCCAACGCAGAACCCGGACAATCCCCGCCTAACAGGCCGTAGGAATTAAGTCAAGAGCAATGCCGAGCTTCTGGTGAATCCTCAGCCCGGGCGACCGCCCAGCCGAGCCAAGCGTTCCAACGCTTCGGCAGCGAGCATCCGCGTCAATTCGCCGGCGGGGAGCGCGCGGCCGAGCGCCGCAGACTGCCCCGCCCACATCGGTGAGAAATCACCCGAACCCGCTGCCTCAGCCCTGGCGCGCAGAGGCGCGAGCGCGCCTGCGGCGAGCGGGAATTGCGGCGCCGTGTCGGTCACCGGACCGACCTCGCGCATGATCCTGTTCACGATGCCGCGTGCCGGACGGCCGGTCATCACATTGGTGATCGCGGTGCCGTCATCCTTGACATCCGCGAGGGCTGCGCGATGCGGCGCCGAAATGCGCGATTCCGGACAATGCAGATAGGCGGTGCCGACCTGCACGCCCGACGCACCGAGCACGAAGGCCGCCGCGATACCGCGCGCATCGGTGACCCCGCCGGCGGCGATCACCGGCACCTTCACCGCATCGACAACCTGCGGCAGCAGCGAAAAGGTCCCGACCTGCGCGCCGATATTCTCCGTGAGGAACATCCCGCGGTGGCCGCCGGCCTCCTGTCCCTGCGCGATGATGATGTCGGCGCCGTTGTCTTCGAGCCACCGCGCTTCCGCGACGGTGGTGGCGGAACCCATCACCAAGCAGTCCGCCGCCTTCACCCGCGTCAGCAATGCGGCCGCCGGAAGCCCGAAATGGAAGCTGACGAGCCCGGGCCGCATTTCCTCGACCACGTCGCAGAACGCCGCATCGAACGGCACGCGATTGCTCGAAGGGACCTTGAGCGCGGGATCGATGCCAAGCTCGCGGTAGTACGGACCGAGCCGCTCGCGCCATTGCGCCTCGCGCGCGTTGTTCAGATCCGGCGGCGTGTGGCAGAAGAAGTTGAGGTTGACCGGCCGGCGCGGACCGAACTTCGCGAACTGTTCGCGCGCCAGATCGGGCGTGAGCATCGCGCACGGCAAGGCGCCAAGCCCACCCGCCTCCGCGACCGCCCTGGCGATCTCCCAGTCCGAGGAGCCCGCCATCGGCGCCTGGACGATCGGTAGCTCGATACCCAGCAAATCGAGAAGGCGGCGATCGGGCCACATCGGCATTCCTCCTGCAAATCAACGCTGCAACACGATGACTCTATTAGTGAATTGCGGGCGCCGCCATTCACCCCATTGCAATGGTGTCATGCGGACATACCTAAAAGCGAAGGCTAGTGTCTCGAATCCCGAAGTCAGCTTCAATCTGCGGCTTGCTCGCGAGCGACGTCCGAACCACCACACTCGCTTCACATCCGATGGAGGCCGCACATGCAACGCCTCATCTTCGTATGTCCAACGACCGGCACCGGCGTCGATATCGGCGTCGAGACCGAGATCAAGACCTTGCTGCGGATTCGGTCCAATGTCGTACGTGCGCCCTGCCCGGCCTGCGGGCGATTGCACGAATGGCCGGTGCGCGATGCCTTTCTGGCCGAGGCCGCCTAGTGGAGTGGATTTGACATTCGCGACCCACTTGGCAGCAGGCTCGTGACGCGAATGTCAAATCCAAAACTCCACTAGCACTTAATACTTGCTAGTGGTCCTTTGATTCTAACATTCGCAAAC
>JBOHIG010000273.1:0-4733 GCA_050725815.1 Xanthobacteraceae bacterium
CCGCGCGGCCGCGGGTCCAGACTTCGCCGCCGGTCGAGGCGCCGCCTCCGGCCGCGCGCGTGCAACGGCGCGCGGTGCCGGCGCTCGGTCCATCACGCGCGCCGCGGGTGACAGGTTCGACCGCCGCCATCTCGATCAAGCCGGCGGCGACGCTCGCCTGTCCGATGGTGGCTGCGGTCGACGAATGGCTCGCCACTACCGTGCAGCCGGCCGCGCTGCGCTGGTTCAACCAGCCGGTCGCCGAGATCAGGCAGATTTCCGCCTATTCATGCCGTGGCATGAACGGCAATCCGCGCGCGCGCATCTCCGAGCATGCCGTCGGCAACGCGCTCGACATCGCGTCCTTCACGCTGGCGGATGGGCGCAGGATCACGGTGAAAGGCGGATGGCGGGGCAGGCCGGAGGAGCAGGGGTTTCTGCGCGATGTGCAGGGCGGCGCCTGCGACCGCTTCACCACTGTGCTGGCGCCGGGCTCGAACCGCTTCCACTACGATCACGTCCACATCGACCTGATGCGCCGTGCCGGCGGCCGCCGCGCCTGCAATCCGCGCGCGGTGTCGGGTGAGGAAGTCGCAGCGCGCGCTCGCGCGCATTATGCGAAGCGCGGCGTTGATCCATCGGTGACCGGCTCGGTCGGCAAGGCCGCAAAGAAGAAGCGTCAGCCGCCGACCGCCTTTGCCGAGGAGGAGCAGGCAGGGCACATCCTGCCGCGCGCGGTTCCGGGCGAGGACGGCGAGGACTGAGCACCGTCCGGCCTCAGAAATCCAAGTAACATCAATATATTGGCTGCAGGCCTCCGGTGGGCGTTAACTTTATTTGAACCATTTCGCCCCTTCTCGCGACCAACGGATACGGGTCAGACGGGACAGGGGACTTCCCATGACGATCATCCGCAAGATCACCGCAGCTTTGACGCTCGCGATCGGCCTTTCGCTCATTCCGGTTGGCGCATCAGCCGCCTCCGAACAGCAATGCCGCCACAACGCCTCCGAATACGTGCAGGCGATCAGGCATTTGGAAGCGCAGGCTGCGACCGCCCGCGTGCGCGCCGACGCCAATCCGCTCTACGAGAGCGATCTCGCCTACTACGTGTCGGTGCTGGCCGACGCCCGCGCGTGCCTGCGCAACATAACCCCGGTTGCAACAGCATCCCGCTGATATCGTTCAAATTCTAGCTCGCGTGGGAGGATAAGAGGCGCCACTTCGTTGCGGCGCCTCTTCAGTCGTGCGGCCCCTTCAAATATGGTAGACTATCCCCAATATGAATTGTCGGCCCAAGTCGGGCCCCATGGGAGGACTGCATGATCCGCTGGCGTTCCCTTTTGGCGTTGAGCGCCGTTGCCGTCACCGTCATGTTCATCGCGGCCGATGCCGCCGATGCCCGCGGGCGGTTCAGCGGCGGTAGCCGCGGCACCCGTACGCAATCCGCGCCGCCGCCGACGAAGACCGCGCCCACGGTGCGTCCCATGGAACGCACCATGACGCAGCCGACCAATCCGGGCGCCAATCTCGCGACCCGGCCCGCCTTGCAGAACTCACCGGCCGCCGGGCTGATGAATCGTCCGGGCTTCATGGGCGGATTGTTCGCCGGCCTGCTCGGCGCGGGCCTGATCGGCCTGCTGCTCGGCACCGGTCTGACCGGTGGCCTCGCGGGACTCGCCTCGTTCCTCGGCCTTGCATTGCAGGTCGGCATCATCGTGCTGATCGGCTGGCTGTTGTTCAGTTGGTGGCAGCGCCGCCAGCAGCCCGCGACCGCAACGGGCCCCTCGTTGCGCGATATGCAGCCGGGCAATGCGCGTCCGGCGTATTCCTATTCCTACGGCGGCTCGGGCGGTGGCCTGGGCAGCGCCCCGGGCGCTTATCGCGCGCCGGCGGCCGATCCGGACGAGATCGGCACCAGTGCAGCCGACTTCGACACGTTCGAGCGCATGCTCGGCGAGATCCAGGCCGCCTACAGCGCCGAAGATCTCGGCCGCCTGCGCCGGCTGGCCACGCCGGAGATGCTCTCCTATTTCTCCGAGGAGCTTTCCGCCAATGCGAGCCGCGGCGTGGTCAACCGCATCAGCGACGTCAAGCTGTTGCAGGGCGACGGCGCCGAATCCTGGCGTGAAGGCGACACCGAATACTGCACGGTCGCGATGCGCTACTCGCTCAAGGACGAGATCGTGGACCGCGAGTCGGGCCGCGTGCTCGAAGGCGGTCCGGACGAAGCTGTCGAGGTCTGGACCTTCATGCGGGTGCGCGGCGGCAACTGGATCCTGTCCGCGATCCAGCAGACGGAGTGATCAAACGGCGCACGCTCTATGAATTGCGATGGCCGGGGCATAGCCCGTCGAAGACGGGCGTAAACGCCCTGGTGTCCCGGCCATTTGCTTTTTCGCGGTAGCCCGCATGAGCGCAGCGACATGTGGGACATTGGTATAACCTGCAAATCAGCCCCGGATTTCGCTTCGCTCATCCGGGCTACGGCACTACGAAGACGCCTTGCCCATCCGATACGGTTTGAGCACGGCATAGACGGCATCATTGGCCGGGGTCGGCACGCCAAGCTCACGGCCGAGCGCGGACACCTTGCCGGCCAGCCAGTCGAGCTCCAGCCGGTTGCCGCGCTCGAGATCGTGCGCCATCGAGGCCTTCATGCCGGAGGGCGCCTTGTCGGCGAAGGCGAGCCCCTTGTCTGCGAAGTCCGCCGCCAGCGGCGCGCCGCGCGCGCGGCCGACCGCGACAACCTCGCGCATGATCGCTGCGAGGAAGGCGCGGGTGTCGGGATCGTTGCGCGTCGCGCCGATCGGCAGCCGCGTAGTCGCGGTGATGCTGGAGAGGCCGACCAGGAACACGAACTTCGCCCACAGGTCATGAACGATGCCATCGGACAGCGCGATGTCGATGCCCGCGGCCTGGCCGGCTTCTACCAGGGCGGTGAGTGTCGCGTCGGCGTGCCCGTCAGGATGATTGAATCGCATCAGATGGAACTGGCTGGTGTGCGAGACGACGCCGGGCGCCGAGATCACGCTTGCGATCTGAGCCATGCCGGGGACGACATGGCCCTTTCCCAGGATCGGCTCGATGCGCTCGACGCTATCGATGCCGTTCTGCAAGGTGATGATACGGGTGACAGGACCGATGAGCGGCTTGAGCGTCTGCGCCGCCGTCTCGCTGTCCCACAGCTTGACCGCGAACAGCACCACATCCACCGGCGTGACGCCGTCGGTCGCGTCGGTTGCGTTCGCATTCCTCAAATGGAAATCGCCGTGGACGCTTTCGACCCGCAATCCGTTCTTGCGGATCGCATCGAGATGGGCGCCGCGCGCAAAGAAGACGACCTCGTGCCCGGCGGCGGCGAGACGCCCTCCGAAATAGCCGCCGACGGCTCCCGCCGCCATCACTGCAATCCGCATCGCTACTCCTTCGGCTTCCCGTATCCGCCGGCGGTCGGTGTCCGAATAACGATCGCCTCGCCGGCGTCGATGACAGTTGCATCGCAGCCGGCAAGCTTTTCAACCCGTCCGTCCTTTCGCCGCACCGAATTCTCGCCGACTTCGCCCGCCTCGCCTCCGGCTAGCCCGAACGGGCGCACCCGGCGATGGCCGGAGAGAATGGTGCAGTCCATCCTTTCCAGGAAACGGATGGTGCGCGATACGCCGTCGCCGGCATTCCATTCGCCGCGCCCGCCGGAGCCTGCGCGGATATGGAAGTCCTCCAGCAGCACCGGATAGCGGAATTCGAGCACCTCGGGATCGGTGAGCCGCGTGTTGGTCATGTGGGTCTGGACGGCGTCGGTGCCGGGGAAGCCGGGGCCGGCGGGCGAGCCCGAGCAGATCGTCTCGTAATACTGGTACGTGTCGTTGCCGAAATTGAGGTTGTTCATGGTGCCCTGCGCCGCGGCGAGCGCGCCAAGCGCGCCGAACAGGCAGTTGGTCACGGCCTGCGAGGTCTCGACATTGCCGGCCACGACGGCCGCCGGATATTCCGGCGACAGCATCGACTTCGGCGGGATCACGATGTTGATCGGCCGTAGGCAACCGGCGTTCATCGGGATGTCGTCGTCCACCATCACGCGAAACACATAGAGCACGGCTGCGCGCGTCACCGGCTCGGGTGCGTTGAAGTTCGAGCCTTGCTGCGGCGATGTGCCGGTGAAATCGACGGTCGCTTCGCGCCTCTTCTTGTCGACCGTGATCTTCACCTTGATACGCGTACCCTGATCCATTTCGTAGTCGAAGGCGCAATCGTGCAACCGGTCGATGACCCGGCGCACGCTCTCGGCAGCATTGTCCTGTACGTGGCTCATATAGGCGCGCACGACCGGAAGCGAGAAATGCGCCACCATCCTGCGCAATTCCTGCACGCCCTTCTCGTTGGCGGCGATCTGGGCCTTCAGGTCGTTGATGTTCTGTGTAGGATTGCGCGCGGGATAGCTGGCGCCGGTCAGCAGCGTATCGAGCTCGCGTTCGCGGAGGTGGCCGCCGTCGACCAGCTTGAAATTGTCGATATAGACGCCTTCCTCTTCGATGGTGGTGGCGTTCGGCGACATCGAGCCGGGCGAGATGCCGCCGATGTCGGCGTGATGCCCGCGCGAGGCGACCCAGAACAGAATGTCGTTGTTCTGACTCGCGATCGATGCCGGTGCGTCGCTGCGCGGCACAGCCTGCTCCCTCCCCCTGAAAGGGGGAGGGTTGGGGAGGGGGTCGGATGCGAGGTTGGCATCCAAGGTGACCCCCACCCTGTCCCTC
>JBOHIG010000274.1:0-3405 GCA_050725815.1 Xanthobacteraceae bacterium
ACTCGATGTTGGGACGCCAGGACTTCGGTAGGAGATCGACCGCGAACGGCATCGCCCCGAGCAGCAGATAGACCAGCGCCTTGTCGGGGATGAATTCGATGAGCCGCAGCCCCGCGAAGGCAACCAATCCGCCGACGCAATAGAGCCAGAGGATATCCCAGCGCACGAAGCTCCACCACTGGAACGCGCGCCAGCCATTGGCGGTCAGCTGGATGATCGAAAACAGGCTCATCGCGGTGGCCACATCGAAATAGATCAGCAACACGCCGATCACCACCATCCCGCCGGCCATGCCGAACACGCCGGAAAGGAAGGAGCCTGCAACGATGGTGATGCCGATGATGGTCCAGGACAGAAGGGTCATTGCGCGCTACGAGTAGCAGACGCGTGCGGCCCGTACACCGGGGGAAAGCGCAAACAAGCTCTGCGCGCCGCGCTGGGGCCGGGACACGGCCGAGGGGGATTCTACGCCGTCATCGTCGCGCGGTAGAGGATACGGCGGCCGCTGCCGTAATCCTTGATGCCCTTGTGCTGCACGACGCGGTTGTCCCAGATCGCAAGATTCCCACGCGCCCATGTGAAGCGCGCGGTCGCTTCCGGCGACTTGATCATGTCGAACAGGATGCCAAGGATGTTCTGGCTCATGATCCTGCTCGCGCCTTTGATATAGGCCACGTAGGATTCGTTCACCGCCACCCACTTGCGGCCCGTCGCGGGATGAACGCGGATCAGCGGCATCTCGAAGGGAGGCATGCGCACGCGCGCCTTGGCCGCCTCCTCGGCGTCGAGATAGCGGTCGGTGATATGTCCGGTCGCGTCCGCCGACTGGACGACCGTCAGCGATTCCAGATAGGCCGCGAACAAGGGATCGAGGTTCTCGTAGACCCAGGCCGTATTGCTGAAGATCGTATCCCCGCCGGAGTCGGGCAGCAGATGCGCGAACAGCGCAGTGAACGCCGGCGCATCCGGACGGAAGCCTCCGTCGGCATGCCAGATGTGGTTGCGAAGGTTCTTGTCCTTCAGCGAGTCGATCATCGTTGCATCGGGATTCTCCGGCGCGCGCGGCGTGTGGGGTCCCGCATAATGGAAGAACTCGCCCAGGAAGCCGGCGAACGCCGTGAAGTTCTCGGCCGTCACCGTGCCCGGCTCGAAGATCACCAGGCCGCGATTGTGCAGGAGGTCGCGCAGCGCGGAACGAAACTCGTCGTTCAGCGGCCGCCCATCGAATCGAAACCCGGCAATGATCGAGCCCAGCGCGGGTTGCAGTTGCGAGACGCGCACGCCGGCGGGCATCGCGGTTTCCGAAACGACCCTGACGGCATTCGTCGACGTGGACATGGGCGGGCACCTTTTTTCTGCGTCACGGCATTCTATTCTTCTCGACGCCCGCTGTTAAGGGCCCGAAAAAGCAACGATCAGCGCGCCTTTGCGAGGATGTCCTGCACCAGCTTCCGTTGCGCGGGGGTGACGGTCGACACGATGCTGAGCGCGTTCTTGCGCGTGCCGGCGGCGTCGACATAGTCGGTGTAAAGCTGGCGCTTCTCGCCTTCGGCGAGGAAGATGGGGTCGTTGAGAGCCTTTGCGGTCGCCGCCTCCAGGAACTTGAGCCGGCTGTCGCTCAGGCCGGGCGGCGTCACCAGGATGCGGCCCAGGCTCTGCACCACGTGCCGGAAGTTGAACAGCCATTCCTGATCGGCGTTAAGCTTCACGGCCTCGAAGATGGTCGGCAGATCGCGGAAGAACCGCGACCGGTTGCGTCCCATGGTTGCCAGCGAAACGAGCCCGTTCGACCGGACGTAGTTGTTGGCCGACGTGTCGGTGACGTAGAGCGCGTCCATTTCTCCGCGCGCGACCGCGAGCGCGGAGTCGTTGCTGCCCTTGTATCCGAGCACGATTTTGCAATCGAGCTTCAGGCCGGCGCAGGTGAAAGCCGCACCGTCGGACAGGCTGTCGACTGGCCCGCTCGCGGCCCATTGCCATCTTCGGCCGCTCTTGAGCGCCGCCGCTATTGTCTTGATTCCAGACTGCGGGCTGACAGTCCACACCGACGGAGGCGCGCTCAGCGTCGCGACGTAGCCGATCTTGCGGAGATCGTAACGCGCACCGGCGAGATTGGTCAGTTGCGAGAATGCCGCGCCGGTACCGTTGGTGATCATGATCGCCAAACCGTCGGGCGGCGCGATATAGAGGCCGTTGAGCGCGACCAGCCCGCCGGCCCCCGGCCGGTTCTCGACGATAACGTTCGCGCCCAGGTTCTTCGCAAGATACGGCGCCAGCATGCGCGCATAGGAGTCGTATCCGCCGCCGGCGCCGAAGCCGACGACAAATCGCACGGTTTTCCCGGCGTAGTAGGCTCGCTCCGAATCCTGTGCGGCAGCAAACGGGACTGACAGCGCCAACATTGTGGTGAAGCCCAACACAATGCGGCCGGTTCTCATGGCTCCGGTAGAGATCATCGAGTCCTCCCATACGCCTGCGCCGAGGCTTGGTTGGCTCAATCGTCTACCGACTTGCTCAGGAATGCAATCGGTGCGGGGTGCGCGCACCTCAGATCGAGGCATGTAGGGCGCAATAAGCGGCGCGGCAGCGACGCGCATTGCGCCGCCTTACGCAAATGAGCGATATTATGCGAGACGGCGCTATGGCGACATCCGGGAGCGGCAGTGCCAGATTGCGATGCTGGTCCCGCATATCGCTGCGCTCATGCGGGCTACGCGCTGGCTTCGCAAATTACGCCGAGCGCGCCAGCGCGCCGTCGATCATGTCGACCGTATTGCCGAGCCCGTACACCGCCACGAACGACCCGAAGCGCGGGCCTTTCTCCTGGCCGAGCAGGACCTGGTAGAGCATGTTGAACCAGTCGAGCGACACGCCGGGCTTGCCGTCCTTGGCTTTCTTCTTGTGATCGAGGAACGGCTCGCGCCGGCCGATCTCGTAGACCACGTCCTGGACCTTCCCGGCATCGCTGTCGGGCGGAAGCTGCGAGAGCGCGTCGCGCAGGTCGGTGAGCGCCGCGCGCTCGACCTCGCTCGGCTCGCGGAATCGCTTGGTCGGCAGCACGAAGTCGCGGAAATAATGGATGGCGTAGCCGACCATGGCGTCGAGCCTGGGATGGGTCTGCGGCGTGACGCCCGGCCGGTAGCGGCCGATGAACCCCCACAGCGTCTCCGCGTTCTCTGCGTTGGAGGACGACACCAGCGTGAGCAGCATCGAGAACGAGATCGGCATCTCGACCTTGGGCGGGTTGCCGGAATGGATGTGCCAGACCGGATTCGACAACCGCTGCTTGGGGTCCTGCCGCTCGTAGCCGTCGAGGAACTGCTGGTACTCGTCGACATGGCGGGGGATCACGTCGAAATAGAGACGCTTGGCCGACTTCGGCTCGCGATACATGAACAGCGACAG
>JBOHIG010000275.1:0-9332 GCA_050725815.1 Xanthobacteraceae bacterium
AGCCGGTGCAGACATCGATCTTGCAGTCAACATTTCGACCGTCGAAATCGAGCACCCGCATTTCGTGACGTCGGTGAACGAGCTTCTCGAACGATACGAGTTTGCACCGGCGCGGCTGGAGTTCGAGATTACCGAGTCAATGGCGACGCAGAATCCGAAAATCGTACTGGAACGAATTGCCGAGCTGCGCCGCCTTGGCATTCGATTCGCCATCGACGACTTCGGAACCGGGTACTCAAATCTTTCAAAGCTGGTGAAGCTGCCGATCGATACCCTGAAGCTCGACCGGTCCTTGATCAAGGGAGTGGCTACAAATCCCGAGACGCTGAGTGTGGTCCGCGTTGCGCTCAGTCTCGCAAGAACGTTCCGATTTAGATCGGTGGTCGAGGGCGTCGAGAGTCTGGACGACTTGAAGGTCTTGGCGGAAGAGGGGGCGGATATGGCGCAGGGGTTCTTCTTCAGCCCGGCCGTTCCCATCTCGGAAATTCGGGCAATCATCCAGCCGCACAGACTGATCGAAGCGCTCAAGCCGCGCCGACCCGCTCATGCGTCAAACGCGGCAGGCGTTGCCCGGGCTTCATAATTGGGTTCCAAGCAACTCGGTGCGGCGACCGGGGCAGATCGCGTCGTCAGGCCGCTCCCGCAACAGTAACGTCTTCCTGCCCAGCGCGCTTCAGCGCCGCCGCCACGAAACCGTTCGCCTTCATCTCCTCGACGAAAGCGCGCAGATAGGCCACGCCCGCCTCGCGGCCTTTCGGCAGGCACATCGCCTGCGCGATCTCCATGAAGCGGCCGGGCAGCACGCGCGCGACCGGGCTGGTTTCGGCGAAACGCAGCACCGCCTGCTTCACGCCGGCCACCGCCTCAAGTCCTTCGCGCATGAAGGCGTCGAAAGCATTGTCGACGCGGACCAGCGTCGCGTACTTGAGCGAGCGCGTCAGGAAGAGGTCGTAGGCCGCGCCCTTGTTGACAGCGATGCGCACGCCGTCGCGATCGACATCCTCGTTCGCCTTCAGCGCAGAGTCCGCGCGCACCGCATAGACGCCCTCGATAATGACATAGGCGCCGGTGAAATCGATCTCGGCGGCGCGCGCCGGCTCGATCGCAAGAAAGCCGAAGTCGCATCCTCTTGACTTCACCGCCTCGAACGACTTGCCGGCGCTGTCGATGAGAACCTGCTCCAGCCGCACGCCGAGCCGGCGTTCCAGCTCGCGCGCGAGATCGACGGTGACGCCGCAAGGCGCGCCGGTCACCGGGTTGCGCTGCACCAGCACCGGATTGGCGATGTTGATGGCGGCGCGCAGGGTGCCGGTGGGAGCGAGCGACTTGACGACGTCGGGCGGAGCGGTGGTCGGCATGTTCACGATGATGGCCTCCGTACTGTGGTCCGCGACGATAGTCGGTAGGGCCTTCGCGCCCATGCGTCATGCCCGCGCAGGTTCAGGTCCCGGATGCGATGCAGTGCGCAGCGTCAACGTCGGCGCTGCACTACGCCCATGATGCAAGGCCGGTTTCAATTCGCCGCAGGCGGCGCTACCGTGGCGTCCCCCTGCCCGCTGCGCTTGAGCGCGGCAGCGACGAAGCCCGACGCCTTCATCTCCTCGATGAAGCCGTGCACATAGCGCGCTGCCGTCGCGCGTCCCTTGGGCGTGCCCATGGCCTGGCGGATCTCCATGAAGTGCCCGCCGAGAACGCGCACACCCGGAGTCTTTCTGGCATGCGCCTCCAGCGCTTGCCGCACGCCAGCCGCGGCGTCGAGCTTCTGCTCGTGGAAAATATCGATCGAGGCCTGCCCGCCGCCGACCTTGGCGCGCACGAGCGTCGCGTTCTTGAGCGTCCGCGTCAGGTAGAGGTCGTAGGCCGAGGCAAGCCCGGTCCCGATGCGGATGCCGGCGCGGTCCACGTCGGCGATGGCCTTCAGCGGCGAATCCTTCGCCACCATATAAGTGCCTTCGATGACCACATAGGGCGGCGAGAATTCGATCTGGGCCGCGCGCTTGGGCTCGATCGCGATGAAGGCGAGCTGCACCTCGCCCGCCTGCATCGCAGCGACCGCCCGTCCGGCCGCCCGGAACTCCACCAGCTCGACCGGCACCCCGAGACGCTTGCCGAGCTCGCGTGCCAGCTCCACGGTGACGCCGCCGAGTTCGCCGTTTGCGGATTTCTGCGCCAGCACCGCATTGCCGAGATTGATCGCCGCGCGCAGCTTGCCCGTCGGCGCAAGCGCCTTCACCACCTCGGGCGAACCGGCGCCTTTCTGGGCGCGTACGTTGCTCGCCGGAGCCGTAGCGGCCAGCGCCACGGCAACGGCAAGCGTCAAGGCATAGAGAACGTGCCGCATGACGATCCTCCCGTTGCGGGAATGTTCGCGGGCGTCATGCGCCGCGCTCCCCGCTTGCCGGCAAGCGTGACGCGCACTGCGGGACGGCGCAAGCCCGCGCGCAGTGAAAATCGCAAGCAGGCCGACGGCGCGCCTGCGCGGTTTCATCTAGACTGCGCGCACGATTCGAAGGCCTCCCGTGCGCCGGTCACGCGCCATCCTCGTTTGGGTTCTTATCGCCGCCGCGCTGGCGGCGATCGCTCAAATCATGCGGCCGCAGCGCCAACCGGGCGCGCCGGTATCCGGCCACGCCCGCGTCGTTGACGGCGACTCGCTTGAAATCGCCGGGCAACGCATCCGGATCGCGTCGATCGACGCGCCGGAACGCGACCAGAGCTGCCGCACGGCCGACGGCAAGACCTATCGTTGCGGCGAGGTGGCAGCACGGGCGCTTGCAGAGATCATCGCGAGGCGCGTCGTGACCTGTATCCCGCTCACCCACGACCGCTACGATCGCGAAGTCGCGGTCTGCACCGTCGATGGGAGGGACCTCGCGGAAGCGCTGGTGCGCGGCGGCCACGCGCTCGGCTATGCCCGCAGCAACCGCTATGCTGCGGCCGAACGTGAGGCGCGCGAGGCACGGCGAGGGCTTTGGGCGGGCTCGTTCGAATCGCCGGCGACATGGCGGCGGCAGAACCCGCGTTGAGGTAGCGTGTAACGCCGCCCAAGAAACTACGAAAACCATGTCCCGGGCGGTGTTTGCGGTCAAATGCGGCTGGGTGGTCGGCCGCCGCAAAACGCGCGCTGATCCCGTATTGGGACACCGCTGGGTGGCCGTGAAAAGGCGCCCCTGTTGCAAATCTGCACTACCGGCCGGACGGCCGACATGGGAGAATCGCTCATTCGGCGGGGGGAGATTCGTAATGGGACTCCGAGCCATTTCCGGGGCGGTCGGAATCGGTTCTTTCGTCCTGGCGCTTTCCGCGTCTGGGGGATTTGCCGCCGACATCCCGGCGGCCCGGCCAGTGCCGGCGAAGGCGCCAGTGATGACGCCGTATAGCTGGTACGGCTTCTACATCGGCGTGCAGGGCGGCTACGGCTGGGGCGGCAACGCGATCGGCTGGACCGACGGCAATCCGCTCGGGCTGACGCCGAATTTCGCCGCCGGCGCCTTCCCCTCCTCGATCGCGGGCGACCCGAAGGGCTTCCTCGGCGGCATCCAGTACGGCACCAATTGGCAGTTCGGCCGGTTCGTGGTCGGCACCGAATCCGACTTCTCCTACTCGAACATCCGCCACCGCGAGACGATCGTCACCAGTGTGGCCCCCTTCGTGACATTCGCGAATACCGGCGAGCAGCGGCTGAAGTGGTTCGGCACCACCCGCGCGCGCGCCGGCGTCCTGCTGCAGGACAACCTGCTCGCCTACGGCACCGGCGGCCTCGCCAACGGCAAGGCGGAGATCACCACAACGATCACCGCGCCGGGCGCGGTCGGCGTGATCCAGCCGACCGGCACGCGGTCGAAGCGATTGTGGGGCTGGGCCGCGGGTGGCGGGCTCGAATATGCCGTGGGCTCCTGGTCCGCGAAAATCGAATACCTGCATTACGATCTCGGCAGACTGACCCACAGCGTCAACGATCCCACAGTCGATCCGACCCTGATCGTGAACGCATCGACCAAGTTTTCCGGCGATATCGTGCGCGGCGCGCTCAGTTACCGGTTCAACTGGACGCCATACGACCTGATCTTCGGCCGGCGCTAGCGCCCGCGGGCAGCGCTCGCCGACGAAACGTTCCTGAAACAATCGACGACATCACCCGGAAACATGCGGGTGCTACACGGGGTCACTGCAAGTCGTTCGGCGGCTTGCCCCGTGAGGACCGACGATGCTCTCCCCCCGTTTCCTGGCCCTGCCCGTCATCGCGCTGACCGTACTCGTCGCGCTCTCGCAGGCCCATTCCGGCGCCCCCGCTTCGGACGCCACCACCCGGACCGTGTATCGCGCAGTGAATTGCGCGCTGCCGCCGATGGATGCCGCGTGCTCGATCGCGGACAGCGCAGGAGCGACCATCGTCCGCTGATAATCATTTTCCAGATCAAGGCCCGCCCCCAAGAACGGCCTCGAAGACCCGGATCGCACCCCCCCACGATCCGGGTCTTTTAATTTTCGGCCCTAGAGTCTTGTTGAAGCATGATCTTTTCGGAAAACGGGCACCCACTTTCGGGGGCATGCTTTAGTCACCACGAATTGACCGTCATGTGACGCACGTGCGCAGAATGCGCGCGCTATGATGATCCCGGTCAGTACGGCGCAACCCATAACGCACCGTCCGCAAACCGGGAGGAACGACACATGACATCACGCAGGACGATCGCGCTCGCGGCCATCGCCGCAACCGCCACGGCATTGGCGGTGACGGTTGCGGTTCGCGCCGCCGGCGACAAGGTCGCGTTTCCGGAAAAATTCGGGGTGCTCTACGCAACGGTCGACCGCGATGACAACAAACAGTATCGCGAACTCTATGCCAGCAGCCAAGCAGCGATCGACGCCGCCAAGGCGGGCAAGCCGCTGCCGAACGGCACCGTGCTGACGCTGGTGCAATATGCCGCGCAACTCGACGACAAGGGCATTCCGGTCAAGGACACCAACGGCCGCTTCATCAAGACCGACAAGATCCTCGGCTACACCGTCATGGAGAAGCGCACCGGCTGGGGCGTGGAATACCCCGACGACATCCGCAATGGCGAGTGGGAGTACCAAGCCTTCACGGCGGGCCGCAAACCCAACCCGAAGGCCAACCTCGCCAACTGCTTCAAGTGTCACAAGCCGCTCGACAAGCAGGACTTCGTGTTTTCCTACGACCGGATGAAATCCGCCATGAAGTAGGCCTGCGAGCCGCCAGCAGAGCCGCGACCGCCCTGCCCCGGCGCCCAATGCCGCACCCGAACACTCCATCGCCGCCCCAATTCGGTGTATGATGGCGTCGGGCGATCGCCTGCAGAGGGTTCGGGAGATTGGTATGCGTATTCGTCACGTTCTCTTGTCGCTGTCGGCCGCGCTGCTGGCGATTCCAGTGGCGGCATCCGCGCAGTGGCCGAATTCGCCGTCTCAACAGCAGCAGCAAGTGCAGTGGCCGGACCCGCCGCGGTCGCAGTCCACGCCGCGGGCGAAGCAGCCGCCGCGCCAGGCCCAGCAACAGGATGTCGAGGAACTCACGCCGGGCCAGATCCGGCGCGCGCAGGAAGCGGCGGAGAAGGGTTCCGGCGCCGGCAAGGCAGAAAGTGGTCCGAAGAAGGCGAAGCCCAAGCCGAAAGCCACGGCGGCGCGCTCCGTCACCTGCGGCGGTCCGTTTGCGAAGAACTCGAGCCACCTCCGGCTCGCGCAGGCGTTCGGCTCGCTGAACATCACCTTCACCCAAGTCGATGGCCCGGGCAACACCAAGCTGATGGCGTCGGTGCTGTTTCCGAAAGACCCGCGCCGCCGCCTTGAAGTGCTTTGGGAGAACGAGGCAGCGCGTTCCAACACGCAACTGATCGTCATCAACGGCAAGTCGGCATGGTCGGCGCCGAAAGGCCTGCGCCTCGGCCTGACGCTCACCGCGCTCGAAAAGCTGAACCGCAAGCCGTTCAAGCTCACCGGCTTCGACCGCAACAGCAGCTCCATCCTCGACTGGCAAGGCGGCGCGCTGGCATCGCTGCCCGGCGGCTGCAAGGTCGGCATGCGGCTGTCGATGAATTCTCGCGCGCCGGAAGACGCGCGCAAGCAGATAGCAGGCAAGAAAGAACTGGTTTCGAGCGACACCAGCGTGAGGAAGGTGCAGCCGGCGGTGGTTGAGATCCTGCTCGGCTATTAGAGCATGATCATTCGCCGCAGCGGAAAGGGGGCTCCGTTGCAGGTCCGACATCGAAGGCGAACGCATCTCGATTGCGATTGCTTCAAGTTGAATCGCAATCGCGATCTATCTTGTTCTTGGAGCATGATCTTTGTCCGAAAAGTGGTTTTCACTTTTCGGGATCATGCTCTTGCCGCGGCATTGCTTACGGCGTTGATCGCCGCGCCTGCCGCTGCGTTTGCGCAGGGCGCGCCGGACCCAACCAAGCGCGAGCTCGAAACGTTTCGCACGCCAGCGGCAAGCGCGGCGCCGTACTCGTATGCGATCCAGGTACCGTCGGGAGGCCGGCCGCTGACCATCGTCGCGGTCAAGGACATCCCGCGCCAACTGATGGCGGCATCCGACCGCGCCAAATGCAAATTGACCGACGGCCTGCTCGCGCGCCACCCGATCCTGATCTTCCGGCCGGCCGACGGCTACCGCGTGATGGCGCTGGTGCCTTGCCACACGGCCACGTTCCATACCCAGGCATTCCAGTTCGAGCTTTCAGTCGAAACCGAGCCGTCGCCGATGACATTCCCGGTGGTTGCGCTCAATGGCGGCATCAGCGCCTCGCAGCGGCCGGGCCTGATGAGCTGGGATCCGCAAGCCATGACGCTGACCGCAACACGCGGCAGCAACGTCTGCCCGGCACTCGAGACCCGCCACATCTATCGGCAGGGCGGCGGCGAGCTCAACGGTTTCGTGCTGATCAGGATCGAGCACCGCTCGCTACGCTGCGGCGCCCCGGAAGCCGAGTGGCAGACGCTCTGGCAAGCGCCGTCCTGGAAGCTGCAACCGTAACGCATCGAACGGCCGCCAGACTCGTGGAACCCATGCCGTCGCGCATGGATAACCCGCGCGGTGGTAAAATCGCATACATCTTGCCTAAATCGACTTGTGAGGAGCCACTGCCCGGCCGCGAAGTCGTCACAATCTGATGCCGCAATCACCCTCGGGAGCGCAAGTCAATCGATGGAAGTTTTGATGGGGGTGATCAATGACAGCAATCAAGTCGGGAAAGCCGATCGATCTCGATTCGGCCAGGGAATCGGAAGTGGAAGGTGAGATCCGCGAATTCGTCCGCCGCGACGCACCGTCGCTGCGGCGAGCGCCGGAGTCGGACAGCGAGGTCGTCGCCAACAATATCAGCACCTTGTTGCAGCGGGTCGCCGGCACTTCGGTGCAGGAGATCGACCGGCTGATCACGGAGCTGCAGACGTTGCGCGAGATGCTGCAGACCGAAGGCGCCCGCGTTCAGCGCGAAATCACCGAATACGCGCATCTGAGCCAGTCGGCGATGCAATCGACCAAGATCATCGCCGAGAGTCTCGGGCAATGGAAAGGTTCGGGAAGCGCGCCCCGCAGCGTGCGAAGCTGATCTCGCTTCGTTGAGCTGAACCGCTACCGGACCATCAGCTTGTAGCGCGGGATCGCCGCGACGACTTCGCGGCTGCCCGCGCTCACCAGCAGGATGCGATCGTCGAGCTTGACGAAGCGGTAGCGCGCGAGCGCGGGAATCTTGCGGGTAACCATGGCCGGGATGGTCCGCAACGCGACCGTCTCCGGCAGCATCTCCGCAAGCCGCGGGGCCGGCATATCGACGTCAGGTACGTCCGGCAGATTGATGACGCCGAGGAAAACGAAGCCGCGTTCCTCGTCGCTCAGCCGCAGATCCGACCGGGAAATCTGTCCGATGCTGCCGGTCACCTCGTCGTTAAAGTCGTCGACGATGGCAGCATAAGGTTCGCCAATCCCAACCGATTCATCCACCGTCCCCGGATGATAGTGGCTCGCGGCAAGACCTGTGAATCCGATGAGCGCAAGAATCAATGCGCCGTTGCGATACGCGGAATGCATCCCCCGACCCCCTCCGAAGCCCAGCCTCGAAGGCTAGCGAGCGAACGCTCCTTGACTCTTAACGCCGCCCCCCTCCGCCGGGCGCAGTGCGCAGAGAGTCAACGGAACCTCAACGGTCCGCCGCATGGTCAACGCATCATGAAAGTCGACGGCCCGCGCCCCCACACTTGCACCCACCACATTTCGACGACGGCGATCCGGAATGGCGCAAAGCCGGTTTCAATTGCCGGAACCTGCGTTCGCCGGTGGGCAACGACTTGTTAACCGCAATCGTCCAAAGCGGCTCCACAAAAAAGCCAATCATGGCTGCCACTCCGCCCGGCGGGCGAATCACGGGGAATACGTTTGAAAATGAGGCATCTGCTGCATGACGGGATATTTGCCCGGCGTGCCCGCGGCTGCGTCGTGGCGTTTGCGGCGCTGCTGACCGCTGGCGCAACGGCGGCCGATCCCATCGACGACAACGACGTGCCGTTGGACTTCGAGCAACCGCTGGAGCAATCGTTCGACTTCTCGACTCCGTTGCCTGCACCGGCGAGCCCCGCCGCGCCGGGGGCAGAGGCGCCGAAGTTCAAGCGAAAGTCCGCGCCGACCGATTGGGAGGCAAAGCTAGGCGTCGATAACCGCCCGGCGCTCAAGGACGCGGAGCTGCGTCCGGAGCGATTCCTGCACGGAGCGACGCAAGAGCCTTCCGAAGGCGTCGCCTGGGCAAACGTCACCGGCCCCGGTTTCATCGTCACCGACAAGACGACGTTCGAGACGCGACTCGATCCCGATCAGCAGAGCAAGCTCGGCATGACTTTGAGCCGCTCGATCCCGCTCGGCAGCACGCTGTCGATGACGTGGCAGAACGGCTATTCGGTAACCCAATCGCACACCGGTTCGCCGCCCACCGAGCCGCTGACAAATCCCGAGCCGCTTGCACACACCGCCGCAACCGCTCCGGTCAGCGTCATGCCGGGTCAGCCCCCAGCCTCGCAGGTGTTTGACAGCAACCAGGTCGTCCGTTTCACAATTCTGCCGGCCGATACGACAGTGTCGCTGGGCGCGGCGATCTCGACTGCGAACGAAAAGTGGATGCGGTCGATGAGCGCCGAGCAGAAATTGTTCGGAGGGCCGGTCAGCGTGACCGGCGCAGTCGAGGAGACGCCGACCGGCGAACTCAGCAAGAGCCTCAAGGCCGGCTTCAAGCGGACCTGGTGACGGCGCTAGTGGAGTTTTGGATTTGACATTCGCGTGGCGAGCCCGCCGCCAGGTGGGTCGCGAATGTCAAATCCAC
>JBOHIG010000276.1:0-1982 GCA_050725815.1 Xanthobacteraceae bacterium
GGGTGACCAATGGGCTCGGCGAACGCTTCCCGAAGCTGCCGGTGATCTGGATCGAGGGCGGGCTTTGCTGGATTCCGTTCCTGATGCAGCGGCTCGATCACGAGTTCATGCTGCGGCCGTCGGAATACCCGCTGCTGAAAAAGAAGCCGTCGGACTACATGCGCGACATGTATTACGCCTCGCAGCCGATGGAGACCGTGGACAAGCGCGGGCTCGAATGCACGCTGGCGATGATGAATGCGGAGACGCAGCTCCTCTACGCGTCCGACTACCCGCACTGGGATTTCGATCTGCCCTCCACGATCTGGGACCTGCCGTTCCTGTCCGAGAAGGCCAAGCACAACATCCTCGGCGGCACCGCCGCCCGCCTGTTCAAGCTGCCGCCGCGCAACGCGGCGCAGAAGGCGAACCTGCAGAAGTTCGGCAATCTGGCGGCGTGATCGTGATCGCTCTCAGCCGTCGGGGAAGAACAATGCGGATATTCAGGATACACATTGTAGCCATCGCGGCCGTCACACTGCTGCCACTCAATGCCGCCTCCGCGCAGCCTAATTTCTACGATGGCAAGACCGTCACGCTTATCGTCGCCAATGCGGCGGGCGGCGGCTACGACGCCGGCGCCCGCGCGCTGGCGCGACACATGAAGAAATACATCCCCGGCGCAGCGAACGTCATCGTCAAGAACATGCCGGGCGCCGGCGGGCTGGTCGCAGCCAACCATATGTATAACGTCGCGGAGGCGGATGGCCTGACGCTTGCGCTCCTGTCGCGCAGCTCGCCGCTCCAGCCGACGCTCGGGATATCCCGGGCCAAGTTCAAGGCGGAGAATTTCACCTGGCTCGGCACCTCATCGAGCTATGCCGACAGCGCCTACTTCCTGGTGACGATGGCAAGCTCGCCGTATCACAGCGTCGCCGACCTGCGGAAACCCGGCAAGCCGGCGCAGATCGGGGGGCTCGCCGCGGGCGGCACCGACACCGACGTCGTGCTGGTTGCCAGGGACGTGCTGAAGCTGAACCTGCAACTGGTCCGCGGCTACAAGGGCTCGGGCGAGATCGGCATCGCCATGGAGCGCGGCGAGATCCACGGCCGCGCGATCGGCTGGGCGCCGCTCCAGATCGGCGCCTATGGACGCTTCATCAAGGAGGGCAAGCTTCGCTTTCTGATCCAGTTCGGCCGCGAGAAGCGCTGGGCCAGGATGCCGGACGTGCCGACCGCGCGCGAACTCGTCACTTCGCCACAGGACTTGGCGCTGATCGAGCTGGTCGAGTTGCCGTTCAAGGTCACCTATCCCTATGTGGCGCCACCGAACGTGCCGAAGGATCGCACGAAAATCCTCCAGACCGCGTTCATGAAGACGTTCTCTGATCCCGGCTATCTCGAAGAGGGCAAGAAGCTTTCGCTCGACGTGAGCCCGCTCGACGGCGCCACCGTGCGCGGCATGATCGCACGGCTGGCGCAAATGCCGCCGGACCTGATCGCGCGCTACAAGGCGATCTTGCAGGGCAAGTAGCGGAGCGCCTGGTTGTCACCCGCGCCGGTCGGAGAGGTCGTATTCGCCGGCATCGGACGGAAAGGCATCGCGCGGGGGCTTAGATCGCCGTCGCTGCAAGAGGCCGTGCCGATCGGCGGCGCCGGTTGTCGTAGTGTTGAATACTGCCGCGAATACTGCCGCGCAGCGCAGCTTCTTTTATTGAAGCAGAAAGCCCGGCTCATGAGCCGGGCTTTCTGGATTGTGGAGCAGCGCCTTACTTCTGCTGCTGCTGCTGCTGCTGCTGCTGCTGCTGCTGCTGCTGCTGTGGGCATGTGGGCAACGCGCTTGCGTTGTCCAAGCGTAGCGGCATGTCCACAGCGCCACGGGCTCAGGCCTTTCGGCCGGGTTTGCGGCTCCGCCGCATGCTCTCGCCGTTGAGATCGATGCGGTGGGCGTTATGGACCAGGCGGTCGAGGACGGCGTCGGCGTAGGTGGGATCGCCGATCAG
>JBOHIG010000277.1:0-42846 GCA_050725815.1 Xanthobacteraceae bacterium
GCTTGAAGTGCGACGATAACCCCGATGGAGGGGCGCTAAGATTATACGATGCTCATTTGAAGAGCGAGATGAGAGCAAGAACGGCGCTAAGCGCAGTAAAGTACAAAACGACGCGCTGAAGCCGCGAATTTTCCAGAGATTCGGTGACAAGCGTTTCCTGCAACCTGGCGATATCTCGTGTGATCTCATTCTGCTTCTTGCCCGCCTCGACGATGGACGCTAGCAATCCGGATTGACGATTCTGAAGCTTGCGATCGCGTTTCGCCCTAACTTCACGCGCATGCTCGAAATCTCTCGTGATGGCGGGAATTTGTATGGGTTCGGGCTTTGCCTGCAGGTCTTCGTAAGTGTCGAGCGATCGACCGATTCGATCCCATGCTTCGTATTGTTCGTGGAGGCGATTGTTCGCATCGGACAGAACTGCTGATGCCTCTAGCGAGCGTCGTACGCTTTCATTGTTCCAGAGACGTTGGTCGATCGACGACATCGCCTTGTCGAAGACGGAGATCTGATCAATTGCAGGCTTCATACGGTCCAAAGCGGCAACCTGATCTAACGCAAGCCTCATTCGTTCATTGATGGAGAATCGGTCGATTGCAGACCCGCTATTGTTGAGTGGAGAAAGTTGATCAATTGAGAGCCTCATCTTGTCAACGAGTGCGATCTGCTTGTGAATCTCATCGAAGCGTCTCATCTCGTTTCCTAGAGCAATGTATCTTTGAGCTTCGTCAAGACGCCTCATCTGGTCGCCAAGACTGATCTGTCGCCGGACTTCGTCGAGACGTCTCATGTCGTCAAGGCCGGTCGCTAGGCGCGTATGATCGTCGATCATGGATATCTCTCAAGTCCCTCAGCTACACCCCGTCGTCGCGCCGCAGGTGTCGCACTTGAGGCACGTGCCGTTGCGCACCAGCGTGAAGTTCAAACACTCGCCGCACATCTCGCCTTCGTAGCCGCGCGCCTTGGCTTCGGCGCGGCGCGCGGCGGCGGCGGCCTTGGCGTCGGGCCTCGCTTCAGCTTTGGGCGCGGCGAACGGAAGCTGCACTTCGAGCTGCTCGGCGGGCGAGAGCTTTCGGGCTTCCTCGGCCTTGAGCGCCGCGGTGCCGGCGACTTCGGCGCGCGGGCCGGAGGAGGAGAGGGCGGTGATGCGGCTGCCGCCCGATTGCTCCCCACCCGGCGCGGCTTGCGCCGCGCCACCCTCCCCGCTTTGCGGGGAGGGATAAGAGCCACCGCCGCCGCTGTGCACCACCAGCTTGTCGGTGCGCGAACGGGTGAGCCCCTTCGACACGTATTTCGCCGCGCCTCCTCCTTGCGGCTTGCCTTCCTCGACGCCGGTGCCGAGCGCATCGAAGCCGGCCTGCGAGGGATCGACATGCGCGAGATCGAAGCGATCGAGATAGCTCACCGCCAGCTCGCGGAACACGTAGTCGAGGATCGAGGTCGCGTATTTGATCGAGTCGTTCCCTTGCACCGGGCCGGCCGGCTCGAAGCGCGTGAACGTGAAGGCGTCCACATATTCATCGAGCGGCACGCCGTATTGCAGGCCGAGCGACACCGCGATCGCGAAGTTGTTGATGAAGGAGCGCAGCGCCGCGCCTTCCTTGTGCATGTCGATGAAGATCTCGCCGATGCGCCCGTCGTCGTATTCGCCGGTGCGCAGGTAGACCTTGTGGCCGCCGACCACCGCCTTCTGGGTATAGCCCTTGCGGCGGTCGGGCAGCTTCTCGCGCTCGCGCAGCACCGTGATGCGCTCGACCACCTTCTCGACCACGCGCTCGGCCAGCGCGGAGACGCGCGCGGCCGCCGGCTTCTCGACGAAGGCTTCGATCACGTCGTCATCGTCCTCCTCGTCCTCGATGAGCTGGCTCTGCAGCGGCTGCGAGAGCTTGGAGCCGTCGCGGTAGAGCGCATTGGCCTTGAGCCCGAGCTTCCAGGAGAGGAGATACGCCGCCTTGCAGTCCTCGACCGTGGCGTCGTTCGGCATGTTGATGGTCTTGGAGATGGCGCCGGTGATGAACGGCTGCGCCGCCGCCAGCATGCGGATGTGGCTCTCGACCGAGAGATAGCGCTTGCCGATGCGGCCGCACGGGTTGGCGCAGTCGAACACCGGATAGTGCTCGGGCTTGAGATGCGGCGCGCCTTCCACCGTCATGGCGCCGCAGACATGGATGTTCGCCGCCTCGATCTCGCGTTTCGAGAAGCCGATGGCGGAGAGCAGGTCGAACTTCGGATCGTTAAGCTGCGCGGCGTCGAGGCCGAGCTCGTTGACGCAGAACGCCTCGCCCAGCGTCCACTTGTTGAAGGCAAACTTGATGTCGAAGGCGGTCGGCAGCGCCTTCTCGACGGTGGCGAGCGCCTCGTCGGTGAAGCCCTTCTGCTTGAGCGTCGCATGGTTGATGCCCGGCGACTGGCCGAGCGAGCCGTGGCCGGTCGCATAGACCTCGATCTCGGCGATCTGCGCGGGCGAATAGCCGAGCACGCGCAGCGCCTCGGGCACGGCGCGGTTGATGATCTTGAAGTAGCCGCCGCCGGCGAGCTTCTTGAACTTCACCAGCGCGAAGTCGGGCTCGATGCCGGTGGTGTCGCAGTCCATCACCAGGCCGATGGTGCCGGTCGGCGCCACCACCGAGACCTGCGCATTGCGGTAGCCATGCTCGGCGCCCAGCTCCACGGCGCGGTCCCAGGCCCGCTTGGCGTGCTCGACCAGCGTCGCGTCGGGGCAGGACTTGTGGTCGAGCGGCACCGGCGGCGTCGCCACCTTCTCGTAGCCCGAGCGCTCGCCGTGGGCGGCGCGGCGGTGATTGCGCATCACCCGCAGCATCGCGTCGCGGTTCTTCTTGTGGCCGGGGAAGGCGCCAAGCTCCTTCGCCATCTCGGCGGAGGTCGCGTAGCTGATGCCGGTCATGATGGCGGAGAGCGTGCCGCAAATCTGGCGGCCGGCATCCGAATCGTAGGGGATGCCCGACGACATCAACAGCCCGCCGACATTGGCGTAGCCGAGGCCGAGCGTGCGGAACTCGTAGGAGAGCTGCGCGATCTGCTTGGAGGGAAACTGCGCCATCAGCACCGCGATCTCGAGCACGACGGTCCACAGCCGCACCGCATGCTCATAGCCGTCGACGTCGAAGATGCGCGGCTCGCCCTGGCCCAAATCCTTGCCCAGAAACTGGAGCAGGTTCATCGAGGCGAGATTGCAAGCGGTGTCGTCCAGGAACATGTATTCCGAGCACGGGTTCGACGCGATGATCGGACCCGAGGCCGGGCAGGTGTGCCAGTCGTTGATGGTGGTGTGGAATTGCAGGCCCGGATCGGCCGACGCCCACGCCGCGTAGGCGATCTTCTCCCACAGGAAGCGCGCCTTCAGCGTCTTGGCGATCTGGCCGGGCTTGGTGCGCCAGGTCAGGTCCCATTCGCCGTCGGCTTCCACGGCTTTCAGGAACTCGTCGGTGACGCGCACCGTGTTGTTGGAGTTCTGCCCGGAGACGGTGAGATAGGCTTCCGAATCCCAGTCCGTGTCGTAGATCGGGAACTGGATGTCGGTGTAGCCCTGCTTGGCGAACTGGATCACGCGCTTGATGTAGTTGTCGGGCACGAACGCCTTGCGCGCAGCGCGGATCTCGCGCTTGAGCGCGGGGTTCTTGTCGGGCGTGAAGCAGTCGTCGCCCGAGCCCTCGCAATTCACGCAGGCGCGCAGGATCGCCTTCAGGTGCCGCTGGTTGATCTTGGAGCCGGTCACCAGCGCCGCGACCTTCTGCTCCTCCTTGACCTTCCAGTCGATGAACTCCTCGATGTCGGGATGGTCGGTGTCGACGATCACCATCTTGGCGGCGCGGCGCGTGGTGCCGCCCGACTTGATCGCGCCGGCGGCGCGGTCGCCGATCTTCAGGAAGGACATGAGCCCCGACGACTTGCCGCCGCCGCCGAGCCGCTCGTTCTCGGCGCGCAGCGAGGAGAAGTTCGAGCCGGTGCCGGAGCCGTATTTGAACAGGCGCGCCTCGCGCACCCACAGATCCATGATGCCGCCCTCGTTGACGAGGTCGTCGGCGATCGACTGGATGAAGCAGGCGTGCGGCTGCGGGTGCTCGTAGGCCGACTTCGACTTGGTCAGCTTGCCGGTCTCGAAGTCGACGTAGAAGTGGCCTTGGCTCGGGCCGTCGATGCCGTAGGCCCAGTGCAGGCCGGTGTTGAACCATTGCGGCGAGTTGGGCGCCGCCATCTGCATCGCCAGCATGTAGACGAGCTCGTCGAAGAAGGCGCGCGCGTCCGCCTCCGAATCGAAGTAGCCGCCCTTCCAACCCCAGTAGGTCCAGGTGCCGGCGAGCCGCTCGAACACCTGCTTGGCGGAGGTCTCGCCGGTGGTGTCGACGGATTTCGCGGCGGCGGTTGACGTGCGTGCACGCTTGCCGGCGTCGGTGGGCGGGGCATCGCCGGATCGGTCGTTCAAGGCGGTGTTCGGCGCCGAGGAATCGACCGTCTCCGACGTGTCGGCGGCCGAGCGCCACAGCCAGGACGGGATGGTCGGCTCCTCGACCTTGCGCAGCCGCTTGGGCACGCCGGCCTTGCGGAAATATTTCTGCGCGATGACGTCGGCCGCGACCTGGCTCCAGGCCGCTGGAACCTCGACGTTTTCGGCCTTGAACACGGTCGAGCCGTCGGGGTTGCGAATCTCGCTGGTGGTCAGCCGGAATTCGATTCCCGCGTAGGGCGACTGGCCTTCCTTGGTGTAACGACGCTCGATCCGCATCTCTTTGCCCCTTTTTGTTGCGGGCCGGCAGCCTCGGCGGAACGTCCCGCCAATCTAGGCCGCCGACACTTGCTCTGCGCGCGGTCCCATCCCGACCGGCACTTTCCACCCGGTTGACCCGGCTCGTCTCCGTCTAACGCCTGCCCTGTCCGGGCCGTCCCCCGGCCAGGATCGTTACGGCACGTCCGGACTGCTCGTCCTGGGGCGACAGAACGCCTGCTCCGGCGCCGTTGCGGCCGGCGGAGTGGTTTCATGACCGTGGGTCAGGAGAGCGCCCGGCGGGTACGAGAAACCACTCGCGCCGAACAGTCAGAGGCTAGGACGTCTCTGCCGTTTCCGTCAAGACCTAGCGTGAGAGTCTGAATCAACCGCTAAGTCTTGTGCGAATCTGTGGAATGCGGGGAGAGAATCAAGGGGCGCGGCAAGTATCGGATATCAGCGGCGGAATCCAAAACGCAGGCGGCACGGCGCCCCTTGGCCTGGGGATAGCCGGTCGATGTCAAGCTTGAAATTTGGTGTCATGCTACCGCCATTTTCGTGGCGGCTGCCACCGGCGGCGGGTCCGGAACAAGCGCCGCGCGACCGCCGGCGCCCTCGGCCAGGATGACCCGCTGGTTCCCCGCGCACGACTTGTCCCGCAACGGCGGGACTTTCCCCGATCCGAGTCGGTGATTCTCAATGACGCGCGCATGACAACGGCCGCGGCGAGGCAGCGCCGCGGCCGATTCTTGCCCGCCAGAGCAAGCTACTGCGTGCCCTGGAGCCCGAGCTTGCGCACCAGTGAGCCCCATTTCTCGCGCTCGCCGGCAATATACTTCTCGGTGTCCGCGATCGAGGGCGGGTTGAGTGGCAGCAACCCAATGGTTGCGGCCCGCTTCTGCATGTCGGCATCCGACATGATCCGCGTCATCTCCTTGTGCAGCCGGTCGACGATGGCTCTCGGCGTTGCCGAGGGCGCGAACAGGATGTGCCAGGAGACCGCTTCGAAGTCGGGCGCGTTGACGGTTTCGCCGAACGGCGGAACGTTCGGCACCGTGGACAGCCGCGTCAGCGATGAGACCGCCAGCGCTCGCACCTTGCCGGACCGGATCAGCGGCAGCGATGCGCCGGCCTCCGCAAAGCCGAGGTTGACATGGCCCGCGGCGATGTCCTGGATCGACTGCGGCGTGCTCTTGTAGGGCACATGCGTCATGTTCACGTTGAAGCGTTGCTTCAGATATTCGATCGACAAGTGCTGCGCGACCCCGGCGCCCGGCGAGCTGAACGTGAGCGGAGTCTTGCTCTCCTTCGCGAGCTTGATCAGATCGGGCACCGATTTGACCGGCAGCGCGGGGTTGACGATCAGGATGAACGGCGATTTCACGTAAAACGAAACCGGTATGAAATCCTTGATGTGGTTGTAGTTGATCTTTTTGTAGAGCACGGGATTGATCGCCATCGCCGAGCTGGTGGCGACACCGAGTGTGTGACCATCGGACGTCGCAGCCGCAACTGCCGCGGTGCCGAGCATGGTCGCGGCACCAGGCCGGTTCTCGACGATGACAGGCTTGCCGAGAGCATCGCTGAGCTTCTGCCCATAGAGCCGTACCAGAGAATCCATGCCGGTGCCCGCCGCCAGCGGCACGATGATCGTGACCTGCTTGGTCGGATAGGCTTGCGCGGTAGCCTGCGACGGCAGCGCGGCAACGACGATCAGTGCCGTCAGCACGCCAAAGTAAAGGGGTCGTGACATCGGATACTTCCTCCCTCTCTGTCCGACGGACGTTGTGGCCTGCTGGAAAGGCAAGGCCACATAGATCACGTTCGGCGGACCAGCATAGGGGAGGGAGTTCGGTGACTGCAATGCGGCTCAGGTTTCGGTCCCGGCGTTGACATTGCCGGAGATCTGAGCCTGAAGGCGCCGCTGCGGCAACGCAGCGGGCATTTCTCGCTGGAGAAAATCGATCAGCTTCTCGCGGATCTCACAGCGCAGATCGAAGGCATCGTCGGCCGAGCGCCCGGTGGCGATGATCCGCAGTTCCATCGTGGTGGCATTGGCGTCGGTCACCTGCACTTTGACCAGAGCGCCGTCCCAAAGCGGCGAGGCCTTGGCGATTTCGGCGGCTTTCTCGCGCAATCGCTCGACCGGTGCGGAGTAGTCGACATGGATAAGGACGGCGCCGATCAACGTGGTCGATTCCCGGGTCCAATTCTGGAAAGGCTTCTCGATGAAATAGGTGAGCGGCACGATCATGCGGCGCAGATCCCACAGTCGCAGCACGACGTAGGTCGAGGTGATCTCCTCGACCCGGCCGAACTCGTTCTCCACAATCACCGCGTCATCGATGCGGATCGGCTGACTCACCGCCAACTGGATGCCGGCGATCAGGTTGCTCAGCACCGGACGCGCCGCGAAGCCGACCACAATGCCGGCGACGCCTGCGGAGGCGAACAGGCTGACACCGTACTGGCGCACGGGCTCGAACGTCATCAGCGCCGCCCCGACGCTGATGATGATCACGATCGTATCGACCACGCGGCGCAGGACGCGGACCTGCGTCACGTGCTTGCGCGCCAGCAGATTGTCGGCCACGTCGATGCGGAAGCGCCGCAAATAGATATCGGCGCTGATATGCGTCACCGTAATCGCGATCCAGCCGAGGATTGCAATGGCCGCAACCAGGAGAGCGGTGGCGATCGCAGTGCTCAGATCGTCATCGAATGGGGCAACCGGAAGGGCGACAAAAAGGGCGAGAATGAGAATCCCGGAACGCGTGGGTCCGGATGTGCCGGCGAGCACCGAGACAAGATAGGGATGGCGGGCGCCCAGGACGCGGCGCGATGCTTTCACGAGCGCCGCGTGAACGAGCAAAGCAATGCACGCCGCCAGCATCAGGATGAAAGCGCCGACCACGATGTCCGGCGCCCAATAGAGCCAGTTGCGGATCGCAGCCAACGCGCTTTGAGTAACCTCAAGCATGAACCTATCCGTCGAAGCGTAGATGGCGATTGTCGCCGGCAAGCGCAATCGCGGGCTTCAGGTGAGGCGCATGCAGGCTGGCCTTCGGACGCGTCAGCCGCGATCTGCCTGCGTCAGTTCTGCGGCATAAGGCCTATTTCCTTGGCGAGCTTGATCGTCGAGGTGACATCTTCGCGGAAGAATTTATCGAACTCCGCGCGCGTCATCGGCATCGGCTGGACACCGAGTTTCGCCAGCCGCGCCTGCACGTCTGAGAGTGCCAGGGCTTTGGTCGTCTCCGCGTGCAGCCGGTCCGCGATCGCTGCCGGCGCCTTTACCGGCAGGAACAGGCCGCCCCAGAACAGATAGGCGGCGCCAGGATAGCCCGCTTCCTTTGTGGTCGGCACGTTCGGCAGCGAGGGCGCGCGGGCCGGCGTACTCACCGCGATCGCGGCGAGCTTTCCATTCTGGATGTTCGGCAATGCCGGCGAGATGGGCAGGAAATAGAAGTCGATGCGGCCTGCCATCACCTCGGTGAAGGCCTCGATCGGCCCGCGGAAGGGAATGTGCTGAACCTTGATTCCCGCGCTCGCAAGAAATCGTTCGGCGGCCATGTGGGAAGCGGCGCCGACACCGGCGGAAGCATAATTCAACGCCCCCGGCTTGGCCTTGGCGGCCTTCACGATGTCGGCGACGGTCTTGTAGCCCTTCGAGGGCGCACACACGAGCACGCTCGGCTGCACTCCGAACATGGCGACCGGCAGGAAGTCCTTGAGCGTGTCGAACGGCAGCTTCTTGTGCAAGACGCGCGAGGCCGCGAACGAGGATGAATGGATCAGGATCGTGTAGCCGTCCGGCTTGGCGCGCGCGACCGACGCCGCGCCGATCGTTCCGCCGCCGCCCGGGCGGTTCTCGAAGACTATGGTTTGACCGAGTTGCTTGGATACCTGGTCGAGAACGACGCGCGCGACAAGATCATTGGCGTTGCCGGCGGAGAAGGGACTCACGACCTGGATCGGCCGGTTGGGCCAAGCCTGCGACAGCGCGGTCGAGCTTCCGGCGATGAGTGCGGCGAATGCCGCCGACAGGATACGAATGGTCTTCATGGCGGTCTCCCTGGCGAGATGTCGAAGCGCCTTTGTTCGGCGTTTCTGCTTTGTTGGCGGCCCAAATGAGGCACTGGGCAGCATACGCATTGCTCTCGTAGGGCCGCAATACGCCCTCGCACGACCGTGTTGTTCCCGAACCGGTCCTGGACAGGACCGCGTTGCGGTGGCATCAAGCCGGCCTCGCTTCGTACTATTCATGAAACCCTGATGAAGACCTTCCTGCTCCGCTTCTTCACTTGGTGGAACGGCCAGACTTTCGGCACGCAGGTCTGGACCGCGCTCTATGGCGAATTCGTCGGTCAGGACGAATTCGGCGACCGCTATTACCGGACCAGGGGCGGCAAGATCGATCCGACGCTCGGGTTCGAGCGCCGCTGGGTGATCTACAACGGGGTTGCCGAAGCCTCTACCGTGCCGCCCTCGTGGCACGGCTGGCTCCACCACACCGTTGATGAGCCGCCGACCAAGGAGCGGGTGACGCCACGTCCCTGGTGGAAGCCGCATCGGCCCAATCTCACCGGGACGCCCGGCGCACAGCGCCCCGCCGGCTCGACGCTCGCGCAGGGTCGCCGGCCAAAGGCGACCGGCGACTATAAGCCGTGGTCACCTGGACGCTGATCCCAGTTCGCGCAGCGTTTCGTGAATGATTGCGGCCTTGGGACCGCCCTTTCCGCGCCGTATTGTCCGTGTTAACCGGAGTCCGCCTAGCGTCGTGGGGCAAGCGACTCAAGTCGTGGGGCAAGCGACTCAAGCAGTGATTGCAGTGGCCCATACCGCCCTCAAAGCCGCCCTGATCGCCGGCGTCACCATCCTCGGTGCGACCGCTGCGATCGCGCAATTCGGTTCGATCTTCGGCGATCCTCCGCCACGCCCGCCAGGCGCGGTTCCGGGCGGCCGGCAGATGCCCGCTCCGCCGCAGGACTATTACCCGCCGCCACCGCCGCAAGATTATTCCTATCCTCCGCCGTCGCGCGCCAATCCGCCGCCGCAGGGTTATCCGCCGCAGAGCCGGCAATATCCGACGCAACAGGGTCCGTATGGCCCCTATGGCGGGGTTCAATCCCAACCGCTGCCGCCGCCCGGCGCCAATCCACCGGCTGCGCGCGCACCTGCCGGTCAGGCGCCCGTCACCGGACTTCCTCCCGTGCAACGCCAGCCGAAGGCGCCGCCCAAGACGGCCGTCACCACGCCACCGCCGTCCGACGAAACCATCGCTGAGCCGCCACCGCAGAAGATCGCGAATCCGACGGCGCTGTTTTCCGGCCTCGACAAGATCACCGGGCGGATCATCAATTTCGACGTGGCGGTCGGCGAGACCGTGCAGTTCGGTGCGCTTCAGTTGACCACGCGCGCCTGTTTCACCCGGCCGCCGACCGAGACCGCCAACACAGACGCCTTCGTCGAAGTCGACGAGGTGACACTGCAAGGCGAAGTGCGCCGCATCTTCACCGGTTGGATGTTCGCCGCGAGCCCGGGACTGCATGCGATCGAGCACCCGATCTACGACTTGTGGCTCACCGACTGCAAAGGCGGCGCCCAGAACGTTGCCTCTGACACGACTGCCACCCAGTCAAACGCCCAGGAACCGCCGGCCAAGCCGCGCGCCAAGCCGCGCCCGAAGCAGCCGCAGCGCGCCCAGCCGCGGCAGCTTCCGCAGCAGGGCTATCCACCCTTCCGTTGAACGACTTCGGTGGTTAGTCGGCGGCGAGTTGTGCGAGCGCCTGCGCGCCCGGCACGGCGCCCTTGCCCAAGGCCGAGAATTCGCCTTCGCCGATCAGCGCGACTTCCAGCAGCTTGTGATACTGCCGGCGCGGCACTTCGACGGCGCCGAAGCTCTTGAGATGGTCGGTAACGAACTGGGTGTCGAGCAGCCGGAAGCCGCCGGCCTTTAGCCGCGCCGCCAGATGCACCAGCGCAACCTTCGAGGCGTCGCGCTCGCGGTGAAACATGCTCTCGCCGAAGAATGCGCGCCCAAGCGTCACGCCGTAGAGTCCGCCGACCAGCGACTCGCCTTCATAGACCTCGATGCTGTGGCAATGACGCCGCTCGTATAATTTGCGATAGAGCGTCCGGATCCGTTCGTTGATCCAAGTGCGCGGACGATTGGGTTGCGATTCCGCGCAGCCGTCCATCACGCCATCGAAGTCGCGATCGACGGTGACGGTGAAACGTTCCGAGCGCACCGTGCGAGCCAGCCGCCCCGATACGTGAAAGCGATCGAGCGGAAGGATCCCGCGCATGTCGGGTTCGATCCAGTAGAGGGCGGGATCCTCGGCGCTCTCAGCCATCGGAAAGATGCCGCAGGCATAGGCCTTGAGCAGCACTTCCGGTGTGATCTCGATGAAGGCGGATTCGCGATTGGCCATGGCGTCACGGGCGCAGGCGGCCGCGGCCGCAGTTGCCGAGTTCGTGAGTTCCCCATTACACTATGGGACACTTGCGGACGAGAGGTTATCTTGCGCAAATTCATGGCAGCCATGCGGCTGTTCCGACGCCCGATCGCACTGATCGCGGTCGGATTCGTCGTGCTGCAAAGCCTGCTCGCGGCGCTCGCGATGGCGCAGGCGGCCGCGCATGCGGTTCCCGGATCGTTCGACGCCGGCATCATCTGTCGCAGCGACGGCCAATTTGACACGAACCCCGAAGGCGCCAAGGCGGCACACCTGTGTTGTGCGGTCTGTTCCATTTGCGCGCCGGCCATCGAGCCGTCGCGAATCGTGGCCGGTGCGCCTTCATTCGCGCGCGTGAGCGCTTCCTTTCCGGTTGCCGGTGGCGACATCGTCACCATTCCTCGCCGCGCCATTCGCGCCGGACCTTCGCAAGGACCTCCGTCGCTCTTCGAACACGGTTGATCGCATCGGGCCGATCTTCGATTGGCCGGCATTCAATTCGATTCGGAGAGTTCTGATGATTCGATCGCTTTGCTTTGGCGCCGCCGGCGCGCTCGCCGGCATTTGCAGCGCCTTTGCCCATGTCACGCTGGAACGGCAAGAAGCGCCGGTCGGCTCCTCCTATAAGGCGGTATTGCGGGTTCCACACGGCTGTAGCGGATCGCCCACGACCGCCATTCGCGTGCGCATTCCCCAAGGTGTGATCGCCGTGAAGCCGATGCCGAAGCCCGGCTGGACGCTTGACGTCGTCACCGGCATGTATGCGAAGCCGTTCACGTTGCGCGGCGCCGAGATCACTCATGGCGTGACCGAAATCGCGTGGTCGGGAGGCAGCCTCGCGGACGCGCATTACGACGAGTTCGTTTTCAGGGGCACCATCGCCGCGGAGCTTCAGCCCGGCGGCATGATCTATTTCCCGGTGGTCCAGCAGTGCGTGAAGGGCGTGCATCGCTGGATCGATATTCCGAAGACGCAGGACTTACACAACCGCGGCCACGGCGGACCCGACCCCGCACCGGGGCTGAAACTGATGCCGAAACGGTAGCCGCCGTGCGCAACGCAGCCGCGGCGATCGTCGTCCTGCTGATGGCGCTCGCACAGGCCCCAGCGGTATGGGCGCACGCCGCGCTGGTGCGCGCGGAACCCGCCGATGGCGCGGTGGTCGCGGTGGCGCCGGCTACATTGATGCTGACGTTCAACGAGCCGGTGGTGCCACTGGTGATGCGGTTGATCGGGCCGGGCGGCGAGCTGTTCGCGCCGCCCGCGCGCGCGCGGGACACGACCGTCACGATCACGCCGCCACCGCTCGGGCAGGGGACCCACGTATTGAGCTGGCGGGTGGTGTCGGCGGATGGGCATCCGATCGGCGGCTCGCTCACCTTCTCGGTCGGCAAGGCGAGCGCCCGTCTCGCGCCGGAGGCTGCCGTCACGGGCGACCCGGACGTTTGGGCGGTCCTCTGGATGGCAAAGGTCGTGATCTACGCGGCGCTCATGATCGGCGTGGGCGGGGCCTTCTTTCGTGCCTGGCTCGCGCCCAACGGCCCCGGTTGGCTGACGCGGTCCTTGATTGGGCTGCTCACCGCGGGACTCGTGGCGGTTGTTTTATCGGTTGGGCTGCAAGGGCTCGACGCGTTGATGCTGCCGCTCTCGGGCCTCAGGCAGGGGATAGCCTGGCAGACCGGTCAGGATACGTCCTACGGATTGACAGCGATCGTTGCCGCCGCGGGACTTCTGGCCGCGCTTGCCAGCTTCGCGACATCGTCGCGCGGCGCCATACGCGGGCTTTCGCTCGCCGGCCTGTCCGGCGGCGGCCTTGCGCTGGCGCTGAGCGGCCACGCCAGCAACGCGATGCCGCAGTTCGTCACCCGTCCGTCCGTCTTCCTCCACGTGGTTTGTATTGCGTTCTGGATCGGCGCGCTGCTGCCGATGCTCGCCGCAGTGCGGCGCGACGGCCGAGGCGTGCTCGCACGCTTTGCGCGCGCGATCCCCTATCCGTTGGCGGCGCTGATCGGCACAGGCATCATCCTTGCGATCGTTCAGCTCGACCGCATCGATGCGATCTGGACGACAAGCTATGGCATCGTACTGACTTGCAAGCTCGTGGCGGTTGCGGCCCTTCTGGCATTGGCCGCCGCCAATCGCTGCATCCTGGTTCCGCGCTATCAAGCCGGGGGCGAGGCCGCAGCGCGGCCGCTCGCGCGGTCGATCGCGATCGAATTTGGAATCGCGTTGTCGATCTTCGGGTTGGTCGCGTTGTGGCGCTTCACGCCGCCGCCGCGTAGCTTCACCACATCCGCGCCGGTCTCGTTCAACCTCTACGGTCAGCGCGCCGTGGCCGAGGCCACCTTCGAGGCGGTGCGCGGGCAAGGAGCGACGCTGCGGTTGCGCATCGTGGACAGGGTGCTGCTGCCGCTCTCGGTCAAGGAGGTCGCCGTCGTTCTTGCAAATTCGGCGGCCGGCATCGAACCGCTGCGGCGGGAGGCGATCGGCGAAGGCGCGGGAGCCTGGCGTGTAGAGAACCTTCACGTCCCCGTCGACGGGCCCTGGAGGCTACGAATCGAGCTGCTCGTCAGCGACTTCGACCGGCTGGTGCTCGAGGACGACGTCACCTTGCCTCGCACGCCGTGATGGAGGCGTTAACCGCCTGCTAATGACATCCCGTCAAGTTTTCATCAGATTGCAAACCGATTTCGCGCCCGCACGTTGTTGCCGCGAGGGGGGCCATTCAGGCCCGTGGAGGACGGCGATGAATACGAATGGCGTTGGAAAGCGTGCAAACATCCTGTTGGTCGAGGACGAGCCGCTGATTTGCGAATGCGCCGCCGAGGTCCTGACCGAACAGGGCTTCGCGGTGAAAGCGGTCTTGAATGCAGCGGATGCCCTGAGCCATCTGGCCGCGGGCCTGCCGGTCGATGTGCTCTTTACCGACGTCAATCTCCCCGGCGACATGGATGGCGAGGCGCTTGTCCGCCGGGCCCGCGAGCTGCGGCCGGGCCTGCCGGTGATGTACACGTCTGGCCGGGGCTCCGTGATCCAGCAGCTCAATCCGGTCATGGGCTCGATGTTCCTGCCCAAGCCCTACGATGTGTTCAATCTCGGACGGCTACTCGACTACCTGATCACGGCCGCCAGGAAGCCTGAGCAGACTTTGGCTCTGTCCGCCTGATTCACTACGTCGCGCCACCACCACCACCACCGCCGGCGAGAAACTCCTCGAGCCAGTGAATGTGGTAAATGCCGTCGATGATGTCCTTCTCGCGCACGAGCGCGCGAAACAACGGCAATGTCGTTTCGATTCCGTCCACCACAAACTCGTCGAGCGCGCGCTTGAGCCGCATCAGGCACTCGCCGCGCGTCTTGCCGTGGACGATCAGCTTGCCCACGAGCGAGTCGTAATAGGGCGGGATCGTGTAGCTGTGATAGACGGCGGAATCGACCCGCACGCCCAATCCGCCGGGCGGGTGATAATGCACGATCGTGCCCGGTGACGGCCGGAAGGTGGTCGGATTTTCGGCATTGATCCGGCATTCGATGGCGTGTCCGTGAAATTTCACGTCGTTTTGCGCGAGATCGAGATCGGCGCCCGCGGCGACGCGAATCTGCTCGAGGATCAGGTCGATGTCGGTAATCATCTCGGTGACCGGATGCTCGACCTGGATGCGCGTATTCATCTCGATGAAATAGAACTTGCCATCCTCGAACAGGAACTCGACGGTGCCGACGCCGAGATATTCAAGCTCTCGCATGGCCTTGGCGATCGTCTCCCCGATCTCATTGCGTGAATCGGCATTGAGGGCGGGTGACGGGCCTTCCTCCCAAAGCTTCTGATGGCGGCGCTGAAGCGAGCAATCGCGTTCGCCGAGGTGGATGGCGCGTCCGCGGCCATCCCCCAATACCTGAATTTCGATATGACGCGGCCGCTCGAGATATTTTTCGAGGTAGAGCGCATCGTCGCCGAACGCAGCCTGCGCTTCGGCGCGCGCGGTGGCGAGCGCATTCGGTAGTTCGGTCTCGTCGTGCGCCACTTTCATGCCACGTCCGCCACCGCCGGCGGCCGCCTTGACCAGCACCGGGAATCCGATCGAGCGCGCGATCGACTGCGCCTCCTGGTCCGACGAGACGCCGCCTTCGGAGCCCGGCACGACCGGAATACCGAGCCGCGTGGCGGTTCGCTTGGCTTCAATCTTGTCGCCCATCAGGCGAATATGCGCAGGCTTTGGTCCGATGAAGTGAATGCTGTGCTCCTCAAGAATCTCGGCAAAGCGCGCATTCTCGGACAGGAAGCCGTAGCCTGGGTGGACGGCGTCCGCGCCGGTGATCTCGCAGGCCGCCAGCAGCGCTGGAATATTGAGATAGCTGTCACGGGCGCTGGGCGGGCCGATGCAAACGCTCTCGTCGGCCAGCCGCACATGCATCGCGTTGGCGTCGGCGGTGGAGTGAACGGCTACGGTCGCGATGCCGAGCTCTTTGCAGGCGCGCAGCACGCGCAGTGCGATCTCACCGCGATTGGCTATGAGAATCTTTTCGAACATCTGCCGTCCGAACGCAGAGGCACTCGCCGCGCGCTACCCATCACTCGATAATCACCAACGGCTCCCCGAATTCGACCGGTTGCCCGTCCTCGACCAGGATCTGGGCCACCCGGCCGGATAGCGGCGAGGGTATCTGGTTCATCGTCTTCATAGCCTCGACGATGAGTAGCGTTTGGCCGGTGCGCACGATGCTGCCGACCTCGATGTAGGGGCGCGCTCCGGGCTCCGGCGCGAGATAGGCGGTGCCGACCATGGGGGAGGGGACCACGCCGGGATGCTTGGAAGGATCGGCGATCCGCGTCTCGACCGGTGCATTCGGTGCAGGCGCCGAAGCGGTCATCGCCGGCCCTGCGATCACGGTGTTCGACTGGCGTGCAACGCGGATGCGTTGGCCGGCACGCTCATATTCGATTTCAGTAAGGTTGGTTTCGTCGAGCAGCTGTGCCAGCTCGCGGATCAGGTCGTGGTCGATCGCCGGCCCGCCCTTCTCGTCGTTCTTGGGTTCGCGCGCCACGGCTTAGCTCTTACCCTTGGCGCCGAGCATCGCGGCCAGGCCGCTGATGGCGAGTGCATAGCCCATGATGCCGAAGCCGCTCAGCGTGGCCTTTGCCGCAGGCGCAATGTGAGAGACGTGCCTGAAATCCTCGCGTGCGAAGATGTTGCTGATGTGGACCTCCACGACGGGCACCTTAACCGCCGCAATAGCATCGCGGATCGAAACGGAGGCATGGGTATAGCCGCCGGCATTGAGCACGACGCCTGCGGCCTTGCCGGCGCCGGCCTCGTGAATCCAGTCGATCAGGTCGCCCTCGTGGTTTGACTGCCGGAATTCGAGCGCGAGCTTGTGATGCTTGGCTGTGTCGCGACACAACCGCTCGGCATCCTTGAGCGTCGCGCGCCCATAGGTTTCGGGCTCACGTGTGCCGAGCAGATTGAGGTTCGGACCGTTGAGAACGTAGATTATCTTCGCCATGAGCCAGCCGCGGGACGAGAAGTCCCCGTTATAGGCACCTCATGTGCAAAGGGAAAGGCTGACAAGCAACCGCCGGCCGTCACGGCCGTTCAAGGCCATGGCGCCGTCAGATAGTCCCGGAAAGGGACAATGCGCGGTCTACGGGGCCGGCCAGCTCAGCACTTCACCTTGCCGCAGCGGGCATGGTTGATCCGCTCGCGCAGCGCCGCCGCGCCAACCGCGCCGACCACCACCTCGGTGCCGACGACATAGCTGGGCGTGCCGTTGATGCCGATCGCATCGGCGAGCTTGAAGGCTTCTTCTAACGAGCTGCGCACCTCCGCACTTCCCAAGTCGCGTTCGATACGAGCGATGTCGAACCCAACCTCCTTAGCGACCGCAAGGGCTCGCGCCTGGTCGACCGGGCCACGGCTGCTGAGCAGTTTCTGGTGGAATTCGAAATATTTCTTTCCGCTTGGGTCCTGCATGCGGGCCGCGACCGCGACCTGCGCCGCCTTCACCGATCCGTCGCCGAGCACCGGAAACTCCTTGAGCACCAGCCGGAGTTTCGGATCGCCCTTCAAGAGTTCCAGCTTGTCGGCAAGCGCCCGTTTGCAGAAGCCGCAATTGTAATCGAAGAACTCGACCAGCGTGACGTCGCCCTTCAGGTTGCCGACCGTGACCTGGTGCGGCGAGCGGAAGATCGCCGCGGAATGCTGCTTGATCGCCGCGCGATTCTTCTCCGCGTCCGCGGCCGCCTGCTGCTTCTCAGCCTCGGCGATGACTTCCTTGAGCACGTCGGGATTCTTGATGAGATATTCACGAACGATGCGCTCGATCTCGGCGCGCTGACTGGGCGAGAAGTTCTGCGCCCAGGCGACCCCCGCCGAAGCGACCGCAATGGCGAACGCCATGGCGGCCAAGAGCCGAAGACCGGATTTCATCGTTGTCATCCTTTGTCAGAAATCAGTTGCGCCCCCGCACGGGCGGTTTGTAGGTGGCGATATCGTCGGCTTTCACCCAGCCGGGCGATCCGACGGGAAATCGCGTCTTGGCGCGTGCAGCGAGCTGGCGCGCGGTCTTGAGCTCGCCGCGCAGGAATGCGGCCCGGGCCGATGCGAGATCGGCACGTGCGAGATCGCCCTTGCGGCCATAGGCGACGGCGATCTGGCGAAAGGCCTCCGGCGATTCCGGCTCGCGCCGGGAGGCAGCCTCGAGCAGGCGAACCGCTTCGTCGGCATTGGCGCGGCTATTGGTGGCCAGCAAGGCCTGCCCGAGCATGATCTGGATCAGCCCCGGATTGGGCGCGAGCTTGATCGCGCGCCGCAGCGGAGCGATCGCTTCAGCGGCCCGGCCGGACTCCAAAAGCGCCTGTCCCTTGAGCTCATGGAAATAAGGATTGCTCGGATATTGCTGGATGAGCTCGTCGATCTGGACCAAGGCGCGGCGCAGGTCCGAGAACCGATACGCTACGATCGCGCGCGCGTAGCGGGCGGCTGCGCTGTTGTCGCCGGCCGGATAGCGGCGTCCCACGCCATCGCGCGGATCGAGGAATCCATAAAGCTTGGCGCGCATCAGGTCGTGCCGGAACTGAAGCGCCGGTGGATCGGTCTTGTTCCAATGCGGGCTCGACTTCGCCAATCCTTCGAGCGCCCGCACGCGCTCGGCGGGCAGCGGATGGGATTGCATGTAGGGATCGATGTAGCGCGTCGAATACAGAAGCTGGTCGGCGAGCCGCTTGAATGTCTCATACATGCCTTTGGCCGACTGGCCGGTGGCCGTGAGATATTTCACGCCCGCGCGATCCGCGGAATCTTCCTGGGTGCGGACATAGGCGAGCAGCGTGCTCTGAATCATGGCTTGGGGCGCGGATAGCGCCGCCATCCCGGCCTGGCCGCTACTGCCGCCGCTTCGCGATGCCGCGACCATGGCGCCGGCGCCGAGAATCAGGGCGATGATCGATTGCGTACTGGCGGAGGCGAGTTGCTCGCGCAGGCGCGCCAGATGACCGCCGGCGATGTGGCCGGTCTCGTGCGCAAGCACGCCAATCACCTGGTTGGGAGTTTCCGCTTCCATCAACGCGCCCGCATTGATGAAAATGCGCCGGCCATCCGCTACGAACGCATTGAACCCACGGTTGCCGATAATGACGACCTGAATGTTCTGCTTGGAAAGGCCGGCCGCACGCAGGATCGGCTGAGTGTACTCGCGCAGCAGTTGTTCGATCTCGGCATCGCGAATGATCGGCGGCCCTGATTGCCTGGCCGGCTGTGCATACGCCGGCCATGATGACACGGCCACCGCTGCCGCTGTCAGCAAAGCGAGGGGACGCGAGGGCGGCTGCCGCCGCAGTCTGGCCGTACAGTCCACGCTATTCATGACACCTGAAACCGGGCTTGTTGTCCTGATCGGCTCGTTGCCGGGTCGCTTCGATTCATCGCCCGCCGCTATCGATACCACGTCAACGCGCCCCGTGCACCTGCGAGCGGGCCGTCGCCCATTGCGCCAAGCGCCGCAAGTTGATACCGCGCATCCGTTCCCCCGGCGGAAAGCGCACGGAAGCCGCCGAATGCGGCAACAGCGGGGCAGGGCGCGTCACCAGAGGTTGGAACGATGCTGGATGCCGCAAGACGGCTCATTCTGCCTTCCGCGCGCAGCGATGTGCCGCCGTTCATGGTCATGGATGTGATTGCGGCGGCGGCGCGGCTCGAGGCAACCGGCGCGCGCGTGATTCATCTCGAGGTCGGGCAGCCGGCGGCGCCGGCGCCCCAGTGCGCGCTCGCGGCCGCTCGCGCTGCATTGGGCGGACGTCTTGGCTATACCGAAACGCTCGGCATCCCTTCGTTGCGCGCGCGCATTGCGCGCCACTATTCGGAACGCTTCGGCGTCGATATCGATCGCGGCCGCATCGTCGTGACGACAGGTTCCTCGGCCGGGTTCATCCTTGCGTTCCTGGCGCTGTTCGAGGCGGGCGATCGAATTGCGGTCGCGACGCCGGGCTATCCGCCCTATCGGCACATCCTCAAGGCGCTCGGCTGCGAGCCGGTGCTGATCGAGACCACGCAAGCTACGCGCTGGGCGATCACCCCGCAGATGCTGCGCGATGCCCACAAACACGCGCCGCTCAAGGGCGTGCTGGTCGCAAGCCCCGCCAATCCGACCGGCACGATGATGACGGCATACGCGCTCGAAGAGCTCCTGCGTACCGCGGAAGGCGAGGGCATCCAGTTCATCTCCGATGAAATTTATCATGGCCTCGACTACGCCTTTCCGGCGGAAAGCGCGGTGCGGTTGTCGGACAATGCGGTCGTGATCAATTCATTCTCGAAGTACTTCTGTATGACCGGCTGGCGGGTCGGCTGGATGGTTGTGCCGGAGCCGCTGGTGCGGCCCATCGACCGATTGCAGGGCAACCTGGCGATCTCGGTGCCGACGCTGTCGCAGATTGCGGCCGAGGCGGCGTTCGATGGCAGCGCCGAAATGGAAGCGGTGAAGCACGGCTATGAGGAGAACCGCCGCATCCTGCTCGATGGGCTTCCGAAAGCGGGTCTCGACAAATTCCTTCCAGTCGACGGCGCCTTCTATCTCTATGCGGACGTGTCGCGCTTCTCCTCCGACAGCGTCGATTTTGCGCGGCGCATGCTGGCGGAGACTCATGTCGCGGTCACGCCGGGCGTCGACTTCGACCCGATCCACGGCACGGATTTCATCCGTTTCTCCTATGCCGGCTCGGCGGCAGAGATGCACGAGGCGGTGGAACGGATCGGACGGTGGCTGCGCTAAACCGGATTGCAGCTGCCGGTCGCGATGGTTAGGGTCGCGTGAACCGGTCATTGAAGTCCGGCTATGATTGCGGTGGGAGACCGATGATGTCTTTGAGAATGGGACGTGCGACGCGCATCATTGGCGTCGCCCTGGCGGCTTGCGCGATGTGGCTCGCCGCGAGCGGCGCGCAGGCGCAGGGCCAGTTCCCGCAGAAGCCGATCCGCCTCGTCGTTCCGCAGGCGCCCGGCAGCGCAACCGATACGTTGGCGCGACTGCTGGCATTGGAGCTCGAGCCGATCCTCGGCCAGAAGATCGTCATCGAGAACAAGCCGGGGGCGGCCTTCACCATCGGGCTCGATCTGGTGGCGAAGTCGGCGCCGGATGGCTACACGATCGGCATGGGGCCCGTCGGCGCGCTTGCGATCAGTCCGAATATGATCGCGAAGGTCCCATACAACATCGCGCGCGACTTCCAGCCGATCGCGCTCGTCAGCCGCGGTCACCTGCTGCTGGCGGTATCGCCGAAATCAAACATCCGTTCGGTCAAGGAGTTGATCGCCGAAGCCAAGAAGAATCCGGGCAAGCTGACGAACGCCTCGTCGGCCAACGGTTCGCCCGGCCATGTCGGCGGCGAATTGTTCAAGTTCATGACCGGCACGCAAATCGTTCACGTACCCTATCGCGGTGGTGCTGCCGCCACTAACGATCTAATTGCCGGGCATGTGCAATTGATGTTCGAGAGCCTGAATTCGATCGCGCCGCATGCGAAGTCCGGCCGCGTGCGGGGGCTGGCGGTGAGCGGCGCCCGGCGCTCGCCCGCCTTCCCGGAGCTTCCGACGGTCGCGGAGGCGGGTGTGCCAGGCTACGACGCGCCGACGTGGAGCGGTGTGGTCGGCCCCGCGGGCATCCCACGCGACGTGGTGATGAAGCTCAACGCCGCGATCAATCGCGCCATTACGACGCCTGCCTTCATCGAGCGATTCGGCAAGATCGGCGATGAGCCGGCCGGCGGCCCGCCCGAGGAATTTGCGGAGACGATCGCCAAGGAGTCGGCGAAGTGGGCCGACGTCATCAAGCGATCCGGAGCGAAGCTGAATTAGAGCATGATCCCGAAAAGTGGAGTCCGGTTTTCGGACAAGATCATGCTCAAGCTCAAGAAAACTAGGCGTATCAACGCAGCGCCGCGGCGATGTTGCCGCCGTCGACGGTGGTCACGTCGGCGGTGGTCTTGAGCGCGAGCGCTTGCGCCAGGAAAGCCTGCGCCACGTCCTCGGCGGCGACTTCGCGGCCGAGCAGGTTGCCCGACATGTAGTCCGCCTCGCTGATGCCGCGCGCTTTCGCGCGCTCCTTGATGAAGTCATCGGTGAGCAGACCGGATCGGATGCGGTCCGCATTCACCGCGTTGGCACGGATGCCCTCGGCGCCGTAGTCGACAGCGTATTGCCGTACCAGGAACAGCGTCGCCGCCTTCGGCAGCCCGTAGGGTCCGAAATTCGGTCCCGGGTTCACCGCCTGTTTCGAGACGTTGAACAGCAGGCAGCCGCCGGTCCCCTGCGCCAGCATGATCTTCACCGCCGCCTGGGCCACGCGCTGATGACCGTAGAAGTTCAGTTCGAAGCTCTGGCGCAGCGTCCCCTCGTCGACCTCGCCGATGCGGCCTTGCCATGCGGCGCCCGCATTCGACACCACGATGTCGACGCCGCCGAAGGCTTCGGCCACGTTGTCGAAGGCGGCACACACGGACGACGCGTCGGTCACGTCGCATTCGACCGCAAGCGCATTCCCACCGATCTCCTTGGCGCGCGCCTGTGCACGGGCTTCGTCGAGATCGAGCAGGGCGACCTCTGCGCCTGCCGTCGCAAATGCCTTCGCGGTCGCGCCGCCGATCGCACCGGCGGCGCCAGTGATGACGGCGATCTGTCCCGCGAGGGGAGGCTCCTTGGCGGAACCGAGCTTGGCTTGTTCGAGCGACCAATACTCGACGTCGAACATGTCGGCTTCCGGGATCGATTCGAAGCGGCCGATCGCTTCCGCGTCGGTGATGGTTTCGACCGCCGCTTCCGCAAGATCGGCGGCGACGCGCGCATCCTTCTTCGAGCGGCCGAGCCCGAACAGTCCGAGCCCGGGCACGAGCACGACCCGCGGCAGCGGGTCGAGCATCCGCTTGCTGCCGCCGACGCGGGCATTGTTGCGGGCGAAATAGGCACGATAGTTTTCGACGAACGTTGCCACCGCGGCCTGCGCGCCTTGCTTGAAGTCGTCGAGCTTGCCATCGGCGGAGGCGGGGACGATCAGCGGCCAGTTCTTGGTGCGGATGGTGTGATCGGGCGTCACCACCCCGGACTGGCTGTAGCGCGCGATCTCGGCGCCGTTGACAAAATCGAGCACAGCCGGCGTCGCACGAAAGTCCAGCACCAGCCGCCGCCAGTCGCCCTGCTTCGCGTTGTCCTTGAGGCTGCATGCGCCGCGCACCACCGGCGCGACGCCGGCGCGCGCGGCGATGGCTTGCGGCAATTGTGCGGTGACGAATACCGCCTTGCGATTGCGCGCAAGCCGTTCCTCTGCGCGCGTCACCAGCGCGATCATGCGCTCATAAGCCTCTCGCGCGCTGGCGCCGAAGCTGAAGATGCCGTGCTTGTGCAGGATCAGACCTTCGACCTTCGGTGCCGCCTCGAAGGTGTCCGCGGCTGCTTTGGCCAGCGCAAAGCCCGGCATGATATAAGGCACAACACTGGCGCGTCCGTCATAGAGGTCCGCGCAGATCGCCTCACCATCGGGCTGATCGACCAGACTGAGCACCGCGGTCGAATGGGTGTGATCGACGAACTTGTGCGGCAGGAATGCGTGCAGCAGCGTTTCAACCGATGGATTGGGCGCGGCCGGATCGAGCAGGTTCTCGCGCTGGACGCGGACCATCTCCTCGTCACTGAGCGCGTCGCGCGCACGCAGCTTGCGTAAGCGAGCGAGGCGCACGGCCGGCATACCCCATGGCTCGATGGCGGCCATGTCGGCTCCAGAGCCCTTGACGCACATGACCTCGACCTCCTCGCCGAGGAGGTCCGGCATTGCTGTCTTGACCGAGGTGTTGCCGCCGCCGTGCAGGACCAGCTTGGGATCGCGACCGAGCAGCCGCGTCGTATAGATCCGCAGTGCGAGATCGGCGCCGACGCGATCGCGGGCGAAGCGCTCGACCAGCGCCTGCGCGTCACGATCGGCCCACGCGCTCTTCATGGCCTACTCCTGCCGCAGCGACGCGCTCCGACCGTCAGCTTTTGCCAAGCACGCGGCGGCTCCACCAGCCGGACCGTCGCGGCCGCCCGGCATCGTCGCCTTCGTCCGCGCTCGAAACAACGGGTTGCGGCAGCTCGGCGGCGGGCGCCGAAACGGGCGTATCGCTCGACTCGTTGCTCAAACTTGTGGGCGCCGGCTCGCGGACCGTAGAGCGACGTCGCGGCCGCTCGGGCTCGCTGGACTCCGCGGCGGGGGGTGCCGGGGGCGGCGCAGGAGACGGCGTCTCGGGCGCGTCGGCGCGCGGCTGCGCCGGTTCGTGCGCGTGGGTTTCCTCGCGTTGCTGCAACGCGTCGGCCGCGCCCTGCTCGAAGATCGGCTCGATGTAGGATCTTGATTCCGGTTCGGCCGAACTCAACTCCGCGTCGAAGGCGGCAACCGGGTCGGAAGGCGAATGCTGCCTCTCACCGTCACGGCCGCGGCGATTGCGCCGGCCACCGCGCCGTCCGCGCCGGCGTCGGCGGCCGTCGCCGTCGCCTCGCTCGCCTGTAGCGACGTCATGCCCGCCTTCGTCGTCGCCAGGACCGGCGTTGGAAGACGCCTCGACGTCCTCGCCAACAGCCGCGTGCTCGGGAGCGTGATCGTCCGGGACGACGCCTTCGCGTCCTTCGCCACCCCGCGGTCCGCGCCGCCTGCGTCGCCGTCCACGTCCGCCATTCTCGCCCTCAGCGTGCGTTTCGTCGGGCTGATCGGATGTGGACGTGTCAGCCGTTTCGATTTCGGCTCCCTCGGATGCTTCGGATGCCCCGTCGTCGTCGGCTTCATCCGGTTGCTCGGGGACCAGCGTCGGCGGTTGTTGGGCCGCGATCGCCTTGGCCTGCTCCAGGCTATGCACCAGCTCGCCCTTGTCGATGACGTAGGACGTCTGGCCGGTGATGGTCGTGTCCGCATTGACCATGATCGTTATCTGGAAGCGTTCCTCGAGTGCGCGCAGGTGCGCCCGCTTGTAGTTGAGCAGATAAAGCGCGATCTCGGTTCGGGTTCGCACGGTAAAATTGTGGGTGGCGCCTTTCAGCAGCGTCTCTTCCAGCGAACGCAGGAGCTGCAGCGCGACTGAGGATACCGAGCGCATATGACCTGAGCCGCCACAATGTGGGCATTTCTCGGTTGAGCTTTCGAGCACGCTCGAACGGATGCGCTGACGCGACATTTCAAGCAGGCCGAAATGCGAGATGTGCCCGACTTGGATACGCGCGCGATCGTGCCTGAGCGCCTCCTTCATTCGGCGCTCCACCGTCCGATTGTTGCGCTTCTCGTCCATATCGATGAAGTCGATGACCACGAGACCCGCGAGGTCCCGCAATCGAAGCTGCCGGGCGATCTCCTCGGCCGCCTCCAAATTGGTCTTGAGCGCGGTATCCTCGATATGGTGCTCGCGCGTGGCGCGACCGGAATTGACATCGATCGCGACCAGCGCTTCCGCTTGGTTGATTACGATGTAGCCGCCGGAGCGCAACTGCACGACCGGCTGGAACATCGCATCGAGCTGGCTCTCGATCCCGAAGCGGCTGAACACCGGTTGCGTGTCGCGGAAGGACTTCACGTTCTTGGCATGGCTCGGCATGAGCATGCGCATGAAGTCCTTGGCCTCCTTGTAGCCCTCGTCGCCGGCGACCAAAATTTCGTCGATGTCCTTGTTGTAGAGGTCGCGGATCGAACGCTTGATCAGCGATCCTTCTTCATAGACGAGCGTCGGCGCGGTGGACTTCAGCGTCAGGTCGCGCACGGTCTCCCAAAGCCGCAAGAGATATTCAAAATCGCGCTTGACCTCGGTCTTGGTGCGGGCGGCTCCCGCGGTGCGAAGGATGACGCCCATGCCTTCGGGTACTTCGAGCTCTTGTGCGACTTCTTTGAGCCGCCGCCGGTCCTGCGAGTCGGTGATCTTGCGGCTGATTCCGCCGCCGCGCGCGGTGTTGGGCATCAGCACCGAATAGCGGCCGGCGAGCGAGAGATAGGTCGTCAGTGCCGCACCCTTGGTGCCGCGCTCCTCCTTGACCACCTGCACCAGCATCACCTGCCGGCGTTTGATGACTTCCTGGATCTTGTATTGCCGCACGCGCGGGCGATGGGTGCGCTCCGGGACTTCCTCCATCGCGTCGGCGCCGCCGACGGACTCGATGGCTTCCTCATCGCCGTTGCTGCTGTTGCTGCTGATCTCGGTGATGTTGTCGCCGTTGGTGACGTTGTCGCCGTTACCGTCGTCGCCATGGAATTCGTCGGCCGTTGCAGCGGCCGCCGCCGGCTCTGGGGCGTCGGACGCTTCCACTGGCGTCGGAGTCGGCTCCTCGGTGCCAGCGGGCATCGGCTCCGCTGCGCTTGCCGATTCCAACTGGGTGAGGGCGATAGGCGCTTCGTCAATTGGGACCACGGGCTGGGAGCTCGTGTCGGAACCGTCGGCTGCAGGCGACGCTATGTCCTGCTGCTCGGGAACATGTTCGTCCGCATCGTTCGCCAGCGGGGCCATGAACTCGCTGGCCGCGGCCATGGCTTCGCCCTCGACGGGCTCGCTGCGGACGGTGTCGCGCCGGCGATGCGAGCCACGCTCGGAGCGCCGCTTGGCACGGTCGTCGGCCTCCGCTTCCGCGGCGCGTTGGGCGCGTTCCTCTTCGTCAATCAGCGCCTGCCGATCGGCGACCGGAATTTGGTAATAGTCGGGATGAATTTCGCTAAACGCGAGGAACCCGTGACGATTGCCGCCGTAATCGACGAACGCGGCCTGCAACGACGGTTCGACCCGCGTTACCTTGGCCAGATAGATGTTGCCGCGAAGTTGCTTACGGTGGGCTGATTCGAAGTCGAATTCTTCGACGCGGTTGCCGCGCAGGACCACCACCCGGGTCTCCTCCGGGTGGGTGGAATCGATGAGCATTTTGTTGGGCATTGACCAATCTCTTGAGCGCCGGCCCACGCGCGGCCGCCGGGCGATGCCACCTGGGCGAAGCGAGACGGCGCGATCTGGGGTCGGACTGACTGAGGGGGAAAGTATGAGCCTTTGACGCATGAGAAACGCGCCCCGCAGGCACGACGGTCCACGCCGTGTGATGCTGGGGAGGCAGCGCTTGTTCGATGCGCGGTCGGAGCATGACCCAGGCCCGTGACGGAGCGGCGGCGCCTAGGCGCAACCGCAGGTTCTTGGCTGACGACCTTCGACGGCATGGCGGCTCACTTGGAGCGCCGCCGCCCCCGCGCGCGAGGTATCTGCCTCGTACGACCCGGTTGTCCTCAAGCAAGAGCATCGGCCTGTCGGCCCGCGGCGCGTCCAATGGAAAACCCACGGGCCGGTTTCGCCCGGGTACCGCCGCAACGATCGCGGCGGGTCGGGCTTGCCGGATGCCGAACGCGGCACAACCGGAACTATTAACCGTCAGCAGATCCCTTCTTACGGCTCGCGACCATGAATGGCAAGCGAGCTGTCATGGCGGGGTGAATCCGCCCTGCAGCGAGGTTGCCAAGGTTAAGTGGTGGTTAACTGTGCCCCGCTTATGGGGTAAGACATGCTCGGAGGGGCTGCGATGTCTGTCCGCGCGGCGAAATGGGGACTCCTGATCGGCGCGAGTCTGCTCGGCTGCCTATGGGCCGTCGAGCGCGTGGACGCGGCCGGGCCCAAGAGCCGAGCCCCCAATGAGGTCCCGGTTGCCAGCGACGTCCGTGTCGCCGGCGACGAATCGCAGACCCGGTTCGTGGTGGACTTCAGTCACAAGGTCGATATCCGGGCGTTCACGCTGGCCAATCCTTACCGGGTGGTCGTCGACATGCCGCAGGTCGCGTTCCAGCTTCCGCCCAAGACCGGCGAGTCGGGACGCGGATTGATCAAGGCGTTTCGTTTCGGCTTGGTGATGCAGGGCGGCTCCCGCATGGTGCTCGATCTTGCGAAGCCCGTGCGAATCGAGAAGGCGTTTGTGCTTGGTCCCGGCAACGGGCAGCCGGCCCGCATGGTGCTCGATCTCTCCGCCGTCGATCGTGCGTCGTTCTTGCGTGCCATTGCGCTCGACAATCGTCTGCCCGCGGCCAAGCGTGCGCCTACAACAGGCGCCGCCGAAACCGCCGGTGATCCGCGGCCGCTGATCGTGATCGACCCGGGTCACGGCGGTATCGACAGCGGTACACGGGCATCGAGCGGGGAAACCGAAAAAACGATCGTGCTCGAATTCGCTTTGCTGTTGCGGGATCGAATCGCGAAGAGTGGCAAGTATCGCGTGATCATGACGCGATCGGACGATACGTATGTCGCGCTTGGCGAGCGGGTGAGCATAGCACGCGCGCGCCAGGCCGCGCTGTTCATCTCGATTCACGCCGACGCGTTGGCGCGCGGCGACGGCAACGCCCAAGGCGCCACCATCTACACGCTCTCGGAGCGGGCATCGGACGCGGCTGCGGCGCGTCTCGCCGAAAGCGAGAACCGGGCCGACGTGATCGCCGGCCTCGACCTTTCCGCTGAGCCCGACGACGTGGCCGATATCCTGATCGACCTGGCGCGTCGGGAAACCAAGACGTTTTCCGTGCAATTCGCCCGAGCGCTGATAGCCGAGATGCGGAAGGCGACGCGGCTGCACAAGGCACCCATGAAGTCGGCCGGTTTCCGGGTTCTACGGGCGCCGGATGTGCCTTCCGTGCTGATCGAACTCGGCTACGTCTCGAACCGAGGTGACCTCAAGTCGTTGAAGTCCGACGCCTGGCGGGCCCGCACGGCTGACGCGATCGGCCAGGCCGTGGAACAGTTTTTCGCTAGGCAGATGGCGGGGAGCGGCCGTGGCCGTAAGAAGAAATGAGGGATAGTGCTGGTGTACCGGCCTCAGTTTAAACATAAAACAACGCGATTCAGGCACTTGGGCCGGATTGGGGCGACGGACGTCTTGCCGACGGAATACGACCGCGCCTTTGAGCTATTCGAGAACGACAATCGGCATCCGGATCGGGCGGGATATCGGCCATGAGACTGTTCCTGCGCTTCATTGGCTGGGTATTTGCCGGCGGGACCATCATTTTCCTGGTCTGCGTTACGGCTGCCGCCGGCTTGCTTTGGCACTTCTCCAAGGATCTGCCGGACTATTCGCAGTTGCAGGACTACGAACCGGCGGTGATGACCCGCGTGCACGCCACCGACGGATCGTTGCTGGCCGAATACGCCCGCGAGCGGCGCCTCTATATTCCAATCCAGGCGGTGCCGAAGCTTGTCATCAACGCCTTCATGGCGGCCGAAGACAAGAGTTTCTACGAGCACGGCGGACTCGACTTTTCCGGCATCGTGCGCGCGGGCCTGGCCTATATCCAGAATTATGGCAGCGGCCGCCGCCCGCAAGGCGCCTCGACGATCACGCAGCAGGTCGCAAAGAATTTCCTGCTCACCAATGAGCTGTCCTGGACGCGCAAGATCAAGGAAGCGCTGCTCGCGATGAAGATCGAGCGTACCTTCACCAAGGACAAGATCCTCGAGCTTTACCTCAACGAAATCTATCTCGGTCTGGGCGCCTACGGGGTTGCAGCCGCTTCGCTGCTCTATTTCGACAAGTCGGTGCATGAACTCACGGTCGCGGAGGCTGCGTATCTCGCGGCTCTGCCGAAGGGCCCGAACAATTATCATCCGTTCCGCCGTCGCGACGATGCGATCGCACGACGAAACTATGTGCTCGACCGGATGACCGAGGATCGCTTCATCACCGTGGCGGAAGCCGAGAAGTGGAAGAAGGACCCGCTCAAGGTCACGCAGCGCCCGACCGGCGCGCTCACGCCGGCCGCCGAGTATTTCGCCGAAGAGGTCCGCCGCTATATCAGTGAAAAATACACCGAGAAGAAGCTCTACGAGGGCGGCCTTTCGGTGCGCACCACGCTCGATCCCAAGCTGCAAGTGCTCGCGCGCAAGTCGCTGGTTGACGGATTAGTGCGGTATGACGAGAGCCACGGCTATCGCGGCGCGATCTCCAAGATCGAACTCACCGGCGACTGGGGCGCAAATCTTGCCGAGGTGAAGGCGCTGTCGGACATCGCACCATGGCGGCTGGCGGCCGTACTCGAGGTCAATGACAAGGCGGCCCGGATCGGATTCCAGCCGCGCCGGGAGCCGGGCGGCGGCATCGTCAAGGCCCGCGAGTTCGGCGTCATCATGCTCGACGGCGTCAAGTGGGCGAAGGCCGCGGGCGGTCCCACCAGGGGCCGCGTGCCGACAAGGGTTCCGCAGGTCCTCGAAGCCGGCGACGTGGTCTATGTCGAGCCGGTGCCTGACAAGAAGGATGAATATCGTCTACGGCAGGTGCCCGAGGTGTCAGGCGCGATCGTGGCGCTGGACCCGCAGACCGGCCGCGTGCTGGCAATGGTTGGCGGCTTCTCGTTCGACCAGAGTCAGTTCAACCGCGCGACCCAGGCGCTACGCCAGCCGGGCTCATCATTCAAACCGTTCGTCTACGCGGCGGCGCTTGACAATGGCTATACACCTTCATCGGTGGTGCTCGATGCGCCGATCGAGATCAATACCGGCACGGGCGTATGGCGGCCTGAAAATTACGAGGGCAAGTTCTACGGTCCCTCGACGCTCCGTTTCGGCATCGAGCGCTCCCGCAACGTCATGACGGTGCGGCTGGCGCAGGACCTCGGTCTGCCGCTGATCGGCGAATACGCGAAGCGCTTTGGCGTCTACGACAATATGGCTCCCTATATGTCGTTCGTGCTGGGCGCCGGCGAGACGACGCTGCTGCGCATGGTGGCGGCCTACGCTATGTTCGACAACGGCGGCAAGAAGATCCAGCCGACACTGATCGACCGCATCCAGGACCGCTACGGCCGCACCATCTACCGGCACGACCAGCGCATCTGTAAGGGCTGCGTCGCCGAGAAGTGGGAAGGTCAGCCCGAACCAACGCTCATCGACCGGCGCCAGCGCGTGCTCGATCCGATGACCGCCTACCAGATCACCTCGATGATGGAAGGGGTGGTGCAGCGCGGCACAGCCACAGTCGTCAAGCAGGTCGGCAAGCCGGTTGCCGGCAAGACCGGCACCACCAATGATGAGAAGGACGCGTGGTTCGTCGGCTTCTCGCCGGACATGGTGGTGGGCGTCTATATCGGTTACGACAAGCCGCGCCATCTCGGCCGCGGCGGCACCGGCGGCCAGTTGGCCGCGCCGATCGTCAAAGACTTCATGAAGGTCGCGTTGGCCGACAAGCCGGCGGTTCCGTTCCGCGTACCGGCCGGGATCAAGCTCATCCGCGTCAACCCGCGCACCGGCATGCGCGCCGGTCCCGGCGAAGCGGCAATTCTCGAGGCCTTCAAGCCGGGCACGGCACCGCCGGACGGCTATTCGGTGATTGGGGTCACCGATCGCGACGGCAGGCCGGTCGGTGGCGGCTCACCGGGTGGCGGCGTCATCCGTTCAGGAACCGGCGGGCTTTACTGAGAATTTCGGCTGTCGGCGCCGGAGGGCCCTCCGGAAGCGTCCGGAGAGTGGGGTATTCGACCCGCGCCGGCAATTGCTAACATACGGTCGAAGGTTCGCAGCAGGGTTGGCGGCGCGGCTTGGTCGCGCGGGGATTCAGTGGCATGGCGTCGAAGCACGATTACCACGCTTTGCTGTCGATTGCCGTCTCGGGACTTGATCGGGATGCCTACGCGGCGCGCGGGGCGGTTTATGACCGCGAGCACAAGGCGCTCCTGCGGAAATGGTTCGCGCCCGACTCGGAACTCACCGATGCCGATATCGACGAAGAGCAGGCAGCCTTCCGGGAGGCCGTGCGTCGGATCGAATTCGGGGATCAGCAGGATCTTATCCCGTTTCCGAGTGGGATAACTCCTGCACGGGAAGTCGTCGCTCCGCCGCCGCCCGAAATTCCATCGCATCCATTCGAGCGCGGGCGCCCCGTGTCGCTCGATCCATCACGACCTTCCGCCCGGAAGATCGACTGGTCGATACGCGATCCGCTGCCGGACCAGCGGCCGGCCGGCGCGGCACCGTCGAAGGCGGCCAATGGCGCCAGCGTGAAGCCGGCCCAGGCCGGGCGAACACCGGTGCGTAAGCGCTCGGTGTTCGGCAGAGTGACAGGGCGCACACTGTTTGCGCTGGTGCTGATCAGCCTCGGCATCACCGGATACGGATACGTGACCGGGCAGATCAAGCTACCCTGGCTCGCGCGGGTCGTCGGCGATGGCGCCACGTCCGGAATGGCCATAACTTCTAATCGCGCCATTCTGTTTGATGGCGATGTCACCGACGTTGAGAAGGATCAAACTGTCGGGGTCGCAACCTGGCGAACCACGGTTGAGCCGGGCAGGGACACCGGCGCTCTGGTCTCTGTCCTGCACCTTGATGCCCAAATCCCACAGCGAAAGCTGCTCCTGAAGTTTTCAATGCAGCCCGAGGTGCCCGGCGGTGCCATGAGTCACCTGATCCACCTTCGATTCGTCGGCCCGGATGGCCGCCCGGATGAGCAGATCGCCGATATCGGCGGAATCCTGACGCGGACATCCAGTACACAAGGCCGCAACAGCCTGGCGGGAAGCTTGATCAAGGTCGCACCGGGCGTGTTCCTGTTCGGCCTCGACGGTCACCCGGGCGCCCGCGAGCTTAGCCTCCGGCAGCTCAAGGAGATGAACTGGCTCGATATCCCGCTGACCTACAGCAACGGCACCCGTGGCGTTCTGGCCATTGAGAAGGATGGCACGGGCGGACAGACGATCAGCGGTGTCCTGTCGAAGTGGGATCACTGAGGCCGTCTCGACATTGTTGGGCTTCAGGCGGCGCCGGTTGCACTTGCAGCGGCAAGTGGCTACATCGCACGTCAACTGCCATCGGAATGAATTCAGGCCACCATGCGCGCGGAAACCCAGACCATCGTCGATGAGATCAAGCAGTCGGTGGGGCTGCTGAGGAGGCATCTTTGACGTCGACAAGGCGCGCAAGCGCTTGGACGAGCTCAATCGGCAGGCGGAAGATCCAAGTCTCTGGAACGACCAGCAGCGCGCCCAGCGCGTGATGCAGGAGCGTACCGCGCTCGAAGACCAGCTTACCGCCATCGGCCGCATCGAGCGCGAGCTCGACGACCAGCTAACCATGATCGAGCTGGGCGAAGCCGAGAAGGAACCCGCGGTCATTGCCGAAGCTGAAGAGGCGCTCAGGAAGCTCAAGGCCGATGTTGCGCGCCGCGAGCTTGAGGCGTTGCTCTCCGGCGAGGCGGACGCGAACGACAGCTATCTTGAGGTTCACGCTGGCGCCGGCGGTACCGAGAGCCAGGACTGGGCCAACATGCTCCTGCGCATGTACACGCGCTGGGCCGAGCAGCACGGCTACAAGGTCGAGTTTCACGAGGAGACGCAAGGCGAAGAGGCGGGCGTCAAGTCTGCAACGGTGGAGATCAAGGGCCGCAACGCTTATGGCTGGCTCAAGACCGAGAACGGGGTGCACCGGCTGGTGCGTATCTCGCCGTTCGATTCCAATGCGCGCCGCCACACGTCGTTTGCGAGCGTCAACGTCTATCCGGTGGTCGACGACCGAATCCGGATCGACATCAAGGACGCCGACGTACGCACCGACACCATGCGCTCGGGGGGTGCCGGCGGTCAGCACGTCAACAAGACGGAATCTGCGGTGCGGCTGACGCACATCCCGACCGGCATCGCGGTGGTGTGCCAAGCCGAGCGTTCCCAGCACAAGAACCGCGCTGAGGCATGGCGCATGCTGCGCGCCAAGCTTTACGAACAGGAGATCAAGAAGCGCGAGGCGCAGGCCGCGGCTGAACAGGCCGCCAAGACCGACATCGGGTGGGGCCACCAGATCCGCAGCTACGTTCTGCAGCCCTATCAGATGGTCAAGGACCTGCGCACCGGTACGCAGACCTCCAACACCGGGGCCGTTCTCGATGGCGACCTCGATCAATTCATGGAGGCGGCGCTGGCGCAAAAGGCGTTCGGGGAAGGCCCGGTCGAAGTCGAAGACGTGGAATAGAACCTTTAGAGCATGATCCCGAAAAGTGGGAACCGGTTTTCGGAAAAGATCATGCTTCAACAAAACGCTAGAGTCTGATCCGATTCAATCTGACCGGATCAGATTCTAGCGACCCCCGGTCAGCCTGTTGCCCGCGCGCAGGAATTTGTGCGGATCGATTGCTTCCCCATTCAAGCGCGTTTCATAATGCAGGTGCGGGCCGGTCGAGCGTCCGGTCGAGCCGACCTTGCCTATGAACTGTCCGGCCTTGACCGATTGGCCGACCGACACGCTGATGGCGGACATGTGCCCATACCGCGTCACGTAGCCATTCCCGTGGTCGACTTCCACCATGCGACCGTAGCCGCCATTCCAGCCGGCCGTCGTCACCGCCCCGTCAGCGGTGACGCGGATGGGATCGCCGGTATTGCCACGGAGATCGAGTCCGGTATGCATCGCGGGCGCGCGGATGAAAGGATCGAGCCGCACACCGAAGCCAGATGACAGTTCGAGCGGCTGCATCAGCGGCACACGCACCGGGACGGTGGCGACTGTACGGGTGAGGCGATCAAGCTGGGCGCGCGCGATGCCGACGCGGTAGACATGATGCTCGAACGGGTCCGCATCGACGCGCGGACGCGCAGCGATCAAAGGGCCGCCGATTGCCTCCTGGCTGTGCGTGCGGATGCGCCGATTGCCAACGCCAAGATCGGCGAGAACGCCTGCGATCCGTTGTGCCCGGCTGTTGTAGCCCTGTTCGATTGACACAAGCACCGCCGTCTGTGCCGCCTCGACACGATCGAGCGAGCTTTGTAGATGCGCAAGGGTGTTGCCGACGCCGGCCGCTCGTGCCGCGGCCTCTGTCCGCATCGGTCGCATCGCCATGCGGGTAGGCGGATCCGCGATGCTGGACCGGTCATTGATCTGGGGCGGCCGCGGCGGCCCCTTGCGCGCCGGCTCGCCGCGGCCGGGCGAGCGGATCGTTCCGGTGACGATGCCCGTAAAGCCGCTGAGCGTGGCGGCGCGCGATTCCAGCACGCTCTGCTTGCGTAGCATCTGATCGAGCTTCTGCTCGTATTGCTCCTGGTCGAGAAGCTGGCGGCTTGAAATGCGGTCGACCTGGGCGCGCAATTCCGCGATGCGATCTTCGTAGCCGAACTGCATTTCGGCCTGCCGGGCGATGAGGCCGGTGAGGACGTCGTCACGGAAGGCAAAATACGTTGCTGTCGTGATCGTCCACAATCCCATGACGACCAGTGAACCAACCACGACCCAGAACGCGATCGGGCCCAGCCGGAGCTGCCGTCCGGCATGCACCAGCGTATAGTCCGCCTGCCGCGGCAAAGCCGCGGCGCGGTGTCCCCGGGGATCGGATGAACGGCCGTGACGAACGCCCGGATCGTGATGCGCTGACACTCGCCGGTGAGGCATTGACGCTTCCCCGCCGGCATCGGTCCCAACTCGCCGGCGCTAAACGGCTGGATTGAACCCCGACATAGTTAATTTTTCCCCAACCGGGAGGTTGCGGAAACTCATGCAGCAAGACTCTCGTGTTCATAGGGAACGTCGCCGGACTACAGCTCCTTGGCGGCTGCTAAAACCTCGGCGGCATGGCCGTCCACCTTCACCTTCGGCCAGATGCGAGCGATCCGGCCATCCCCGCCGATTAGCACCGTACTGCGAAGAATCCCCATGAAGGTCTTGCCGTACATGGATTTCTTGCCCCAGGCTCCATAGGCCCTGAGCATCGCGCGCTCCTCGTCGGACAACAGGTCGACGGTGAGCTTGTGCTTCTTCTTGAACGCGTCCTGCGCCTTTACGGGGTCCGCTGACACCCCAAGGATGTCCGTCTCGGTCTTTGCAAACTGCGCGCGCAACTTCGAGAAATCGATCGCTTCGCGGGTGCAGCCCGGGGTGTCCGCTCGCGGATAGAAGTAAACAACGAGCTTGCGGCCCTTGAAATCGCTGAGGGAAACAGTTCCGCCGCCGTCGCGCGGCAGCGTGAAGGCCGGGGCCATGGCGCCTATTGTGAATGCTTTCCCCATATGCCTTCCTTTCGTCCCTTTTCCGCGGTCAATGAAAGGTTAAACGATACGCGGGAGAGTGCTGGAAGGTCGAACGATTTTCGCGCGAATCGTTTGGCCCGGCGAAAGATTCCGGCTCGTCGCGGGAGTGCGGCGAGCTTGGCGGTCGAGGGGACGCCTGGGCGGGGCATGGCGGATCAGAACAAGAGTCCGAACATCACACAGCTCCGCAAGCTGGAAGCCAGTATCCAACTGGACCTGCTGGAGCGCGGGGCGTCCGCTCTCGGAGGCGGGACGCGAGGGCGCACCACTCCGACTCCCGCTGAATTAGGTCTCGACTGCTGGCGGCTGACGTTTCACCGGTTATGGGCCCGCTGGCGCAGACTGACCTACATCGCTGCGACCATGGCCGCTCTGGTGATGATCGGGGTCATGGCGCTGTGGTGGCGCCTCGCAAGCGGACCGATCGATTTCGACCTCGCTACGCCCTGGCTGACCTCCGCCATCGAGGAGAATTTCGGCAGCGAGCACCGCATCGCAGTCGGCGGCGCCCAGATCGAACGGGATGCGGCCGGACGCACCGCATTGCGCATTCGCGACATTATCGTGCGCGATGCGAAGGGTGCCATCGTCGCCAGCGCACCCAAGGCCGAAGTCGGCCTGTCGAGTTCGAGCTTGCTTACCGGCCGGGTACGCGCCGAGCGGCTGAGCCTGGTCGGCGCCGAGATGCAGGTGCGCATAGAGCCGGATGGCAGGGTCACGGTGTTCGCTGGCGCCAACAAGCGGCCCTTCGTGACCGCGTCGGTCGCGCAATCGCCGGTGCGTGCCGGAATTGCTGCTGCTCCGGCAGTCGTCGAGCCGTCATCGTCGCAGCCACAGGCCGCGCGCGCCGCGTTGCCGGATTTCGCCGCGTTGCTCGGCTGGATCGATGGGCTTGGCGCAACTGGCCTCGACGGCCATGACCTCAGCGAACTGGGCCTCAAGAACGGCAATCTCACCGTCGACGATCGACGTAACGGCAAGCAGTGGACGTTCGACGACATCAATCTCAGCTTGACGCGGCCGCGGCCCGGCAGCATCGCCCTGACCGTCAGCTCGGAATCCACCGATGCGCCATGGATGCTGCGGGCCACGGTGACACGCAACGAACGCGGCCACCGCGTGGTCGAGGTTGTGACGCATAAGTTGCCGGCAAAGGACCTGCTGCTGGCGCTGCGCATCGGCCAGGGACGGTTCGAACCCGATATGCCGGTATCGGCGCGCATCCGTGCCGAGATCGGACCCGATGGGCTGCCCGTCATGCTCGACGGCCGCATCCTCATGGAGAAGGGGTTCATCATCGATCTCGACGAGCCGCTGGCAAAGATCGCCATCGACCGGGCCGAATTCACGCTCGATTGGGATTCCATGCGCCGCATGCTGGTGATGCCTTTCCAGATCATCTCTGGCGGCAACCGCATCACGTTGCTGGCCCAACTCGATGCGCCGCGCGCGGGCACCGGGGTCTGGGGACTCAAGATCGCCGGCGGCACCGTCGTGCTCGCCTCGGCGGCGAATGATCCGAAACCGCTGATCCTCAATCGCTTCCTGTTGCGCCTGCGCATCGACACCGACGAGCGGCGAATCGCGGTCGAGCAGGGCGATATCGGTAACGCGGAGGTCGGGCTCGCGGTCTCGGGCGGGCTCGACTATTCGGGCGACGAGCCGCGGTTGGCTTTGGGCATTGCCGGCACGCGCATGTCGGTTGCCGCCATGAAACTCCTGTGGCCGAGCTTCATCAGCCCGAAGGTGCGCGCCTGGGTCGAAAGTCACATGATCGGCGGAACCGTCGAGCGTGTGCTGATCGCAACGAACACAACGCTCGCGTCGCTCAAGACGGTCGGACCGCCGATCCCGGAAGACGGTCTTGCGATCGAGATCGCGGGTAACGGCGCCGAGATCCTCCCGGTCGAAGGGTTGCCGTCAATTCGCGACGCCGACGTCAATGTGCGCATTACCGGCCGTACCGCCAAGGTCACAGTCGGGCGCGGAAACATCGAAATCTCGCAGGGGCGCAAACTGGCGATTTCGAGTGGGCTGTTCGAAGTCCCCGACACCTACGGCGACGCCCCGCCCGCGCGCGTGCGCTTCAGGCTCGACGGTCCGGTGTCGGCAGCGGCCGAATTGCTCAACCTGCCACGGTTGCGGGAATTCGCCGGCTCGCCGATCGACGCGGCTACAAGCCGCGGCACGCTGGTGGCCCATATCGTGCTCGGCCTGCCGCTCAAGGACGATCTGCCGCCGGGTTCCACGAAGTACGCAATGTATCTGGACGTTTCGAACTTTGCCGCCGAGCGGCTCGTGCTCGGTCAAAAGGTGGAGGCGGCGACACTGCGCGTTCGTGCCGACACGCAGGGTTATCAGATCAAAGGCGATGTGAAGATCAACGGCATTCCGGCCTCGCTGGATTATCGCAAGACGCGCGCAGAACCCGAAGCGGAAGTCCGCGTGCAGGCAATCCTCGACGAGCGTGCGCGCACGCGGCTTGGCTACGATCTGACCGGCTATGTCGGAGGGCCGATGCCGGTGAAGATTCATGGCCGGGTCCCGCTCGAGGGCGGCGAAAGTCGATATTCGGTCGAGGCCGACCTTACCCAGGCACGCATCGACCGCCTGCTTCCGGGCTGGACGAAGCCGGCTGGCAGGGCCGCGCGCGCAAGCTTCACCGTTGTCAACAGGACCGAAGCGATCCGCTTCGAGGACATCGTGATCGAAGGGTCCGGAACGTCGGTGCGGGGAATGGTCGAGATCGATGCCGACGGCGACGTCATCGCCGCGGACCTGCCGGTCTTCAACCTGTCGGATGGCGACAAGGCCCTGCTCAAGGCCGAGCGCGGACCCGAGGGCGTGCTGCGCGTCATGGTGCGGGGCGAAATTTATGACGGCCGCGGCTTCATCAAGTCATCGATGGCGGGGCCCGTCGCAGCCGAGAAGACCAAGAAGAAGACGCCAAAGCAAGCGGACATGGATATCGACGTCAAAGTCGGCACGGTGGCCGGCCATCACGGCGAAACGCTCCGCGGCGTCGATCTGAGAATGTCGCGCCGCAACGGCGCGATTCAGAGCTTTGCATTGAGCGCGAAGCTGGGGCGCGACACGCCGATCATCGGCGACCTGCGTGGGCGGGCCGGCGGCCGCAATGTCATCTATGTCGAGACCAAGGACGCTGGCGCCTTCTTCCGCTTCACCGATACCTATCCCAAGATATATGGCGGCGAGATGTGGGTGGCGATGGATCCGCCCACTGCCAATCAGATTCCGCAAGACGGCATCCTGAACATTCGCAATTTCACGGTCCGCGGCGAGCCGGCGTTGGAACGCGTTGCCGCTGGCGCTGCCGATCCCGGAGCGGCCCGCGGCGCTCCGGGCCCCGGCGTCGAGTTTTCGCGCATGCGGGTCGAGTTCACGCGCTCGCACGGCCGCATCGCGATCCGCGAAGGCATCGTGCGCGGGCCGGTGATTGGAGCGACCGCGGAAGGCCACATCGACTACCTTCGCGAAGAGGTCCGCATGCGCGGCACCTTCGTGCCGTTCTTCGGTCTCAACAATATGTTCGGGCAGATTCCGGTCTTCGGAATTTTCCTGGGCGGCGGCAGTAACGAGGGGCTGGTCGGCCTGACATACGAGATTGTGGGCACGCCCGGCGCGCCCGTCCTGCGCGTCAATCCGATCTCGGTGGTGGCCCCGGGCCTGATGCGGAAGTTCTTCGAATTCCCGACCGGTGCCCAGCCGCAGAGCTACGCCGAACCGATCCGATAGCGCTTTCCGCCGCTCTAAACCGGTTTCAGCAAGACGTGCTTCTTCCTGCCAAGCGACAGCTTGATGACGCCTTCGGCCGTCACGTTCGCGCCCGTGAGCACCATCTTCTCGTCGGCGACGGTCGCGTCATTCACCCGGATGCCGCCGCCTTTGACGAGCCGGCGCGCTTCGCCGTTGGATGACACAAGCCCGGCCCTGACGAAGGCAGCCAGCACGCCGAGTCCGGGCTCCAAGCTTGCGCGCGGAAGCTCGACGGTTGGCAATGTTTCGGCGAGCGCACCTTCTTCGAAGGTGCGTCGCGCGGTTTCGGCAGCCTCATCGGCGGCTGCGCGGCCGTGAACAAGGGCGGTCGCTTGCGTCGCCAGGATTTTTTTGGCCTCGTTGATCTCCTGGTCCTTCAGCACCGCCAGCCGGCCGATCTCCTCGAGCGGCAGGACGGTGAAGAGCTTCAGGAAACGGGCAACGTCGGCATCCTCGGTGTTGCGCCAGTATTGCCAATATTCGTAGGGGCTCAGCAGCGCAGCGTCGAGCCACACCGCGCCCGCCGCCGTCTTGCCCATCTTCGCGCCGGAGGAGGTCGTGATCAGCGGCGAGGTCAGCGCGAACAACTGCGCATTGAGCATCCGCCGGCCGAGATCGATGCCGTTGACGATGTTGCCCCATTGATCGGAGCCGCCCAACTGCAAGATGCAACCGTTCCGCCGGTGCAGTTCCACGAAGTCGTAGGCCTGCAAGATCATGTAGTTGAATTCTAGAAACGAGAGCTCCTGCTGGCGGTCGAGACGCAGCTTCACCGAATCGAAGCTGAGCATCCGGTTGACCGAGAAATGCCGGCCCACGTCGCGCAGGAAGTCGATATAGTTCAGCGCGTTCAACCAATCGGCGTTGTCGGCCATGATGGCGTCGCGCTGCCCGTCGCCGAACGTGAGGAATTTTGAAAAGATTGTGCGGATACCCTTGAGGTTGTTCGCAATATCCGTCTCGGTGAGGATCTTGCGGCCTTTATCCTTGCCGGAAGGGTCGCCGACGCGCGTGGTGCCGCCACCCATAAGCGCAATGGGCCGGTGACCGGTCTGCTGCATCCAGTGCAGCATCATGATCTGGAGGAGCGAGCCGACGTGGAGCGAAGGCGCCGTGCAATCGAATCCGATATAGGCCGTGATTGTCGAGTTGCGCGCGCGCGCGTCCAGATCCTCCGGCTCGGAGATTTGGTGAATGAACCCGCGGGCCGCGAGAACGTTTAGGAAATCGGACTTGTAGCCGCTCATGGCACGGTCATATCGCCTGTATGGGGCCGGTGGTGTAACAGGTCTGGCAAGGGATTTAAACGAGGCCGCGCGATGACAATGCTCTCGGCCATCGGCCTGATGAGCGGCACCTCCTACGACGGAATCGATGTCGCGGTCATCAATACCGACGGCGAAGCGATCGGGCGGCTCGGGCCGACCGGCTACCGCGCCTATAGCGAGGGGGAGCGCGCGGTGCTGCGGCGGGCGATTTCGGCCGCCACCAATCTCGGCGATCGCGGCCACCGGCCGGACGTCCTAGCCGAGGCAGAGGGGCTGCTGACAGGGATTCATGCCGAGGCGTTCGAATCTTTTCTGGCCGCGAACGGCATGTCCGCCGCCGACGTCGCAGTGGTCGGGTTCCACGGCCAGACCGTGGTGCACGATCCGGAGCGGCGCCTGACGGTTCAGCTTGGCGATGGACGTGCGCTCGCGAGCCGGCTCGGTATTCCGGTGGTCTATGATTTCCGGGCCGCCGATGTGGCCGCCGGCGGGGAGGGGGCGCCGATGGTGCCCGTCTTCCATCGTGCGATGGTACGGATGCTCGAACGGCCGCATCCGGTCGGCGTTCTCAATCTGGGGGGAGTCGCGAACCTCACCTGCATCGATGATGACGACATTCTCGCTTTCGATATCGGGCCGGGCAACGCGCTGATAGACGACTTTCTGCGGCTGCGCACGGGGGCGCCGCACGACACGGATGGACGGGCTGCTGCCGCCGGCAAGGTCGACGAAAGTGCCGTCGCGCGCGTGCTCGCGCATCCCTATTTTGCACGGCGACCGCCGAAGTCGCTCGACCGCAACGCCTTCCGGCATTGGATCGCCGAGGAAGGCAAGCTCGCGGGCAGGAGTACCGAGGACGGCGCGGCCACGCTGACCGCGATCACGGCCGCCGCCATCGCAGGCGCCCTCGTCCTTCTGGCGCGGAAACCGGCAAGTTGGATCGTGGCCGGCGGCGGCACGCGCAATCCGACCTTGATGCGAATGCTTGCCGAAAAGCTTGCGCCGGCGCCGGTCGCGACAGCGGCAACAATCGGCTGGTCGGCGGATGCGCTTGAGGCTCAGGCCTTCGCCTATCTGGCGGTCCGCAGCCTGCGTGGATTGCCGCTGACGTTTCCGACCACGACGGGTGTGGCGAAACCTATGCCCGGCGGCGTCCTCGCGCGGCCGTAGGAGCGCCCGCCCATCAGGCGGCGGGCTTGCGCTCGATCTTGAGGCGCTTGTCGAGATAGGCGCTGACCGCCTGCATCAGCAATTCGATCTTGGCGTCGAAGAAGTGATTGGCGCCCGGCACCACTTTCTGATCGATCACGATGCCCTTCTGGGTCTTCAGCTTGTCCACAAGGCCAGTCACGTCCTTATGTGGCACCACCGCATCCTTGTCGCCGTGGATGATCAGTCCGGACGACGGGCAGGGAGCAAGGAACGAGAAGTCGTACAGATTGGCGGGCGGTGCGATCGAGATGAAACCTTCAATCTCCGGCCGCCGCATCAGCAGTTGCATTCCGATCCAGGCGCCGAACGAGAAACCGGCGATCCAGCAACTGCGCGCCTCCGGATTGATCGATTGCGCCCAGTCGAGCGCGGCCGCCGAATCCGACAGCTCCCCCTGACCGTGATCGAAGGAGCCTTGGCTGCGCCCGACGCCACGGAAATTGAATCGCAGCACCGAGAAGTTCCGATGCACGAAGGCGTAGTAGAGCTGGTAGATGATCTGGTGGTTCATGGTGCCGCCGAACTGCGGGTGCGGGTGCAGCACGATGGCGATCGGCGCATTCTTCTGGCGTGCCGGGTGGTACCGGCCCTCGATTCGCCCAGCCGGTCCGGTGAAGATAATTTCGGGCATCTCGAACCTCGATGAGAAACATGTCCGCCTACCGACCCGCCAACGCGCTTGACGGAGCCAGCAGGCGCGCGTAAGTACTTAGAACCATTCTAATTTTTGGCAAGCCGGCACGTCGATGTGCCGCACATTGCCGACCGTCGCGGCATCGGCTTTTAGCACGGGTGCAGGGACGAAAATCAAGTGTTTCTAGTGCCCCGCTTCCGAAGTTCGTGATACATGGCAGCACTCTCCGACACGAACTTCGGAAGCAAAGGGGCACTAGCAACC
>JBOHIG010000278.1:0-3922 GCA_050725815.1 Xanthobacteraceae bacterium
ACGCGCGGCCACGGCGGCGCTGAAGGCGCTCGAAGGCCCGCCGCCGGCGCAGCAGCGGCCGAAGGCGCGTCCCAAGCCGCGTCCGAAGCGGCAGCCCCGTCCGCAATCTCCGCCGCGGCCGCCCTCGGGCTTCTCGCCATGGGGTCAATGAGCGTGCGCCCGAAGGCATTGATCGCCTGGTCGAGCGGCAAGGATTCGGCCTGGGCGTTGCACGAAGCGCGCCGCCGCGGCGACTGTGAGATCGTCGGCGCGCTCACGACCGTGACCGAGACCTTCGCGCGCGTCGCCATGCATGGGGTGCGCGAGGAACTGCTGGCGGCGCAGCTTGACGCCGCGGGCCTGCCGCCGGTGATCGTGCCGATACCCTTCCCGTGTCCCAACGAGGTCTACGAAGCGCGCATGGCGCAGGCGCTGGCGCGCGTGAAGGCGGATGGCGTGACCCAGATGATCTTCGGCGATCTGTTCCTGGAGGACGTGCGCGCCTATCGCGAGCAGAAGCTCGCCGGCACCGGCATCGCGCCCGTGTTCCCGCTGTGGGGACGGCCGACCGCGGCGCTTGCGCGCGAAATGATCGACGGCGGCGTCGAGACCTATCTCGCCTGCGTCGATCTCAAGCAGCTTCCGATCGCGTTCGCCGGCCGGCGGCTGGATCGCGCGTTGCTTGCCGAGCTGCCCGTGGCGGCCGATCCATGCGGTGAGAAGGGTGAGTTCCACACCTTCGTTGCTGCGGGGCCGATGTTGTCGCACAGGATCGCGGTGACGGTCGGCGAGGTGGTGGAACGCGAAGGCTTCGCGTTCGCGGATTTGCTGATGAACTAAGTTGTCGGCGGCATAGGCACGGCAAAACTCCGCGCCCGCAGCATTCGCGGGCACGCCACCATCAACCCCGCAACACGCCACCCGTGCGCTTGCTCACCTCGGCGACGATCTTGCCGCCGAGCGCCTCGATCTCCTCGTCTGTCATGGTCTTCTCGCGCGGCTGGATCGTTACCGCGATCGCGATCGACTTCTTGCCGGGCTCGATGCCCGCGCCTTCGTAAACATCGAACACGCTCACCCCGGTGATCAGCTTGCGATCCACGGTCTGCGCGGCGCGCACGACATCGCCGGCTTTCACCGCGCGATCGACCACGAAGGCGAAATCGCGATCGAGCGGCTGGAACGGCGACAAGTCCAGCGGCGGCCGGGCGCGCGTCGCCTTTGCCTTCGGCTCGGGGATTTTTTCGAGGATCACCTCGAATCCGACCAGCGGTCCCTCGGCGCCGAGCGCCTCCAGCGCGAGCGGATGCAGCTCGCCGAAATGTCCGAGCACGTTCTGCGGGCCGATCTGGATCGCCGCCGCACGGCCGGGATGGAACCAGGCCGGGCCGCCGGGCGCGATCTGCAACGCCTGTATCGGTGCACCGGCGGCGGCCAGCGCCGCGAGCGCGTCGCCCTTGACGTCGAAAGGGTCCACTGCTGTTGCCGGGCTCGACCAGTGCCGGCCTGCGCCCGAGGCTTTCGCCAGCCCGCGTCGCACGCCGGACGCGGCGGTGAACTGGTCTTCCGGCCGGTCGCCGCGGAATACCTGCCCGACCTCGAACAGCGTGACATCGCGGAAGCCGCGGTCGGCATTACGCTGGGCCGCCGCGATCAGGCCCGCCAGCAGGCTCGGCCGCATGTCTGACAGGTCGGACGCGATCGGATTTACGAGCGCCAGCTCAGGCTTGCCGCCGCCGAACAGCTCGGCCTGCGCTTTCGAGACGAACGACCAGGTCACCGCCTCGACCATGCCGCGCGCGGCGAGCGCGCGCTTGGCCTTGCGCGTGCGGCCCTGGATCGGCGTGAGGATCGGCTTGCGCGCCGTGTCGCCGCGGTCGAACGGCGTCGCCGGCACGCGATCGACGCCGACGATGCGCACCACCTCCTCGACGATGTCGGCCTTGCCGTGAATGTCCGGGCGCCACGAGGGCGCCGCGATCTTGACGGCCTTGTCCTGACCGGCGACCAGGAAACCGAGCCGGCCGAGCACGCTGCGCAGCTCCGGCAGCGGCACGTCGAGGCCGGCGAGGCGCTTGAGCTCGCTAAGCGGGAAGTCGATCACCGGCTCCGGCACCGCGACGTCGCCCGCGACAACGATCTCCGACGCCGTGCCGCCGCAGAGGTCGAGCACGAGCTTCGTCGCCAGCTCGAGCCCCGGCAGCATGAAGGCCGGATCGACGCCGCGCTCGAAGCGATAGCGCGCGTCGGAATTGATGCCGAGCTTGCGTCCGGTCTGCGCGATGTTGAGCGGTTCCCACAGCGCCGATTCGATCAGCACGTCGGTGGTGCTCCCGTCACAGCCCGAGGCCTCGCCGCCCATGATGCCGGCAAGCGATTCCGGTCCCGTCTCGTCGGCGATGACGCACATGGTATCGTCGAGCGTGTAGGTCTTACCGTCGAGCGCCAGCAAGGTTTCGCCGTTGCGCGCGCGGCGGATCACGAGATTGCCGCGCACCTTGGCGGCGTCGAACACGTGCAGCGGCCGGCCGCGGTCGTAGGTGACGAAATTGGTGATGTCGACCAGCGTATTGATCGGTCGCAGGCCGATCGCCTTGAGCCGCCGTTGCAGCCAGTCGGGCGAGGGGCCGTTCCTGACGCCGTGCACCATGCGCAAGGCGAAGCCGCGGCACAGCGAGGGTGTCGTGCCAAAGTCGAGCGTCACCTTGCGCGGGCAGGCTCCGGACCCCAGCGCCGGTTTGATGGCCTTGTCGATGAACGTGCCCATGTCGGCGGCGGCCAGGTCGCGCGCGATGCCGTGAACGCCGGTGCAGTCGGGCCGGTTGGGAGTGATGCTGACGTCGAGCACCGGATCGTCGAGCCCGGCCCAGGTCGCGTAGGGCGTGCCGACCGGCGCGTCGTCCGGCAGCTCGATGATGCCGTCGTGGTCGTCGGAAATCTCAAGCTCCGCCTCCGACACCAGCATGCCGCGGCTCTCGACGCCGCGGATGGTGCCGACGCCGAGCGTGATGTTCTTGCCGGGAATGAACGTGCCGGGCGGCGAAAACACGCCCTTCATGCCGGCGCGCGCATTGGGCGCGCCGCACACGACCTGCACCGGATCGCCGGCCCCGGTGTCCACCATGCAGACGCTGAGCCGGTCGGCGTTGGGGTGCTGCTCGCGCGACACCACGCGCGCGATGGTGAAAGGCGCCAGCGCCTTGCCCTTGTCCTCGACGTTCTCGACCTCGAGCCCGATCATGGTGAGCTTGTCGGCGATCGCCGCGACCGGCGCGTCGGTGTCGAGATGCTCCTTGAGCCAGGAAAGGGTGAATTTCATCGGCCCTACCTCGCTTGTGGCACGGACTGAACTCCAGACTCGGCCTGCTCCCTCCCCCGCGAGCGGGGGAGGGGTGGGGAAAGGGCATGTTCGCCGGCCGCCGCGATCGTCTCCAGCACGCCTTGCCGGTTCGTCATCACGTCGTGATTGTTGAAACGAAGCACGCGATAGCCTTTCGATGTCAGGAAAGCGTCGCGTCGCGCATCGCGCCTGATGTGCTCCGACTCGAAATGCTGCCCGCCGTCGATCTCAACGACGAGATGGGCGTCGTGACACACGAAGTCGACGATGTAAGGACCGATCGGTGTCTGCCGTCTGAAATTTGCACCGCTAAGCCGTTTTGCACGCACGGCATTCCAGACGATCCGCTCCGCCTCGGTCGAATCGCGACGCAACGTGCGCGCGCGTGTTCGCTGCTTCGTCGAAACCTGCCAGCTCGGTGTCTTGGAAGCGTCAACCATCGAGGTTCTCGTTTGCCTGCCCTCTCCCTAGCCCTCCCCCGCAAGCGGGGGAGGGGACGCGCAGCATCCGCTGCCGACGCCATGCCACAAGCGCCATGACTGTCATCATCAGCTCAATCCTCCCGCCAGCGTCGGCAGGTCGAGCGGGCGGAAGCCGTAATGC
>JBOHIG010000279.1:0-5336 GCA_050725815.1 Xanthobacteraceae bacterium
GAACGGCGCCTCGCCGCATTCTTTCAGCTGCTTGTCCATGTTGATCTTGATCTTGTGCAGCGGCACGTGGCCGGGGCCCTCGATCATCACCTGGCAGCCGCGGTCCCACGCGATCTTGGTGAGCTCGCCGAGCGACTCCAATTCGGCGAACTGCGCGCGGTCGTTGGCGTCGGCGATCGAACCCGGGCGCAAGCCGTCGCCGAGCGAGAACGACACGTCGTATTTGCGCATCAGGTCGCAGATCTCGTCGAAGTGGGTGTAGAGGAAGCTCTCCTTGTGGTGCGCCAGGCACCACTTGGCCATGATCGAACCGCCGCGCGACACGATGCCGGTGACGCGGTTGGCGGTGAGATGCACGTAGCCGAGCCGCACGCCGGCGTGGATGGTGAAATAGTCGACGCCCTGCTCGCACTGCTCGATCAGCGTGTCCTTGTAGAGCTCCCAGGTGAGCTTGACCGGATCGCCGTCGCACTTCTCCAGCGCCTGGTAGATCGGCACGGTGCCGATCGGCACCGGCGAATTGCGGATGATCCATTCGCGCGTGGTGTGGATGTTGCGGCCGGTGGAGAGGTCCATCACCGTGTCGGCGCCCCAGCGGATCGCCCACACCATCTTCTCGATCTCCTCCTCGACCGAGGAGGTGACCGCCGAGTTGCCGATATTGGCGTTGATCTTCGTCATGAAGTTGCGGCCGATCGCCATCGGCTCCAGCTCGGCGTGGTTGATATTGGACGGGATGAGGGCGCGGCCGCGTGCCACCTCGTCGCGCACGAACTCCGGCGTGATGAACAGCGGCACCGACGCGCCGAAGCTCTCGCCGTCGGCTTGCGCCCATTCCGCGCGCTCCAACTGCTGTTTGCGGCCGAGATTCTCGCGCTCGGCGACGTAGACCATCTCCTTGGTGATGACGCCCTTGCGCGCCCATTCAAGCTGCGTCACCGGCTGGCCGGGGAGCGCGCGCAACGGACGGTTCACGACCGGATAAACGCGTGCGGCGTGCTTGCCGCTCACATTGCCGTTGTCCTCGGGCTTCACGTCGCGGCCGTCGTAGTCCTCGACGCCGCCGCGCTCCTTCACCCAGGCGGTGCGGGGACGCGCGAGGCCTTCCTCCACGTCGATTTCGTCGTTCGGGTCGGTGTAGGGGCCGGTGGTGTCGTAGACCGGCAGGTTCGGCTCGCCGGCGCCTTCCGACAGCACGATCTCGCGCACCGGCACCTTCAGGTCCGGCGCGGTGTCGGGCCGGGCATAGACCTTCTTGGACGCCGGCAGCGGGCCGGTGGTGACCTTGGGGGTTTCGAATTTGTTGTCGTGCACGTTCATTGCATTGCTCCCGTTGAGCGTCCGTGTTGGTTGTCAGCGATAGCCGAAGAAGGACAGCGCCGCGCCGGCGGCAACCCAGATCGCGCCGGCAAGGGTCAGCCCGATCTTGCTCTTGATCACTGCGCGGCCGAGCTTCTCGGTGCCTTGCGGGGCCACGATGCGGAACGCGCCGCCGATCGCCATCGCCCAGCCGAGCACGGTGATCAGCACCGGCCAGCGCGCGACCCACACATTATGCGTGAGGATCAACGCCATGCCGGCGGTCATGGTGAGGAGGCCGGAGAGGTAGATCAGCGCGCGGCTGCGCAGGAACTCGTCGGCGAGCGCCCGGTAGACCTGGCCGTTCACGAACACGCCGATGCCGACCGCCAGCATCACCGGGCCCATCAGCTTGGCAAGGAAGATTGAATTGGTCACGGATCCTGTCCCTTCGCCGGTACGAACCGGATCAGGTTCAAAGGGTGTTCGCACGGAACCAGCGCGATCTCAGCCGGCTTAAGGCCGGCACCCCTCGGAAGAACCTCTAATGTAGGCCCCCCGGCCGGGGTGTCAACGCGCTGGCGACTGCAAGTTGTGATAGCATCGTTCAGATGCTCCAAACGGAACGGGGCCAACTTCGCGGGAAATTGATGCTCAACTGAGGTCCCCAACAGGGAGCATGCGACCATGACCATCCGCAAATGGGGCAGCGAGCAGCTCGTCAACACCAACACGACGGGTCTTCAGGAGGATCAGACCGTCGCCGCGCTGCCGAACGGCGGCTTTGTCGTAGTCTGGCATGACAACGACGCGGCCGGCGGCGACGGTGACAGCGCATCGATCAAGATGCAGCGGTATGACGCCTTCGGCAACAAGGCGGGTGGCGAAACCCTGGTCAATACCACCACCGTTGGCGCTCAGCTTCAAACGACGGTCACGCTCCTTTCCAACGGCGACTTCGCGGTCGCATGGCGAGATTCCTCCGGCGCCAATGGCACCGGCACCGACATCCGCTTCCGCCGCTTCGAGGCCGATGGCGAGGCGGTCGACCTCACCGACCGCGTGTTGGGGATCGCCAACACACAGGTTGACCCCGACATTGCGCCGATCGCAGGTAGCGGGTTCATCGTCGCCTACCTTGACACCCAATCCGGCACGTCGGACATCCATGCCCAGCGCTTCGACGCGGCCGGTGCCCCGGTCGGCGGTGTGATCACGGTCGCCGGCGGCGTCACTGTTCAGACCGATCCTGCGATTGCGACGCTGAACGACGGGAGCTTTGCCGCGGTCTGGCTCGACAATTCCAGTCAGATCGTCTTCCAGCGCATCGACGCCAACGGCGCCCTGAACGGCGGCAACGTCACCATCGCCGATGCGCCATCGGGTCCCAGCGGGCCCGATGTCCTGGCGCTCGCCAATGGCGGCTTCCTGGTCTCCTGGTCGGACAGCAACCAGGGCTTTCCGGACAATGACTCGAACGCCGTTCGCGCGCAGTTGTTCGATGCCTCCGGCAACGAGGTCAGCGGCGAATTCACCGTGAATACGCTGACGCAGGGGTTCCAGAACGCGCCGTCGCTGGTGGCGCTTCCGGACGGCGGGTTCGTTGCGGTCTATCGCAGCGCCGATGAAATTCGCGGCCAGGCGTTCGACGCCGTGGGTAACAAGACCGGCCCCGAATTCCTGGTCAACACGTCGACCACTGGGATTCAACGTTCTCCCACCATCACGGTGCTGGCCGACGGCCGGCTGCTCATTGCCTGGACCGACAACGGCAACACCGGCGGCGATACCTCGGTCGGCGGCGTTCGCATGCAGATCATCGACATGCGGGACGGCTCGATCACCGGGACCGAAAACGGCGAGACGCTGTTCGGCCATGACTTCGTGTCGGACGAGATCAACGGGCTCGGGGGCAGCGATACCCTGAACGGCCTCGCCGGCGCCGACGCCATGTATGGCGGGCAGGGCGACGATACCTATGTGATCGACAATGCCGGCGATGGGGTGTTCGAGGGTTTCAATAACGGTACCGACACCGTGCAGAGCGCGGTCTCGTTCACGCTCGGCGACAATGTCGAACGGCTGACGCTGACCGGAAGCGCTGTCAGCGGCACCGGCAATGCGCTCGCCAACATCCTCACCGGCAATGCCGCGGCGAATGTTCTCAACGGCCTTGGTGGTAGTGACTCGATGGCCGGCCTCGGAGGCAATGACACGTACATTGTCGGCGCCGGCGACACCGTCACGGAGCTTGCCGGCGGCGGCGCCGATTTGGTGTCGAGCACGGTATCGTTCGTTCTCGGCAGCAACGTCGAGAACCTGACCCTCACCGGCTTCGTCAACATCAATGGCGTCGGCAACACGCTCGCCAATGTCATCACCGGCAATTCCGCAGTCAATGTGTTGCGCGGCAGTTCCGGCAACGACACGCTCAGAGGTGGGCTCGGCAACGATCCGCTGTTCGGCGATGCCGGCAACGACGTTCTCAACGGCGATGCCGGCAACGATGCCACCCGCGGCGGGACCGGCAACGATACATTGAACGGCGGGCTCGGCAACGATCCGCTGCTTGGGGAATCCGGCAACGATTTGCTCGACGGCGATGCCGGCAGGGATACGCTCACCGGCGGCGCGAACAAGGATACGTTCCGGTTCGATGCCGCGCTGATCACGGCCAACCGCGACAAGATCGTCGACTTCTCGGCGCCGAACGACACCATCCAGCTTGAGAATTCGGTATTCAAAGGCTTGGCGACCGGCAAGCTGGCGTCGACCGCGTTCCACACCGGCACTGCCGCGCACGACGCCAATGACCGCGTCATCTACAACAAGGCCGGCGGCACGCTGTTGTTCGACGCCGACGGCACCGGCTCGAAGTCGGCCATCGTCTTCGCCACCATCGCCAAGAACCTCGCGATCACCAACGCGGATTTCTTCATCACGTAAAGGCTTCCCTTTCGCTTTGAGGCGGCGTCCCGGGCGGGCGCCCGCTTTCGTTTCCGCCGTACACCGCGCTGCTTCTTTTCGGTTTCCTTCGAGGCGGAAAAGCCGGACACTCGGCCGTCAAGGGAGGAACCGCAATGACAAAGCGTGATAAGGCGCATGCACTCGATCGCAGATTGTTTCTCGGCGTCAGCGCGCTGACGGTGCTGGGCGCGGCCGCTCCCGCGCTCGCGCAGGAATCGAAGAAGAAGGGCAAGGCCAAGGTGGGCGCAAGCGACGCGAGGCGGATCAGCCAGACGATTGCGGAGTTCGTCGCCGGATTCGAGCTGAAGGATGCGCCGCAACCGGTGATCGACCGCGCGCGGGCAGTGTTCGTCGATACGCTCGGCGTGATGATCGCTGGCAGCGGCGAGGAAGCCTCGCACCTGATCCAGGAGATGGTGAAGGCGGAAGGCTCGGCGCCGGCCGCTACCGTCGTCGGCACGTCGCTGCGTGCGTCGCCGCAACTCGCCGCGCTGGCGAACGGCGTCGCGACGCACGCCATGGACTACGACGTCACCTATTATCGCGCGCAGTCGATCGCGGCGCTCGTCCCCGCGATCCTTTCCGTCGCCGAGGCGACCAAGGCGACGCCGGCGGAGGCCGTCGCGGCCTACATCGTCGGCGCCGAGGTGGCGTCGCGGATCGTGCGCACCGACCAGAACGGGCCGCTGTTCGACGGCTGGCATTCGACCGGCATGGTCGGCGTGCTGGCGGCGGCGGCGGCCTGCGCCAAGCTGATGAAGGTGCCGGCGAAGGATATCCCGAACGTCATGGGCATCGCGGTGTCGCTCGCCAGCGGCGTGACGCAGAATTTCGGCACCATGACCAAGCCGCTGCATTGCGGCAATGCCGCCCGCAACGGCGTGCTCGCAGCGGTGCTGGGCAAGAGCGGCTACACCGCCAACGCGGCGGTATTCGAAGGGCGCAACGGCTATTTCCAGTCGTTCTCGCGCGGCGTCGAGGTGTCGCTCGACGGCTTCAAGGATTTCGGCAGCCGCTACGATCTCGTCAGCGGGCGCTACCGATTCAAGCCCTATCCGTGCGGTGGCCTC